>JASHNX010000179.1 GCA_030041415.1 Candidatus Sulfotelmatobacter sp.
TGCTTGCCAGAAGACGAAATCAGGCAGCAACCTTTGCGTGTCGATGATCTTGTCGCACTCGGCGCTAAGCCGGGAAAAGGTAGCGGGATCTCGGATCAATTCCTCAGGAATTGTTGTTGAAGCGGACATGCGTTTGCCAGTGTGAAGTCCCCCGTTAAAATTGTAGCGGCCTTTCGCCCTTTCAGACCGCTTCGAATGCGCGCCTTTCGCGGGCAGGACGCGCCATACGAGCTTGAGGCAAGGAAGTGCGGCGGACGAATGCGCCCGTCGCTACGCGATCACTACTGAATCAGCGTCTCTCCGTTCCCCTCCTCTTCCGGCGCAATCACCACTGCGGCAGCCACGCGATCGCCCGGCTCCATTTGCAGCAGACGGACGCCCTGCGCGTTGCGGCCGGATTCGCGGATGGTCTTCGAATCCATGCGGATGATCTTGCCGTATTGGCTGATGAGCATCACCTGCGAGTTTTCATCGACCAGTGCAATCGACACGACTTTGCCGACGCGGTCAGTCGTCTTCAGGTTGATCACACCTTTGCCCCCGCGATTGGTGAGGCGGTATTCGTCGGCGGGCGTGCGCTTGCCGAAGCCATTTTCCGTGACCGAAAGAATCAGGTTGCCGCCGGCGGCAAGTTCCGCAGTTTCTCCTTCCGCAACGTCTTCGGTTGTTTTTACCGGTGCAGCGCCAGCTTTCGGCGTTACGGTCATTCCGACAACATAATCGTTCTTTTCGAGATCGATGCCCCAGACCCCGTAAGCGGCGCGTCCCATGGGTCGAACGTGATTTTCGTCGAAGCGGACGGCCATGCCCTCGTGCGATGCAAGAAAGACAATCTGATTGCCGTCAGTGACACGGGCGGCGACGAGTTCGTCTCCCTCCTCGATGCCGATCGCCATAATGCCGTTCGAGCGCACATGCATGAACTCGCGCAGCTCGGACTTCTTTACCAGTCCGTTGCGGGTTGCGAAAAAAACATATTTGTTTTCTGCTTCGAGATTGCGCACAGCGAGCATAGTGCGAACGGTTTCGCCGGGCTGCAGGCCGATGAGATTGCCAATGTGCTTGCCGCGTCCGGCGGCGCCGATATCGGGAATTTCGTACACCTTGAGCCAGTAGACGCGCCCTTTGTTGGTGAAGATGAGAATGTAGGCGTGCGTCGACGCGATGAAAAGATGCTCGACGAAATCCTCCTCGCGCGTTTTCATTCCGGTGCGGCCGGTGCCTCCCCGGCGCTGCATGCGGTAGGTCGAGATCGGCGTCCGCTTCATATAGCCGGAGTGGCTGAAGGTGACGGCGACCTGCTCATCGGCGATCAAATCTTCGAGGACGATCTCCGCGGCTTCGTCTTCGATGCGCGTGCGGCGCTCGTCTCCGTAGAGCTTCTTGATTTCTTCCAGCTCTTTAACGATGACGCTGCGCAGCTTCTTCTCCGAGCCGAGAATCGATTCGTATTCGGCGATGTTGTCGCGAACTTCTTTCAGTTCGTTGGAAATCTCGTCGATCGAAAGCCGGGTCAAGCGATGCAATTGCAGTTCGAGAATCGCATCGGCTTGCTTGCCGGTGAATGGTTTTTCCGCATCGAGCTTCGGCGCGCGGCCGGTGGTATTGATGTCGATCTTCTTGCCGCCGAAATAGAGAATCAGGTTTTCGCGGGCATCGGCACGGTTGGCGCTGCCGCGAATGATCGTGATCACGTTGTCGAGATGGTCGAGCGCAATGAGATAGCCTTCGAGAATGTGCTCGCGGTCGCGTGCCTTCGAAAGCAGAAACGCAGTACGCCGGCGCACCACTTCGACGCGGTGATTGATGAAGAGCTTGATAGCCTCGATCAGTCCGAGTTCGCGCGGCTGGCCGTTGACCACGGCGAGCAGGATCATCGAGAAGCCTTCCTGCATCTGCGTGTGCTTGAAAAGCTGATTCAAAACGATTTGGGGTTCACTTCCGCGCTTCAGTTCGATGACGATGCGCATGCCTTCGCGATCGCTGTAATCGTTGACGTCGGCGATGTCTTCGATTTCCTTGTCGTTGACGAGCTGCGCGATGCGCTTGATGAGGACCGTCTTGTTTACCTGATATGGAATCTCGGTGACGACGATGGCCTGCCGGTCCTTGGTGATGTTTTCAATCGCGGCTTTGGCCCGCATGGTGAAACGGCCACGGCCGGTGCGGTAGGCTTCGAAGATTCCCGAACGGCCATGGATGATGCCGTAGGTCGGGAAATCCGGGCCTTGCACGAACTTCAAAATTTCCGCTAGCTGCGCAGCCGGATTATTGATGAGCGTGATGGCGGCGTCGACAATTTCGGTTAAGTTGTGCGGTGGAATGTTCGTGGCCATGCCGACGGCGATGCCGTTCGAGCCGTTGATCAGCAGGTTTGGAATGCGCGTGGGCAGCACGACCGGCTCGGATGTGCTTTCGTCGAAGTTAGGGACGAAATCGACCGCTTCCTTTTCGATATCGACCAGCATCTCTTCGGCGATGCGGGTCATGCGGCATTCGGTGTAACGGTAGGCCGCGGGAGGGTCGCCATCGATGGAGCCGAAATTTCCCTGGCCATCGATCAACGGATAGCGCATCGACCACGGCTGCGCGAGGCGCACGAGCGCGTCGTAAACCGCGCTATCACCGTGAGGATGATATTTCTTGAGCAACTCGCCAACGACGCCAGCACACTTCGAAAACTTCTTGTTGTGCAGCAAGCCCATATCGTGCATTGCATAGAGGATGCGCCGATGCACGGGCTTGAGTCCGTCGCGCACGTCGGGCAGGGCGCGGCCAATAATGACCGACATCGAGTAATCAAGATACGACTTGCGCATCTCGTCTTCGACATTGACGGGCTGAATGTGCAGCGCGCCGGGACCACCGGAGTCGCCGCCGGGGGGTGGGGTTAAGGGAAGCTCGGGATTCTGTTCGTCAGGCATTTGGGCTCTTCGGTTTTCGGCCGTTGGCGCAACCGCAGTCGCAATTTGCGAAAGCAGGCTAAATAATTGTATTTACAGGTAGTTATTTGTTTTATAGACCAAAAATATTATATCACGGAGTCGGGGTTTAGGCGGGGTTACGGACCACATTTGCAAACCTCCGCACGCCGCGTCATCCCTTCTATAATTCCTTAGCCCATGCCCAGGATTCCTCGCACTTCTACCCCCGCCGACCCCCTGCTTGCGAAGCCTCGCAAGCAAGTGCCGCATGAGTTTGTTCTCGAGGCATTGGCGCCGCTCGCTCCGATGACGCGGCCAATGTTTGGGTGCGTTGCGATTTACATTGACGAGAAGATTGTTCTCATCCTCCGCGAAAAACCTAAATATCCTGCCGACAATGGCGTCTGGCTTGCCACAACCGAGGAACACCACGAAAGTCTGCGCTCGGAGTTTCCGCGCATGCGGTCGGTTGGCTTGCTGGGCAAGAAGATCACCGGCTGGCAGGTACTGCCTTCCGAGGAGTCGGACTTTGAGGAATCGGCGATGCGAGCCTGCGAGCTGGTTCTGGCACGCGATCCTCGAATCGGGAAGGTTCCGGGCGGGCGGAAGTCAAAGAAAAACAAGTAAGTGCGCAAAGGCTTGAGCGCGACTGTCGAGCTCCGCTCGACCGGACAGCCGAGGGCGGCTGTCCCCACACGGGCTTCCCCGCATGGATCGGTTAGAACCGCGCGATCACCTCATTGGGCGATGAAGGCACCACGAACGGTACATTGCGGCTGGCGTTGGCTCGCACGGTTTCAGTCAGGTTGAGCGAGGCAAGATCGATCTGCCTATTCCAATGTCCGTCGTTGTAGTAATCGCCACGAGCATAGAGAATACCGTTGGCGATGGTGTAGTCGTGCACTTGCTCGCTGTGGCCGTCGCGAAAAATCAGAACGACAGGCATCATTTCATTTGCGGCAGGCGCCGTGATCATCGGACCCTCAGCCCTATCGCCGGGCCGAACAATGCGCGCTTCATCAGAGCTGGGATTCAACGGCGCAGCTTCTCCGTTGATGGCAGCGCTGCTGACCTGAGTGTAGCGGCCATTCTGCAGCTCGATCATCAGAGGCTGAGAAGGCTCGGCGGATGCAGAGTCCTCTATGCCGCGCATCGAACCGCCTCCGTAGCCTGAGAATCCGCCGGAAGGCCGCATAAACGGCGGGAGCGGAGCTGCGATAGGATATCCGGCCGCGTAAAGGTCATCGGCGTCGACGGCGTCGTCGAAGAACGGAAACGGCAGAGAATAATAAGAGTAGGGACCGGCATGACGATTGAACCTGCCGCGGCCGCGCTCTCCGCTAGAAACAAAACTAGCCCCGCCAGCACGATGCGGCGTACCCACGTGAACCGAAACTCCGCCTCGCGCTGCTCCGGCGCCACCTCGCTGGGCGAAGGCCCATGGCGCGACGGCCACAATTACAGCGAGTATGACCAGCGGCTTAAGCGGGGACAGGACTTCCCTCAAGGATGCGCGTGAAACCAAAACCGGGGAGACGACAGAACCACCCACATTGGTAATCATACTCCTGCCGCAGGTTTCAGGCCCAGCCCAGCCAGCGAACAGAAAAAAGCTAGGGAGGGGCGGCGTTTCCAAATGAACCGGCAGAGATGCCGAAAGGACAGCTCCAACCGCTATCCATGCGGAATATGCAGCAGGGCGGTGATATTCCAAAGAATATAAGCCAGGAGCAGCCCGCCGACGCAGGCGGCCACGATGGAGCGGTAAGAGGTTTCCATCAGATCTGCAATCACCCCGGAGACAAAAATCAGAAAAAATGGAACCGAAGCGAACAGAAATCCTGCACCGGCAAGGTGGGGGTGAGCCATCCCCAGCAGAACAAAGAGGAGCGCAACCAGGCCGGGCGCGGTGTTCCCGAAATAACGAGTGCGCGGCCAGGCAAGATACGCGGCAAACGCGAGCGGCAGGAGCAAGGCGAGCGCGGGGCAGCCGCGCAGGATTTGCGATCCCACCACCCCATAGACGCCCGGAACGGTGAAGCCGCGCCAGGTGGCTCCCCAGAATGACGCGTGGAGAAGTCCTTGCAGGAATATACGAGGGTGAAAGAAGTATGTGGCAAAGAGAAGCAGTGCCGCTACGAAACATGAAGCCGTCCAGATCACGAACACCGCGCCGCGCCGGATCGGGGCAACGTAGAGCATGAAACCCAGAGCAGCGAGGGCGACAATGATCATGGAAAACTCCGAGCCGACCGCTATGGCAAGGGCCACACCGAGCAACACGATGCGCCGCCAGTTCCACAGAACGACTTCGCGGGGGGCATAGAGCGTATGCGCAACGGCGATGGCCGTAAAGATGGCGCCGAAAGATCCCCAGGCCGCGAAGATGTCGGGATCTGTGTGCCAAAGCGCGCTGGCCTGGATCATTGCCGGCGAGAAACAATAGAGCGTGAGCGCGAGCAGCCCTCCCGCATAGCCGCACAGGCGTCGCGCGACATACCAGAGAGATGCGCCGAGAAAAATTCCGCAGGCGAGAAATGGAGTATGCACCAGCCAACGCCAATAGGGAGAGAAGCCTGCGTCAAGGAAGGGTTGTGGAAGAGCCAGCAAGGGAACGGCGGTCACGAGAGGCAGAAACGGCGAGTGTTCCGTGTCGAAGCCGCCGGCATCGCGAGAAATTTCTGGAGGCAGAGCTCCAGGAGCATCGGGATAAGGCGCGCCGGCAATCGCGCCGCCCTGAAGCTGGCGCCATCCGGCGGCAAGCAGAACCTGTTCCGTTTCGCTGGGATCGGAGGTGCGAAGATCGGAGCGCACCAGCCATAGCGCCTGCGCGAAAAAAATGAGGAGCAGTCCTCCCGCCAGAAACTGCGCCCAGCCAAAGCGCTCGCGCGTGAAAAAACGACTCATAAGCGGACCGAGTGTTTTACCATGAGCGAGCCAGTTTAAGGAAACCTGCGACGCAATGGAAAACGGAACTCATATTCCAGACGAGGAAAAAACGATAGCCGAAGAAAGTCCGGCCGGATTGGCGGGCGAATCGCCGAATCTGGCCGCCGCGATGCAGCCATCGTATGTGCGCACAGTTTTTCTCGGTCCGGATGGATTGCGGCCGGGATGGGGATTCGCCTTTTATGTCGCTATTTTTTACGTGCTGCAGTTTGTGATTACGCGCTGGGTCGGATCGTTGGATTTGGGTGCCAACGGGCTGTGGTCGACGATGCTGGCCGAGTTTGGGCTTTTTGTGGCTGCGGCCGTGCCTTCAATCGTTCTGGCGAGGGTTGAGAAGCGGCCATGGCAAAGTTACGGCTTGCCGCTGCGTAAGGCGTTCGGCAAGTCATTTTGGATTGGGGCGCTTTGGGGCTTCGCGAGCGTATCGCTTCTACTTGTAGCCATGTTCGATCTAGGGCTGTTCAGCTTCGGGCATCTGGTGATTCACGGAGCTCGCATCGTAAAATTCGCTCTGTTCTGGGCCTTGTTTTTCCTGCTGGTGGGATTTTTTGAGGAGTTCCTGCTGCGCGGTTACACGCAATTTACCCTGACTCGAGCGGCCGGTTTCTGGCCGGCGGCAATTTTTCTCTCCTTCATTTTCGGATTGATTCACTCGCAAAATGCGGGCGAGCAATGGCCGGGATTACTGGCAGCGGCGGCCATTGGTTTTTTCTTTTGCCTTACTTTGCAGCGCACCGGAACGTTGTGGTTTGCCATCGGCTTTCATGCGGCTTGGGATTGGGGTGAAACATTTTTGTATTCGGTTCCGGATAGCGGCACACTGTTTCCGGGGCATTTGCTGAAGACGTCATTTCGCGGCCCGCCTTGGCTAACCGGTGGAATCGTCGGGCCCGAGGGCAGCGTACTTTGCTTCGCGGTGATCGCAATCGTGTGGATCGCTTTTGCCAGAGCTTACCCGGAGGTGAAATACCCACACTTATCGAGCTCTGATTCAGGGTTAGCCGATTGAGAACGTATAGGTGAGCTTCGCGGCTACGGCCTAAGCGGTTTGGCTGGCAGGTGAAGACGTTCTTACGGTGAGGATTTCTTTCGCCGCATCCTGCCCCGAGCGGATGCAATCCGGCACGCCAATGCCGCGATAGCCATTGCCCGCGAGCGCGAGTCCGGGGAGTTGCGCGCGCAGCCGTGCCATGCGATCGAGGCGCTCCAGGTGCCCGACTCCATACTGCGCCATGGCGGCCTTCCATTTGTAGACGCGAGCAAATGACGGCACGGCACGCAAGCCGAGGATCTGCTGCAGTTCGTTTCGCACAATAGCGATGATGGCGTCGCCGGAAAGCTGCCAGACTTTTTCCGCGTTCGATCCGGCAAAGAAACAGCGCAACAAGGCACGATCCTCAGGAGCGCGGTGAGGGAATTTGTTGTGCACGAAAGTTGCAGCAAGCAGTTGCTTGCCCTCGCTGCGCGGCACAAGAAAGCCAAAGCCAGCGGGAAGCGACTGGCGAACCCGCCGGTCATAAGCCAAGACGACAGTGATCGACGAGCTGTAACCAATTCCTGAAAGCTCGGCGGACAAGTCGGGGCTGCAGCTCGAAAGAAGCTTAGCCGCGGCATTCGCCGGCAAAGCAACGATGACGCCGTCGAAACCGGCTGATTGCGCTCCGGCGGTGATATGCCAGGCCCCACCTTCTGCTTGAATCGACTGGACGGCAGTATTGGTGAGCAACGAAGTTTGGTTCAAACGCGGGACAAGGGTTTCAACCAGCTGCTGCATGCCGTTTTTCAGCGAAGTGAACAGCGGAGGGGTTGGTTTGCTGGCGGCAGCGCGCATCTTCTTGCGGGCGGCCAGCATAGCGCGGCCGAGGCTGCCGTGATTGCGCTCCATTTCCGCGAATCGGGGCAGAACGGCGCGCACGCTGAGGTTCGATGCTTCGCCTCCGTAGACTCCGGAAAGCAGCGGATCGGCGAGCCGATCGACCATCTCGGGTCCATAGTGGCGGTCGACCATCGAGGCGACACTTTCGTCGCCATTAGCGCTATGAGGAGGATGAAACAACTCACCTGCCATGCGCAGCTTCGTGCCCCAGGAAAAAAGCGGGGAAAAGCCGGTCGGCAAAATTTTGGTGGGGACCATGAACATCAGCCCATCGGGCATGGGAATCAACCGGCCACGGACCAGGATATAGGTTTTGCGATCGGCGTCGTTTGAGCCGATCAGCTGATCGCCAAGACCGAGCGTGCGACAAAGATCGGCTGCCCACGGTTTTTCGCTGATGAACGAATCGGGACCGGCTTCAACGACGCAGCCGTCTATATGCTCTGTGCGGAGCACGCCGCCTAGCTGCGGAGAAGATTCGTAGAGGGTATATTCGATGACTCCGGCGCGGCGAGATTCCTCCAAAGCAAAAGCCGCCGCGAGACCCGAAATGCCGCCACCAATGATCGCAATGCGAATCATGAAACGAGGCTTCCAGACTTAGGTTTGTGGCCGTCAACGGCCGCATCGGCAGAAGAATATTCCTGCACAAACCGCGCGAGGTTCCTCAC
>JASHNX010000180.1 GCA_030041415.1 Candidatus Sulfotelmatobacter sp.
GACCTTTCCTTCCTGGCAAACGCGACCGCTCACATCCTTGACACAGTAGCTGATGGTCTTCTTGTGCACATCCAGTCCGATGTAATACATATTCCTCGAGGAGCCTCCGTGGTTGTTGTCTGAATCAACTTGCCGTTGAGTTCAGCCTTTTGTACACCACGTGCTCCTCGTGGACTTAGCATTCAAACAGTCAGTCGCATTCTCACCGAAACAGCGACGCAAAAAAGCTCTTGATGCGACGGAATACTCCCCGAGGAGGCACTGGACTTTCGGCTGGCGGAAGCGCGCGCACTTCAATCGGCACCGATCTCGACGGTTCAACTACCGGCAAAGCTTCCGCCTCTTCACGCACTGTCGACGGAGCTGGCGGAGCTGCGGAGTTCATTCTTCCGCGAAATACCAGCGGAGCTTCCACCTCCACATGTGGGGCATCGGCGGTACTGCGTGGCAACGCGCGCGTTTCCGGGCCGCTCGAAAGCGTTTGCGAAATCGGGTTGTCGCCAGTCCCACCTCCGTTTATTTTTTCCTCTGGCTTACTCGGATCGCCCGATGCACCGCCCTGCGCCAGCGTCAGGTTGGGCGAGCCCGAGTCCGCAACGACATGCGGCTGCCCAGCCTCGGCGCGCATCACCGGCGGCGGCGCAGGGCATCCGCACTCCGGCGGAATATCGCCATCCACTTTGTCGATGCGCCCGTCATGAAATACCGCTTGTTCGGCCGGCTTCACCTGATAGACGCGGTCTCCGATCAATTCGGAGACAATCGCCGACGAACCATTTCCCGGCAGGCCACGCACGCACGTATTGCCCTTCGAGTCGCTGCTGATGGCGTAATTGAACTCACCCGGTCCGGCAAGAAGAATCCGGAAGTCCGGCGTCAGGATCGTATCCGCCGATGCGTCGAGCCGGTAATGAGTTTCCATCGCGCCGTTGCTCAAACCGATCATCAGATCTTTCTTGCTCTGCGAGGGTGTCACTGAAAGCGTGGTTCCCGGGCAAGCCTGAACCTGTCCCCCTCGCGCCAGTTGTAGCACGGCAGTTTCGCTTCCCGCGGTAATCGACGATCCAGCGGCAAACCGGCTGCCGGCTAACAAAACATCTCCTACGCCGCTGGTCACCGGCACCACGGCAGCCTCCGCGATTGGAGTTGCTGCGGCTACCTGTGGCACTTGAGCCGGGCTTTTTCGGCTGGCTACATAAGGATCTTCCGGGGGCTTCAAACGAACCATCACCCGGTTATCCTCAGCACTCCATTCGTATTGATACGGGATCAGAAAGCTCACCATAATCCGCAAAAAAGGAGCCTTCCCCCGCTGCTCCGCAGCATGTTCTTCGCTGCGAATGGTAAGAATGTTTCCTTGCAGCACGTCGATGCGCTTATGCGGCATCGACGATCGTGCATTTGGCAGGTCGATCACAATCTGCGGCGGCGTGTCCCGCGACTCGATCTTCGGCACGATGCGGCGCGTGGAACTGATTTCAATTGCATCGCCGCTCGCATCATGCACGATGCGCACGCCCGTAATCTCCGGCACACCCGGCGGATTCGCGGCGGATCCTCCTTTTCCCGAGGTCTGCGAACCGGCGCCCTGGGATAGCGAAAGGAAACACACTACTGCGAGAATCTGTATGGCAGGACGACGCAAGAAAACCCTCTGGAAATGAAAGCTTATCCAAGGAACTTATCACTTCTAAGGAGTGGAAAGAAGCCCCGGAGGGAGGATGGAACGCGAGGCTCAACGAGGTTGTGGACTTAAGTTCCGGAAAGAAATTCGTATTCTTCAATGACCGCGGCCGCCGCGATCTTTCCTTCATCCGCACCCGACTCCGTACGAACCACCTTGCCCTTGCACTGCACTCGAATGTTTTCCGTCAGTGTAATCTCAGGTGGAAGAGTAAGCGTGAAAGAAATTGGCGAACCTTGCTGAATCGGCGCGTCCAGATACAGGCAAATCCCCCGTGCGCTGACGTCCTTTACCTCTGCATCTTCATTGTGATTCGCGATACCGTTCCTGCTGACTGCGGCCGGAATATGCAGCGCGAAGCGCCGCGCCGACCGTTTTTCCTGCTGTGCTCCTTCCATGAGCTGCTCCGACAAATTGAAGTGGCGTTAAAACCTACGCTTAAGAGGATGACGGTTCACTGGCCATGGGGTCAATACCACGCATGGGCAGCGGAATAGCCCATTCAGGCGGGAAATTTTCAAAATTCCTTTAACTGGATCCAGTTTGTTTACGGTGTAAGCTATTACAGAGCCCGGCGCCGTGATCTTCATTCTCGACAACTACGACTCTTTTACTTACAACCTAGTTCAGTATTTTGGAGAACTGGGCGCCGAGGTCGAAGTTCGCCGCAACGATCAAATCTCCATCGCCGAACTCGAAGAACTCGCTCCCGAGAGGATCGTAATCTCGCCCGGTCCCTGCACGCCGCAGGATGCAGGTATCAGCGTCGATCTGATTCGCCACTTCGCAGGCAAAATTCCGATTCTCGGCGTTTGCCTCGGGCACCAGGCTATCGGGGCGGCTTTCGGGGGCAAAGTCGTTCGCGCGCCTCATCTCATGCACGGCAAAACCAGCGCCGTCACCCACGACGGCAAGACGATTTTTGAGGGCTTGCCTACTCCGATGACCGCGACCCGCTATCACTCTCTCATCGTCGAAGAAAAGGATCTGCCCTCTGACCTCGAAGTCAGCGCCCGGACGACTGAAAAAGACGGCACTCGCACGATAATGGGACTGCGACACAAGAAGTTCGCGGTCGAAGGAGTGCAGTTTCACCCCGAGAGCGTTTTGACGGATTCGGGAAAGAAACTCATAGGAAACTTTCTGAATTCGTGAAAAAAGTGTTCGTGGGGCACATAAATAATGAGGCTGGAGGAGTTCTATGGATCCATCTCCTGAGCCGCAGATCGATCGCCAGCACAAGTTCAAGCGAAAATTGAGTACGATCCTGAAGATTTACGGCGCGGCCCTCGCCACGATTGCGTGCATATGTCTGATCGCTCTAACCTTCAAATTTCTTCCCCTCCGTCATCGGCACGCGTTTATCCAGCTCGAAGGTTCCCCCGCCGCTTCTCAGCCTTTGGCCGACGGTTCCTGGCGATTTATCGTCTCGGGGGATTCGCGCAACTGCGGTGACGTCGTCATGCCGGCCATTGCCGCTCATAGCGCCCAATTTGCTCCTGCCTTTTACTGGCACCTGGGCGACCTGCGCGCAATTTACAAGGTTGATGAAGACATGGCGTTTGCCGCCGCAAAGAACCAACAGGTTCTCGCTTGCGACAATTACCTTCGTCTCGCGTGGAGCGAGTTCACCACCAATCAAATAGCGTCCTTCGGCCACGTTCCTTTTTATTTGGGAATTGGAAACCACGAAGTTATTCCACCCAAGGACGAGCCCGCGTTCAAACGCCAATTCTACGATTGGCTCGATCTGCCAGTGCTCAAGACGCAGCGCGAGAAGGACAAGGAACCGGCCGAGCCCGAGCCTTACTACCACTGGATTCAGGGCGGAGTCGATTTCATCTATCTGGACAATGCTTCGAACTCCTTTTCCAAGGCGGAGTTGAGCTGGCTTCTAAACAGGCTCAATAGCGCAGAGAACAACCCTGACGTGTTAAGCGTCGTCGTGGGCATGCACGAGGCGTTGCCGGATAGCATCGCCGATTCTCACAGCATGAGCATCAGCTCGGAGGGCCGCGACAGCGGCGAAGAAGCTTACAAAGACCTCGAGAAATTTCGGGACCACGTGTATCCGGACGGAAGCCACAAGCAGGTTTATGTACTCGCGAGTCACTCCCACTTTTACATGCCAAATATCTTCAATACTGACAAACTAACCGACCATGGGAAGAAGCAACCTTTGTCGGGTTGGATTGTCGGCACCGCGGGAGCCGTCCGCTACTCGCTTCCCAAGGGCTCTCCGGAAACCGCCGAAACCGATGTCTATGGTTATCTGCTGGGCACAGTTTCCGCAAAGGGCGTCATCGAATTCGATTTTGAAAGAGTGCGCGAGTCGGACGTTCCGCAACTGGTTCGTCAGCGTTATCCCGATGCATTTGTTCCTTGGTGCTTTGCCCGCAACTCAGAAAACAAAGAGCCTGGAGCGGCGGACATCACGCCCAGGTGCTTGCCACCGAAACCCAGCGCCACGCCTGCGAAAGGCAAATCGCAATAGCGACACGTTTAGCCGCTTGGAAGTTTAGGCGCCTCTCGCCTTTTCCACCGCTCTCAACAGTGCCTGAGCCTTGTTCATGCTTTCCTCAAATTCCCGAGCCGGATCAGAATCCGCGACGATCCCCGCTCCCGCTTGCAGATACGCTTTCTTGCCCTGCATGAGCATCGTGCGAATGCCAATGCACGAATCGAGATTTCCGGCGAAATCCGCATAGAGCACCGAACCCCCATAAATTCCCCGCCGCACAGGTTCGAGTTCTTCGATGATCTGCATTGCCCGCACTTTCGGTGCTCCGCTCAACGTTCCTGCGGGAAAGCATGCCGCAAATGCATCCAGCGCGCTGAGATCTTTGCGCAAAGTTCCCTCCAGCGCTGAAACCAGATGCATCACGTGCGAGTAGCGCTCGACGTACATCAGGTCTTTCACTTTCACCGAACCATACTCGCTCACGCGCCCCAGATCGTTGCGCCCTAGATCGACCAGCATCACGTGCTCGGCGCGTTCTTTTTCGTCGTTGCGCATCTCCTCTTCGAGACGCAAATCCTCGGCTTCGTCGCGTCCGCGCGGATGCGTTCCCGCAATCGGCCGATACTCCAGCTTGCGCCCCGTCACGCGCACCAGCATCTCCGGAGACGATCCCAGAATCTGCCGCTCGCCCATCCGCAGAAAATAAAGGTATGGCGAAGGATTGATCTGCCGCAGTGCGCGATAAAGATCGAACGGATCGACTCCGGGAGTGAAGTCGAGCCGCTGCGACAGCACCACCTGAAAAATATCGCCCGCGGCAATGTACTCCTTGCAGCGCTCGACGCTGCGCATGAATTTCGCTCGCGAGGTTCCCGCGTGAATCTTCAGCTTGGCGGGTTTCGTTTTCGGCGATCTCCTCCACATCGCCGGACGCAATCCTCGGGCAAGTTTTTGTTCAATCGCAGAAATGTCGCGCACGGCCCGGTCATAGGCTGCGCGCGGTTTCTCCCGGGAAACGTCGGCCGCGGCGACAATGTGAATCTGATGCCGCAGGTGATCGAAAGCCAGCAACCGGTCAAAGAACATCAGTTCGCAATCCGGCAGGCGCAGGTCATCTTTGGTACGTTCGCCGATTTTCTCCAGCTGCCGGACTACGTCGTAGGCGAAATATCCAACCGCTCCGGCCACGAACGGCGGCAGCCCGGGAATCGCCGCGGGCTGGTGCTCGCTGAGCAACTGCTTCACGAACTCGAAAACATTTCCTTCATACCGCTCGCGCCGTCGCCCGCGTTCGATTTCAATCGCCGAACCGCGCGCTCGCAGCCGCATATACGGATGCGCTCCGAGAAACGTATAACGCCCGATCTGTTCCCCGCGTTCAACCGACTCAAGCAGAAACGCGTGTGGCTCATCCGCCGCTATCGTCAGAAACGCAGAAACCGGCGTGAGCAAATCGGCGCTCACCGACTTCACCACCGGCACCAGTGTCGACGAAGCAGCCAGCCGTGAAAATTCCTTGAAATCGGGATCGAGCATGTGAAGGGCGAGGCTGCGAGCCGAGCTAGCCTCGCGGTTCATTATAGGGGAGGCGTGCGGAGAACCTGTCTTCTCGGTTCAAGATGGAGATTCCCGTCAGATGGCTCATGCCGCAGCAAGTAGTCTGATGGATAAAGCGGGCATATGGCGGCTCGCGGAATCACTTCTGCAGGACAGGCATCCGGCGCGGCTGGTATAAGCTGTGGAGACCGTGAGCAAGCCTTTGATCTTCGCCCTCAGCCTCTTGCTTGGACTCAACAATCTGGCGACGCAAACCTCTGCTTGGCAGCCATCGCTGGGACACACGCAGATTCCGATATGGCCGGGTGCGCCGCCTGATGCTCGGGGGGTCGCGGGGCCGGAGGCCGTCGTCACGGTGAACGAGTTGGTGGGCGGGAGACCGTGGGTTGAAGTAGGCAAAGTCTCGCAGCCTACGATGACGGTCTATCGGCCGGATGGGAAAAATACAGGCGTGGGGGTGGTTGTGTTTCCTGGCGGGGGCTATCGGATCCTGGCTATCGACCTTGAAGGCACAGAGGTCTGTGACTGGTTGACATCGACGGGCATCACGTGTGTGCTTCTGAAGTATCGCGTACCGGGCGAGGGGAGGTTTCCAAAGTCCGGAGCGTATCCGAGGTCGCCGATGGCTCTGGAAGACGCGCAGAGGACGGTGGGGTTGGTGCGCTTCCATGCCGCAGAGTGGCACATTGATCCTCACCGGATTGGGGTGCTTGGGTTCTCGGCAGGCGGGCATCTAGTGGCCGCCATAAGTACGCATTTCAAGAAGCGCTTGTACCCGGCAGTAGACGCGGCAGACAAACAAAACTGCCGCCCGGACTTCGCTGTAGCTCTTTATCCGGGACATATGCTGGAGAATACTTCGCAAAGTTTTCAATTGAATCCCTATGTTCCTGTCACACGCGAGACGCCGCCAACCTTTATTTTGCAGGCGGAGGACGACCCGGTAGACCCTGTACAAAACTCGCTGGTTTACTTTGCGGCCCTGAAGCAAGCTAAGGTGCCAGTAGAAATGCATTTGTACGCCGAAGGAGGCCATGCGTTCGGTCTGCGGCGCACGAAGTTTCCGATCACGGAATGGCCTCAGTTGGTGGAGAGGTGGCTGCGAACCATCGGGATGACTTCGGAGTAGTCCCGAACCACTACGGCAATTGACGAATATCTCTCTTCATCCGAAGATAGCAGGGGTAATCACCGGACAACTGGGCCCTCGTGTGGTCTCGAACTATGCGGATCAAGTTCTGGGGCGTGCGCGGTTCTACACCCACCCCTCAACCCGAGAACATGCGCTACGGAGGCAACACCTCCTGCGTGGAAGTTCGCTTCAACAATCAGATCTACATTTTCGATTGCGGCACCGGATTCCGAGTGCTCGGCCAGCAACTGCAAAGTGAGTTCGGCAACAAGCCTCTCTCGGCACACGTTTTCGTCTCGCACTTTCACTGGGATCACATTCAGGGCATGCCGTTTTTTCGTCCTCTTTATGAGAACGCTGAAAATCGTTTCATGTTCCAGTGTTCCAGCCGCACCCGCAACCTGAGGCAGGTGCTCGCCGATCAGATGGCCGCCCCTTATTTTCCTGTGCGCCTTGATCAGATGCAGGCACGCCGCGACTTCTACGATCTCGATAGCGGCACCATCACGATCGCGGACGGCGTCAAATTGCAAACTGCGTGGCTCAACCATCCGCAGGGATGCATGGGGTTCCGCTTCGAAACCAAAGATGGAATCCTCGTTTACGCCACCGACAACGAACCCGGCGACCAGAAATTCGACAAAGCCGTCCGCAAGCTCGCCGAAGGCGCCGACATTCTGATCTACGATGCGCAATATCTGCCCGAAGAATACGAAGCGCGCCGCCGCGGGTGGGGACACAGCCATTGGCGCGAAGCCGTCAACGTAGTCATGGAAAGTGGGGCGAAGGAATTAGTTTTATTCCATCACGATCCCGAGCACACTGATGTCGTCATCGACAAAGTCGTGCACGAAGCCCGCAATTACTACCCAAAGGTCCGCGCTGCCTCGGAAGGTCTGGAACTCAATCTGTAGCGTCCGGTTGCATCTTTCGGCGCTGATTCTTTCCAGCTGTGGCTGGGCTATTGTGCGGCATAAATTCAGGTGCTGATCTAATTCTGCGTTAATCAATGCCGATTCGGTACCGTCTTAAGACGCCACCTCTGATTCAGGTAATCTTGCTTCGTTGCCATCCCGCCTCTATACTCTGAACGTTTGGCCTGTTTCCCCGGAAGCCGATACGGCGGCTTTCCAGCACCGCAGTTCTTTTATTTATTAAAATCGAAACAGCCGACCGCAATAATCTGGAGACGATTTCGATGACCACTACCCTCACTACTCCTCCGCAAGTCGATAAAGAATCCAATCCGTGGGAGTCGCAGCGCGCGCGCTTCGACCTCGCTGCGCAAAAGCTCAATCTCGATGACGGCCTGTGGCGCGTTCTCCGCTATCCCAATCGTGAGCTCACGGTCTACATCCCCGTTCAGATGGATGACGGCCGCCTCGAAGTCTTCACCGGATTCCGCGTCCAGCATTCGATCGCCCGCGGCCCGGCGAAAGGCGGCGTTCGCTACGCGCCTGACGTCACGCTCGACGAGGTTCGTGCTCTTGCCAGTTGGATGACTTGGAAGTGCGCCGTGGTCAACATCCCTTTCGGGGGCGCGAAAGGCGGCATCATCTGCGATCCGCACAAAATGTCGATGGGCGAAATCGAGCGCATGACCCGCCGCTACACCTCCGAATTAATCGAATTCATCGGCCCCGAAAAAGACGTTCCCGCTCCCGATGTCAACACCAACGAACAGATCATGGCCTGGATGATGGATACGTTCTCCATGCACATGCGCCAGACCGTCACCGCCGTGGTCACCGGCAAGCCGATTAACATCGGCGGGTCGCGCGGCCGCCGCGAAGCCACGGGCCGCGGCGTTATGGTGGTTTGCGATGAAGCCACCAAGAAGCTTGGCATTTCCCGCGAGAGTGCTCGCGTCATCGTGCAGGGCTTCGGCAACGTCGGATCGAACGCCGCGCACCTGATGTATCAGGCGGGCTACAAAATCATCGGCATCGCCGAGGTCGGTGGCGGCCTCTACAACAAGAATGGAATCGATCTGGGCAAGCTGGTCGACTATCGCCAGAAAAATGGCACCGTACACGGCTTCCCCGGCGCCGAACCCTACGACGCCGCCGATCTTCTGACCACCGAATGCGAGATCCTTATTCCCGCCGCCACCGAAAATGTCATCACCTCGCGCAATGTCGATCGCGTGAAGTGCCGTATTCTCGCGGAAGGCGCTAATGGCCCGACTACCTCCGCCGCCGATGACGTGTTGAGCGACAAAGGTGTCTTCGTCATTCCCGATATCCTGGCCAACGCCGGTGGCGTGACCACCTCCTATTTCGAGTGGGTCCAGGACCGCCAGGGCTATTTCTGGAAGGAGAGCGTCGTCAACGAGCAACTGCAGGAGATCATGATTTCTTCGTTCAACGACGTGGTTCGCTACGCCGAAACTCATCACGTCAACAATCGCATCGCAGCCTACATGCTGGCGATCGATCGCGTTGCGTACACGATCCGCCAGCGCGGAATCTACGCCTAGAGGTTTCTGTTTTGAAAGAGCGCGGCTTTGAGCCGCCCCGTGTCACGACTAGAGCCCTCGGCGATACAGTTTTTGGGTGGCGCAGCGCTTCAGCGCTGCAATTCGAACCCTCAAATCGAAGTGGCTTCAGCCGCTGAGGTACCGAATGATTCGGGACGCTGACACCCATGTGCTGCCCCTAAGGTTTCAGGGAGGAATGATGATCTCACGGATGAAGGCAATTCCCCTCTTGCTGCTCGCGGCCCTGGCGCTTTCGGCGGTTACGTCACCGCGCTCTTTCGCCGCCCCTGCGCCCCAAGCCATGACGGCCGCAGAAAAGCTCGACATCAACACTGCGACCACCGATCAGTTGAAAGCTCTGCCCGGCATCGGCGACGCCTATTCGGCGAAAATCATCGCCGGCCGTCCTTATCGCACCAAGCTCGATCTGGTTCATAAAAAAATCATTCCTCAGGCGACCTACGACAAAATCAAGGATCAGATCATCGCCCACCAACCAAAGGCGGCATCGAGCACAACCGCGCCCCAAACAAAGTAGGACGGCCAGGAGACTTTACCGGCGTCATCCTGAGCGGAGCCGTTTTCTCCGGGCGAAGCGAAGGATCTCGTTGCGGATAACCGCCTCGAGAAGAGATCCATCAACTCACCGGTGGAAAATGCTCGTTCTGGCTTGTGCGACGGGGAACAAACTGAGCGGCTGCCCTTCTTGCGCATTGCCTTCCCACTATGCGTGGGGCATAATCAACTTATCTTCGGCTGCCTCCGGAGGTCGCTGTTTCCGCGCGTGAACCTGCCTAATTCCATCACGCTGGTTCGTATCTGCAGCATCCCGCTGTTCATTTGGCTGCTTTCGTCGAATCATTTCACTAGCGAACATGGCACCAAAGAACTGATTGCTTCCGCCGTATTCATCATCGCCGCCATGACCGACGGCATCGATGGATACCTCGCCCGCAAGCGCGGCCAAATCACCACCATGGGCATACTGCTCGATCCCATGGCCGATAAGCTGCTCATCGCCGCCGCCTTCGTCACGCTTGTGCAATTCAACCCCAGCCTGGTTCCCGCCTGGATCGCTGTCATCATCATCGGCCGCGAATTTTTGGTGAGCGGCCTTCGCTCGATCGCCGCATCCGGCGGCTTCACGATCGAAGCCAGCAATCTCGGCAAGTTCAAAATGCTCGTGCAGATCGTTTGTGTCGTCGCGGTGATTCTTGATCATCGCTGGCAGGAGTGGCCAGTCTATGGGAACTTTGTTTTCCCTGTGCACTGGATCGCTTACGCCGCCATCTGGTTCGTAGTGTGCGTGTCCTTGATTTCTGCCGCCGACTACTTCATCGCCTTCTGGTCGAAAATCGATAAGCGCGTCTCCCAGCGCCGTCGCCGCCGCGCTTTCGTTCTCAGCCGCCGCCACAAGCCGCAACAGGCGCCGCGCCCCGCCGATGCCGATGTCGCACCCTCCGCCTAATTCGCCGGACTGTCAGCCCGACCGCAGCATACGGTTACCGAACGCAAGCGTATGCGGAGCGGAGGAACCTGCCGTTCCATCCGGCGGCGCGACGGAAACGCGTAAATCTGAAGATTCGTCTCGGCAGGAGTTCTCCGCCGAAGAGCGATCATCACTGTTACGGCTGGCCCACGCCTCCATCCTTTCGGCGTTAGAGCATCGCGAAATTTCACTCGATCCGCCTTCGCCGCATCTGGCAGAGCCTCGTGGCGCGTTCACTTCGCTTTATCTCCACGGAGAGTTGCGTGGCTGCGTCGGCTACATTCTTCCCGCCTACCCGGTTTACCGCGCCGTTGCCGAAACTGCCCGTGCTGCCGCTTTCGAGGACAACCGTTTCCCGCCCGTCACTCACGGAGAAGCGCTTGATCTCGAAATTCAGCTGAGCATTCTTTCGCCTGCGCAGCCAATTCAGTTTGAGGATATCGAGGTTGGCCGGCACGGCTTACTCATTAGCGGCCACGGCAGACGCGGCCTGCTCTTGCCGCAAGTTCCTCTCGAGCATGGATGGGATCGCGTGACTTTTCTCCAGCAGACCTGCCTGAAAGCCGGGTTACCAACCGACGCCTGGCAAAGAGGTGCGAGCATCGAAGCATTCACTGCAGAAGTTTTCGGGGAAAAAGCTGGGCGATGAGCCGACGCAGATGGAAGGCTATGCAGATCGGTTGACTACGGACCCAGGGCAAGTTGCCGCTGCCTCCAGAACGTCCCGGATCAAGCCAAAATAAGACTCGAATGGGCAGCGCACCATAGATCTGTGGAGCGTTACAAGAAACGAAC
>JASHNX010000181.1 GCA_030041415.1 Candidatus Sulfotelmatobacter sp.
CCACCGAATCATTCTGCTCGGATAGCTTGCGCGACGAAGTAAAAAGTTTCTACGACGCGCACAAGATCGCGGCGGCGGAGCGCACTTACCGTCAGTCGATCGAACACATCAACGACTGCATCGATTTGAAATCGCAACAGGAGCCACAACTCGCATCATGGTTGGGACAACACAGCTCTGCGGCGGGCGGACAATAGTTCGTGAGGCGGTGGAGAAACTCCATGGCGCCGAAAAATAGGATTCATCGGGAATGTGCTTGGATACGACCGGCGAGCATCCCGCGCTGCGATGCCGCGTTTTCTTGGCAACACGGTTTTCGATCGGTAGCCGGATTGAGTGAAGCACTGCGCGTTGCTATAATGAACAGCGAATCTTCGCCGCTAGACTTCAAATGATGCCGCGCAAGTTCCGATGAGCGGCTCCATATTCGATTGAGCTCCCGCAACAATCGACATGAGCGGTGATTCCCAGCATCCCACGCGGCGTTGGTGGGACCGCACAGTGGCCAGGTAGCTCAGGTGGTAGAGCGCAGCCCTGAAAAGGCTGGCGTCGGCGGTTCAACTCCGTCCCTGGCCACCACATTCTAAAGGGCTTCGCCCCTGTCCTGTGTTTGGTCCTAGCCCGGCTCTAGCCCGGTATTTCAATTCACCAACTCCGGTCTGACACCCATCGCGTCGAGCATTGCTCCCTGAGCCGCTAGCCGGTCTGAGCTTACGCTCTGGCTGTAAAGCTGAAGCGTCGTGTGCACGTCGCTGTGCCGGAGCAGCCCTTGAACCACTTTCGGGTTTGTGCCGACACTGACAAGGAAAGAGGCCAGCGAGTGCCTCAGGTTGTGGAAACCAAATCTGCGTTGGTCGTCAGCCGAGAGAATCCCGACTCTGACTGCTGCTGGTCTGATGTAATCCTCAACCATGATGCTGGCGCTGCGAGGCTGTTTGCCTTTGAGCCGGGTACTGGCGAAAAGCCAGTCTGTTGGCTGACCATACGGCGTCTCGTTCCTCCAGTCCTGCATGAACCCTGCAAGAAGAGGGTGCATGGGAACTGGAGCCTTCGACGCCTTACTCTTCGGCAAACCCACCCCGCCTGTTAGTCACGTCCGATGCGATTATGGTCTTAGCCAGCGGCCTCTCTGCAAGCATTTCGCGGTTCACAGTTGATAAATCCCCATTACACTCATTGACCCTC
Organism: Candidatus Sulfotelmatobacter sp.; assembly: GCA_030041415.1. GTDB lineage: Bacteria > Acidobacteriota > Terriglobia > Terriglobales > Acidobacteriaceae > Sulfotelmatobacter. Next base: position 1,186 of record JASHNX010000181.1, read on the forward strand.
CGAGGGGTTTTGAGTGGGCTCGCCTGTTTTCCTCGGTTACACGGCGGAGTGGTGTGATCACACAGGGGCTTGAAGGCGAGAAGGAGCACTGGCGTTTTTGACAGTCGTCGATTTACAGCCGCAAGGTCATCCTGAATCGTCTCTCAGCGTCGGCTGAAAGCCATGGGAGTGCTGCGGCTTGTAGCTGCAGCGCTAGCAATCGGAGGCGGCAATATGAAATGTCCTCGGCTCACTGCTACCTTCTTCCTGATTCTGTTTGTCGCTGCATGTGGATCTCCCAGTGCGACCAAGTTCATTTTTGCCACTGGAGTTGCGGGTCCGCTCGCGATCAGCGCGCTGGCGCCAAACAGTGCGCCAGTAAATAGCGTACCGTTCACAATGGTCGTGAATGGGAACAATTTCACCACCGGCGCACAGGTCTTCTGGAACGGTGTCCCGCAATTCACAGAGTTCGTGAATACGACACAGCTTCAAGTCTCTGTGACGGAAGAGGATCTCATGTTACCCGGTTCGGCTGAAGTGTACGTGCGCAACGATGGTATGAACTCCAATACGGTTGAGTTTGCTGTCACGTTCTAGTTGCAATTAATGACTGACGTTGAGTGCATCTGATTTCTTCTTTGGGGGGTAGTTCTTCAGTAGTTTTTCAATATGGCCACCCAAGTCACCGTCGACCGGCTCACGCAGGTACGATATTAGGGCTAGCCCCAGACGGATTGAACATCAGCGTAGGCGAGCCAATAAATGCTTGCTTGGGCATCACTGCGACAGACACTCCATCAGGAGAACGTTTCACGACTCCCGACACCACCGCCATAACCCCGGGTCCCGATACGAATGCAGCCCGCACCGTCGTAGATTCCGTGATGAACTTGTGCAGAAGGTCCATCGCCACGTCTGGCCTACTAGTTGATCCGGTACCTTGTGACGACATGTTTCTCCTTCTCGTGCAATGGCGTGGAATCTTAGAAGCGAAATATTGGGCCGAAAACTTGGGGTTTGAACACGAAGGATTAGGACCTCAGCAGCTCATTGAAATCAATGAGCGCTAACGCCTGTTTTGATCAACTATTCACTTTGTGAATTGCTAAGCGTAGCCTTACTGCAAGGCTACCAAAGCCCAAGTTGGGAGTAATCAGTGGGTTGTGGTGGCATTCTCGGCTTCGAGGCCCTCGTATACCTCTTCCGCCCGCCTGATCGCATCCTGCACGTTGTCGCAGATGTTATCCCTGCCCACTACGTTCTCAAACTCAGCCTGATGTATCAGCTTCGACGGTTGCTCTCGCGCCCCGCATAAGATCAGTGTCCGCCTGTTCCTGTGTAGTTCCCTGGCTACTTCTTCGATGGCGAACAGCCCGGTCGCATCCAGCGCCGTCATGTTGCGCAGCCGCAGGATCACAACTGGCGGCAGCGTATGCAGATTCTCGGTGACTACGTTTATTTTCTCTGTTGCTCCGAACAAAAACGGACCGTGAATGCGGAAGATTGTCGCGTAATAGGGAATGTCTTTGTCTTGCAGAATGTGTACGCGGCCGTCTTCGACGTAATCCTCGGTTACCTGCGAAACCGTGGTGGTTGCGGCAACGCGACTGATGAAGAGCAGCGCCGCCAGAATCATCCCGGCTTCCACCGCAACGGTGAGGTCGGCGAAAACGGTTAGGGCAAACGTCACCAGCCAAATGCTAATGTCGGTCTTCGTGAGCTTGAGCAACTGGGGGATCTCCCGCCACTCACCCATGTTGTAGGAGACGATCATCAAAATTGCCGCCAATGCCGCCATGGGAACATAGCTAACCAAAGGTGCGGCAAACAGCAAGACGCACAAGAGAGTGAGAGCGTGAATCATTCCCGCCACTGGCGATTGCGCTCCGGAACGAATGTTGGTCGCAGTGCGCGCAATTGCGCCCGTTGCCGGCAGCCCTCCGAACATCGGCGAAAAAACATTGGCCACTCCCTGCCCGATCAATTCGACATTCGGGTTGTGCCGATCGTTACTCATGCGGTCGGAAACTACCGCCGACATTAGCGACTCTATCGCGCCCAGCATGGCTACGGTGAAGGCAGGTCCGAGCAGGCCGTGAATCAAGTCTGTGCGAAATTTCGGAATTTGCAGATGCGGGAGTCCGGCGGGGATGCCTCCGAATCGGGTACCAATTGTCTCCACTGGCAGCTTGAAGAAGTAGACGCCGGCCGTTGCCAGCAGCAGGGCCACGATCGGTCCCGGAACACGGATGGAAACAGCGCGGCAGACAATTAGCGTCAGCAAGGTGAATCCGGCCAGTGCGGTCGCGTCGAAGGAAAGTGTGCGAAAGTTGGTGGCGAGCGCTTCCATGCGCCCCGAGAAGACGCTCGGAACCTTGTCAAGCCGCAGGCCGAAGAAATCTTTCACCTGTGTGCTGGCAATCAAAATTGCGATACCATTCGTGAACCCGATGACCACAGGCCGAGGAATGAACCTTACCGCTGTGCCCAACCCTGTCACGCCCATGATCACCAGCAGCACGCCCGCCATGACGGTACACATGAATAAACCGTCCACGCCGTGGACCGCCACAATTCCGGCTACAACTACCACGAATGCACCAGTCGGCCCCCCGATCTGCGTTTTCGAGCCGCCAAGCACCGAAATTAGAAAACCGGTCACGATCGCGCAATAGATTCCGGCCTGGGGCGTCAGTCCCGAGGCAATGGCAAACGCCATCGCTAACGGCAGGGCTACCAGCCCCACGGTCACACCCGCGATGACATCGAGCAGGAATTTGTGCCGGCTATAGTCTCGAAGACAGATGGCAGACTTCGGAAGCCAATTCTCGATCAGGAAAGTACACGCCATTGTCGCATTATGGCAGGGGTCACGGAAATCGGGTAGTGACTGAGGGTAGTGTCCTAACATTGCGTTGATGCGCTGGTGGCGGTCACGCAAGGGCGATCCGCCACGGTCTGACGCGTTGCCAGCCCTCAATCGAAGCTCAAACTGAAACCCCGGGGCCATTTTGCAACGGGGAGGAAGCTGTTGCTCGGTCCAGGGCCGCGGGCTGACCTCCAAGATTCGTCAGGCGCGCGCGGGCGGAGGGTTCGTCGGGCTCATCGACGACAGACGGCCTGGCAAGCCACGGTAACGCGTCAAGCCACGGGAGCCTAGGGAGAGCATGGCTTCTCTAGCGATGCTGTAATCGATTTCGAAGACGCAATCCTTCCTTCGTACTCCCGAATAGTCTTCCGGGGTTGTAAGCGAAAAACCCCCGCGTCGATGGCAACTGGGTCACGACGTCCGCCAAGATCGCGGTTTCAAGGTGTTCCATCGCAAGAGGTCGTATGAGTGTTGTGCTCATCGTGACGATGAGTACATTCATGGGTACAACTCACACCCTGTCGCCCCAATCTGGAGTCCAACATCGTTAGGCACCTAAACCGGGCAGGTGATCTAGGCACGCTATAATGCCTGCGAATGCCACTCGCGCCGGGTACCAAACTTGGCCCTTATGAGATTCAATCGCCACTCGGTGCTGGCGGGATGGGTGAGGTCTACCGAGCGCGGGATACGCGTCTGGACCGCAGCGTCGCGGTGAAAATTCTCCCGGCTCATCTTTCTGAGAAGCCGGAATTCGCAGAGCGCTTCGAGCGCGAGGCTCGAACCATTTCCTGTCTGAATCATCCGAATATCTGCCACCTACACGACGTCGGCGAGCAACATGGCGTGCGCTATCTCGTCATGGAGTTGATGGAGGGAGAGACGCTGGCCGATCGTCTGCGGCGTGGTCCCATGCCCCTCGAGCAGGTTCTGCGTTGTGGCGCGGCAATTGCGGAGGGCCTGGAGGCAGCGCACCGCCGCGGCGTAGCGCATCGTGACTTGAAACCCGGCAACATCATGCTCACCAAGACTGGCGCCAAGCTGATGGACTTCGGATTGGCCAAGGGAATGGCAGTGGGAAAGCCTGTTTCGGCTGAGCTGACAGCGACTCTAACCAGTTCGCATGCCACTCCGTTAACCCAGCAGGGCACGATCATGGGCACCTTCCAGTACATGGCGCCGGAACAGGTTGAGGGCAAGGATGCAGATGCGCGAAGCGACATTTTCAGCTTGGGTGCTGTGCTGTACGAAATGATCAGTGGCAAACGTGCGTTTGAGGGCAAAACGCTGGTGTCGGTCGCCGCTGCCATTCTTGAGAAAGAGCCGGAGCCGATTCGAAGCGTGCAACCGGTTACGCCTCCCCTGCTCGAGCGCGTGATCAAGAAATGCCTGGCAAAGGATCCCGATGGGCGCTGGCAAAGTGCAGGAGATCTGGCCAGCGAGTTGAAGTGGATTGCCGAAGGGGAAGCCTCGGGCATGAATATGCAGCCCACGGCAGGCAGCACATCCAAGAAGCCTGCGCGGCTGCCCTGGGTGGTTGCGTCGATCGCCTTCAGTGCGGCGGTCACACTCGCGGTGTTGCACTTTGTGGAACGCGAGCCGAAGCCGCTGGTGCGCACGCAGATCGCTCCGTCGGATAAGATCGAGTTCAATTTCGTTGGCGACAACGGCGGGCCTCCGGTGATTTCGCCCGACGGCAAGCACATTGTTTTTTCCGCTCACGCGCAGGGCAAGACGCAGCTTTTTCTGCGCTCGCTGGATAGTCTCACCCCCCAGCCGCTTCCCGGAACGGACGAGGCAACTTTTCCCTTCTGGTCTCCTGACAGCCACTCGATTGGCTTCTTTGCCGAGGGCAAGCTGAAGCGGATCGATATTAGCGGTGGGCCGGCAGCGATTCTCTCCGATGCTACTGTCGGGCGCGGCGGGGCGTGGAGTTCCAAGGGAACGATTGTGTTCTCCCCGGAGTTCAGCGCGCCGCTTTATCGGGTCCCCGCCACTGGCGGAACGCCGGTAGTCGTTACCAAGCTGACCCCGAAATATACAACTGATCGCTGGCCGGCATTCCTGCCCGACGGGCAACACTTTCTTTACCTTTCGGCCAGTCACGATGCGCCCACCAGCGGTGAGACCGCAGTGTTTTGGGCATCTCTCGATGGCAAGGAGAGCAAGCTCGTCGTGTTCAGTCCGTCAAATGCAATCTATGAGTCGGGCTATCTGCTCTTTGTCAGGCAGAACGCGCTGATGGCACAGCCGTTCGATCCATCCTCGGGCGAGTTAAAAGGTGAGGCCAGCGTTTTGAACAGCGACACGCAGGTGGATGATTCGGTGTGGCGGGGCACATTCTCGGCCTCTGAAAACGGGATCATGGTCTACCAGCCGGGTGTGGCAAGCCGGGGCATGCAGCTTACCTGGTTCGATATCCACGGGAAAGAGACCGGAAAATTGGGAGGGCCGGATGACTATTACCAGGTCGAACTCTCGCCTGATGGAAAGAAAGCTGCGGCTGCGGTCGGCACGGCGAACTATACCATCTGGATTTATGACGCGGACCACAACACTCGCACTCGTTTCACTTTTGGCAAGGATGTTCATCTGAGTCCCATCTGGTCGCGGGATGGAAAGCAAATCGCATACATGCAAGGAGCCTACGGCGGGCTTTCCAATGAGTCCATTCTGGCCAAAGCGGCAGACGGTTCGGGCGAGGAGCGGAAACTGATGGATCTGAGCCGCACCATCGGACTGCAGGAAGGCTTGTGCGACTGGTCTCCCGATGGCCGCTACATTCTCTATGTGACCGGAGCGGCTTCAGTGGGAACGGGAACAGATATCTGGGTTCTTCCTCTTTTTGGAGACCGCAAAGCATTTCCCTATATCAATGCGCCGGGGAACCAAGGGTACGCGCAATTTTCTCCGGATGGTCACTGGATCGCTTACGCATCGGATGAGTCGGGGCAATCGGACGTGTATGTGGCGCCGTTTCCCTGGACGGGGGCGAAGTGGCAGGTATCGAACGGCGGCGGAGTTCTTCCTCGCTGGCGGCGGGATGGAAAGGAAATCTTCTTTCTGAGGATGGGAAGTCCCGGAGTATTTCAGGCTGATGTCAACGGTCATGGATCGAGTTTTGAAGTGGGCGCGGTACGCACTTTGTTCAACGTTAACAATCTTTCTCCCAGCTCAGCGGGGCAGCAGTATGCCGTGACGGGCGACGGCCAGCGCTTTCTGCAGATCACCACCGGAGAATCGGGCAATCTGCCGCTGAACGTTATTCAAAACTGGACATCGCAGCTGAAAGGCAGATAGATTGCCACCGTTTGAGTTTGTGGCGCTCCATCAATGCATTCATCCACTTGCACTGTGTTTGGTCTTTCCTGCAGAAAGCTACTAATTGCCATTGCTAAAGCTTGACGAGCGTTGAAGAGCAATTCGGAAGTCTTATGAGAGCGCCAGTATAGTGTGCTAGATTTGCGAAACCTCGATGGAATTTCTCGACTGACTGTTTGAATGCTAAGTCCACGAGGAGCACGTGGTGTACAAAAGGCTGAACTCAACGGCAAGTTGATTCAGACAACAACCACGGAGGCTCCTCGAGGAATATGTATTACATCGGACTGGATGTGCACAAGAAGACCATCAGCTACTGTGTCAAGGATGTGAGCGGTCGCGTTTGCCAGGAAGGAAAGGTC
>JASHNX010000182.1 GCA_030041415.1 Candidatus Sulfotelmatobacter sp.
TTGCGACTTCTGCTCAACAAACCGGACTGAGGAGAACGGACTATCGTGGCGGCGATCTGCCCTAATACGGCGTTTTCTCTGCACCGGCAATCAGCAGTCCGGTTTCGACGACTCGACATAGCGAACGACAGGCGATCACAAATCGTATCTTTCGCGAATGCGGACTTAACTTGCTCTGGGTCTTGTCCTGATTTCAAAGAGTTAAAACGTCAACCGTCCAGCGAGTTGTATGATGCGTTGCGTTTGCAATGCGGTGATGCCCGTTCCAAGCGTCGTGCTCGTGATCTGTCCGAAAGTCGCGTCGTCGAGATTAGTATCGGGATTTGCGAATTCCGTGTGATTGAAAACATTAAATGCTTCGACGCGGAATTCCAGGTTGATCCGCTCGGTGAAAGCCGTAGTCTTGGCGAGCGCCAAATCCAGATTGGTGCGGCCAGGGCCTCGAAAGAAATCGCGCCCGGTGTTGCCATAACCAGACCCTGGAACATCCGGGACAGCGACGAAAGCAGCGCAATTGAAGTAGAGATTTCCGGTATCGGTCAACCCAGTGTTGGGATTGTTACAGCTCTGGGTTTTCTTGGCATTCAGAATCGCGATCTTGCTGAAGCCCGGCGCGTAGTTTGCATTCGCAAGATAGCCGTCCCCCGCCCCGGAAGGTCCGGGATCTGAAGGGCTGAAGGAATCGAGCAACTGCGAGTTGATGCTCAGCGGGAATCCAGTTCGCCAGCTAAAGATTGGGTAGAGGCTCCAACCCTTTACCAAACGCTTCGGCCCCGAAGCCCAGGCCCGTTCGAAGGGCAAGTCCCACCCTCCACTGAATGTAATCCTGTGCGTCACGTCGAAATCGGAGGAAGCGCGGAATACTCCCGGTTCGTAATAAGGCACCTGCGAATCCCTGTTCCGGAAGCCCGATGCATTATCGATACTGTGGCCGTAGGTGTAGGCCAGCGTGAAATAGGTGTTGCCAATGATGCGATTGGCGCCATTTTGCTTGGTCAAAGAAGCTTCCAGGCTGTTGAAGTTGGCGAACGCGACGTTACCGAATTCGTCCGCATTTTCGAAGGGACAATCGGATGGCCCGCCTTGGCTCGCGCAGTATGCGGTGATATTGGCATTCTGATGCTCGTTCAAAATGCGGGCGGGGTTAGGGCCACTAATCGTACTCAAATCGAATGGATTGACATCGATCAATGAGGTCAGTCCCTTCGAGTTGCTGCCTACATAATTCGCCTCGGCAACTATGTTGCTTGCTAACGCACGCTGCACGCTCAGGTTGTATTGATAAACATAAGGCGTGTGCAGATGCGGATCTACAAAGTAGACCGATCCGCCTGCCGCGGGAAGAAAGTTGTAGTAGGGGCAGGTGTAGGCGGTGCTCGCGCAGGTATTGAACGCCGTGGCCGGGTTCGGTGGTTTGGAGGGAAACGGATTGTTGTTAAACGGAGTAGTAGAGTTGGCCCAAGGCGCGCTATAGAAAGGCATTGTCGAAGTGTAAGGAGAACTCGGGCAGGTTGGATCGAGTGTGGACGCTAGGCACGGGAACACAACATATGGCTCGCTGTAGAATGGCGGTGCACCGTTGAACTGCAAATTGTCTTCGCCCTTTAGGACATCGTAGAAGATGCCGAAGCCGCCGCGCAGGCTGGTTTTACTGCTGTTCCCAGGACTCCAGGCGAACCCGATTCGTGGCGCGAAATTTGTCTTGTCAGGGAAGTTCACGCCGCGCGGCGCTCCCGGATCACCGGGAAAAACCAGACCGAGCGGGGCGTAGGGGAATTTTACCGACTGATCTCCAGGCACGATTGAAAACGTTCTTCCCTCGGTGTCCGCCTTGGGCGAACTGTACTCGTAACGCGCCCCCAGGGTCAGCGTGAGGTTTGTTTTTACGCGCCACTCATCCTGCGCGAAGGCATAGGTCGTCTTGCTGCGGATATTGTTTGCCGCATCCGGCCCTTCAAACAAATTGTTTGGCGCACCAACAAGAAAATCTGCAAGACTGTTACCTGTGCCGTCTCCGCCCGCGGCAAATCCGGCAAAACTGTATTCGCTGTCGGTAAAGAAAGCGTAGAGCGTATTCTGTTGGTACGCGGAAAGGCCTGCGCCGAACTTCCAGGTGTTTCGCCCCTTCACCCAGGTCAATGTGTCTGAAATCGCGTATGTGTTTCCCGCGAATGTCGTCGGGCCATAAGGGTCCTGCCCGAAGTTCAAACCATTATCGAATGACATAAGGGGAGGACCGGTGGAAATGTCAGACAGAATGCCAAATTGAGGAATCGCCGCAAAATTAGTGACCGGCTTATCCTGCACGTCGCTGCGACGCTGGGTCGTGCCCCGGAGCTCGTTCAGCATGTTCGGAGAGAACGTGTGCGTGTAGGCGATGTTGAAGAAATATGTGTTGGTCTGCGTCGTGCTGGGAAAACCCGGCACGGTTGAGGAGGTAAACCCTCCAAAAGGCGAAGTCACAGGGTTGCGGTTTCCGCCGACCGTCGCCGAGATCTTATCTTTCGGATTAATATCACCGTCGATTTTAATGGTCAGCTCATTCGCATTATCCGTGCTGCCTCCCGAAGGGAAGAATTCTCCGGTGGCATTCGAGGGAATCATCGGCTGGCCGTTCGGAAGCGCCGCACGGATGTAAGCTTGCGCGGCCGGATCGAAGCGACTGGGATCGATAATCGCCTCCGCCGCCAGAGCGGGATTTGGCTGAAAATAAGGATTGGCCACCAAGAATGCCGCAACGTTCGGATCCGGGCCGCCATTCGCTGCTTGCGAGAAATTTCCTGCAAGCTCTAGCGTCGTGAACGTCTGTTGTTCAGGCAGGACGTCGGTCTGCACCTGGCGCTGCCCCTGGTAGGCAACAAAAAAGAAGAGCCGGTTCCTGATGATCGCTCCGCCAAGCGTTCCGCCAAATTGGCTGCGCTTGAGATTGTTGCGGGGGAGGCCCCCCTGAATATTGAAATACGAGTTGGCGTCGAAATCGGTATTGCGAAGGAACTCGAAGGCACTGCCGTGGAACTGATTCGTCCCCGACTTCGTGACTACGCTGATCACTCCAGCGCCGTTGCGTCCATATTCCGCCGTGTAATTGCTGGTCAAAATGCGGAATTCAGCGACCGCGTCGGGATTCGGGTTATAGACAACTCCATTGTCAATGAGGTCATTATTGAGGCCTCCATCCAATAAATACGTCACCGAATCGGTGCGGCCTCCACCAACGTTGAAACCCTGAGTCGCGCTGGTGTCGTCAGGATTATCTTCAGTCACACCCGGTTGCAACAGAGCGAGACTGAGCACATTGCGGCCGTTCAACGGCATATTCACAATCGGACGGCTCGTTACCGATTCGCCCAGTGTGGGATTCACGGTTTCCACGCCCGATGCCTGACCTTCCACTGTGACTTGCGCTTCGACAGCGCCCACTTCCAGCCGCATATCCACTCGCAAGGACTGATTAATTTCGAGCGGAGCAGTCTTTACTTCCAGCGTGCGAAACCCTTCATGGCGCGCGACAATTCGGTAAGTTCCAATCGGTAAATCCAGCACCTGATAGTAGCCGCTTTTGTCGGTCGTGATTTCGTTCGTCACGTTCGTGGCAAGGTTTGTGACCCTGATTCTCACTCCTTGCACTACTGCGCCTTGCGCGTCAGAAACCGTGCCTACAATTCTCGCCGTCGCCTGTTGAGCAAAAGCGCCCTTTACGGGCAGGATGACGACACACAAGACACTTGCGGTTATAAACAGGCGTCCCAGTTGTCGGAGGATCGAGTCACTGCCTATGGGGCTGGTCATAAATGCGGGGGTCCTGGCAAAGAAATATAGATCATTTTAGGCAAAATCGCTCCTTATAAACCAAACCTCGATCCCGACATTCAGGAACCGGAATCGCGCATACACATCCGCGGATCTCGATTCGTGCTGCATAGGTCTTCACATCAACTCCTGAAATAAATCCAAACCCTATGGAAGCGGACGCCAACCTCGGCGAGGCACATCTTCGATGCAAGAGTGAACTATTCGGCCTCTAATGGTACTAGGCGCCACGGCTTATTCCTTGCCTTTGGCATCGCACTTTTCACTGTGCGATCACTGCCCCACTATTTCTGATTGGTGGCGTCCCGTTCCTGCTCTCGGGAGCGCACATGATCCACGTCAATGCGCGTTGGGTCTGGCCCTTCGTTCTCATCGGCGTCGCCATGGCATTTCTGCTGGAATGGCTTTACGGGCAACGGGCGGCGTAACTGGCGTAACATCCGATTACACTCATTGACCGGATTTGGCGTTTTTCAGCATGCGATTGACGGCAGCGAACAACGAGTCTGGTCCTTCCCCCAGCATGGAATCAGATTTCTCGAAGTAGCAGGTCGCCCCTTCTTTTTCGAACTGCTTCGCATTCTTTTGCGAGAGACCGGTCAACATCATCACCGGAATCGCCGCTGTTGCCGCATCTTTCTTCAAGGCCTTTAGCACATCGGGCCCGCTCATCTTAGGCAGCATAACGTCCAGCAGAATCAAGTCAGGCGTATGCACGCGTGCCAGCCTCGAAGCCTGTTCACCGTCCCCGACAGAAATCACCTCGTATCCGGCGCTCCTTAGACCCCGTTCCGTTGCCATTCTGAGGAGTTTGCTGTCTTCCACCAAGAGTATTCTCATGGTTGCCGTTTACCCCCCACCTTTAATCAGTAGTATGCGCCAGTCTCGCGTAAATAATGGCACATTCCAAACTGACTGTCGTAACATCCATCACACTCATCGTCCCCGTTGGCAGGGTTTTGAGTGCTAATGCCTGGTTACGTCAACTGCGAGTTCGCACGCCGTCCGCGATAACCGGGCTCAACATCCTAGCCACTCCTGTTCCGGCGACACTTAACTATTGCGTGATCCAGGTCTCCTGGCTGCTAGCACACAGCCATTTGCCGTTTAGCTTAATCCAAACATCCACAAAGCGACCACGTTGTTCGAAGCGTTCGCCCTGGTCGGTCCCCCGGGCTATGTAGGCGCTGGTTACGATGGCCGTGTCCCCGTACATGACCACCTTAAGGTCCTCATTCTGAATCTCCTCAGGACGGTAGGACTTGTCCCCGATGCCAGCCACGTATTGCGCCTTGCTCTGTAGTTGGCCGTGGCCGTCCACGTACAGAAACGAATCAGCCATCATTGCACTCGCCGCGTTCACGTCGTGGTGCAACTCGGCCTGATTCCAAGCGTTCTCCAAGCCGACGATTGCGCTGTCTCCCGTAGTCTTCTGCGCCACGGCGATAGACAGTGGGAATACCAAAAGGAGCGTTGCGATCATGCGCTGCATCCGTATACCCCCTTCCCAGGATGCACTGTACAAGCTTGGTTCGACCGCGTCGAGCGTCAACCAAGGTTCACCCGACGCCAACTTGTGCTATCGCCTGGTTACGTCAATCATCAGAGGAGAGCTACGCCGGTCACGCGAAGTGCGTGCTCCTTGAACGACGATTTCTTTCCGCCTTGCGCCTACGTTCCGGTGCCGCTCAGAGCCACGGTT
>JASHNX010000183.1 GCA_030041415.1 Candidatus Sulfotelmatobacter sp.
GTGCAGGATATGCCGCGCCATCTTGGCCAGCACTCCGGCGGCATGGTCATCTGCCAGGGGCAACTCGATTCCGTTGTTCCGCTTGAGCCAGCATCTATGCCCGGCCGCGTCGTCGTGCAATGGGATAAAGAAGATTGTGCCGACATGGGCATCATCAAAGTTGATCTGCTCGGGTTGGGCATGATGGCCGTGCTCAAAGATTCACTTGAACTGATTCACGACGATTACGATGAAGAAGTCGATCTGGCGCAGCTTCCGCAGAGTGATGCAGCTGTATATTCCACGTTGCAAAGCGCCGATACGATCGGACTATTCCAGGTCGAAAGTCGCGCGCAAATGTCATGCCTGCCGCGCCTGCGGCCCAAAAAGTTTTACGACATTGTGGTGCAGGTTGCGATCATTCGCCCAGGTCCGATTGTCGGGCAGATGGTCAATCCATTTTTGCAGCGACGCCAGGGACGCGAAGAAGTTACGTATTCTCACCCCTCGCTCGAACCGGTGCTCAAGCGCACTCTCGGTGTACCGTTGTTTCAGGAACAACTGCTGCGCATCGCCATGATCGCCGCCAACTTTACGGGAGGCGAAGCCGAAGACCTCCGCCGCGCCATGGGCTTCAAGCGTTCGCAGGCGCGAATGAAAGAGATCGAGGCCCGTTTGCGTGCTGGCATGACGCAGAATGGAATCTCGTCGAAGGCGCAGGAAGAAATTATTCTTTCGATTACTTCATTTGCCCTTTACGGATTTCCCGAATCGCACGCGGCCAGCTTCGCGCTCATCGCCTACTCCAGCGCGTTTCTGAAATGTCATTATCTGGCTGCGTTCACCGCCGCTCTGCTCAACAACCAGCCGATGGGATTTTATTCTCCGGCAACGATCGTGAAAGACGCGCAGCGGCATGGATTGAGCGTTCTGCCCGTGGATGTAAGACAGTCGGAATGGTTGTGCACTCTGGAAAAAGCTGGCCAGTTGCCAGTTGCCAGTAAAACGTTTGTCATTCCGGCTCCCGAGCGCCAGCGAGGGGCGGAGGAATCTCTACCCTCTTCATATTCTGGTATTCGCAATCCAATAAGTCCTGCCCTTCGCCTCGGCCTGCGCTACGTTCGCGGACTGCGCGAAGAAGCCGCACAGGCATTGGTCAGCGAAAGAATCCGTGCGCCATTCACTTCGATTCACGATCTTACCCGCCGCGTTCCCGAACTGCGCAAAGATGAACTCACCACGCTGGCGGAAATCGGAGCATTGAACTCAATTGGATTTTCACCACGGAGACATAGAGACTCTGAGAAAAACCACTCTGTGTCACAGTGTCTCCGTAGTGAAAAAAAACTTCACCGCCGCGATGCGCTGTGGCAGGTTGAGCGCGCTGTGCGCGCTTCCGGCCCGCTGCTCGAACAACACGCCGAACCAGATTCTCCATCGCCGCTTCAGCCCATGAATCACGAAGAGCGCCTGGTCGCTGACTTTCACGGGACGGGCCTGACCGTCGGTCCGCATCCTATGGCTTACCGGCGCGAATGGCTCAATGCGATGGGCATTCGCCGCGCGAGCGACTTACGCGACATTCCCAACGGCAAGCGCCTTCGCATCGGTGGCTGCGTCATCACCCGTCAGCGCCCCGGCACTGCAAAAGGTTTTGTTTTTCTCAGCCTGGAAGATGAAACCGGGGTGGCCAATGCAATTGTCACGCCCGATCTTTTTCATGCGAACCGTCTGCTGCTGACAAGCGAGCGTTTTCTCGCCATCGAAGGCATTCTGCAGAATCAAGACAATGTCATTTCGGTGAAGGCTGAACGCGTGCAGCCGCTATTTGTCACGAGGGCTGAAACCAGTTCACACGATTTTCGATGAGTAGATCTCTTCCTGCAGAAGAGATCTCATCTGAGGCCGATCCTTAGCGCGGTGGGTGATCTGGTGGCGGCGCGAGCGGCAGGCCAGCAGCATTGCGCATGATATCGCGCTCTTCTGGCGAGAACAGACCCTTGAATCGCGGCGAGTCGATGACGCGCATTCGCTGATCGTACGGCAGGGCGCTCAAATCACGCACCGCGGACCTCACCATGCGTTGCCGATCCGGAGGAAGCTGCCGCATACGGCCAAATACATCGCGGGCCTCGGCTTTTTGCCCGGGCGTCAAATGCTCCCAGGTTTCCATGCGGTTAATCACGCGCTGCTGTTGCTCGGGAGAGAGACTGGAAAAATGCTCCAGCCGCTGCCGCAACATTTGCTGACGCTCAGGAGGCAGCCGCTGAAACCCAGGATCGTTCTGTAACATGCGTTCCCGCTCAGCAGGAGAAAGGGACTGATAACGCCGCAGCCAATCGCCCGCATGCCCCTGATGGGGTCTCTGCATTTGCGCCGGAGGCCGACCCTGCACAGGACGTAAATTACCGCGTTGCGCCGAGCAAGGAGCAAACAACACCAACACGGCCGCGGCGCACAACCCCGCCGCCGCCCTCCATCCGCTCATAAACTTGCTCTGCCCCATCCCATTCGCCCGTTGCCCCGCCACAGCTCATGTCGATCCACCGCGAACACCGGTTTACGGATTTGCGCTGACGTTCTGCTGCACCTGCAAGTCATCCAGCAACTCGAAATCAGAATACAAATCGTGATTCTTATCCAACGCAGACAAGTCGCCCACCGCGGTGCCCGGCTCTGCTTGGGAGGAGACATCATTGTCCGCCACTACGTTATCGTGGCGGTAAATTCCGTCACCGTCATGGAAAACCATTCCTACCCCAATTGCCATCAGCACCGTTAATGCTGTCGCCAGCACTGGACGCCGGAGCCAGCCCATCCATCCCCCTGCGGGCTTGGCAATCTCCTCGCGCAGCCGCGCCCGCAAACGCACGTCAAAATACGGTGAAGGCTCGGGAGCCTGCCACTCATCCAATAGCGCCATGGTTTGACGGAACTCCTCGAGTTTGCCTGAACACGCGCTGCAACCTGCCAGATGTCCCCTGATCTCGGGTGTCACCTTTGCCATGCCAGAGGCCAGATCCGGCATCATGTCGCGAATCTCTTCACACTTCATAACCATTCCCCTCGACCTCTCTTCGCCGCCGCCACTTCGCCCAAGGTCCAACTTGCTACACAAATTCTTTTAACTGTTCACGCAAACTCTCATACGCACGAAATAACAGCGATTTCGTCGCCGACTCACTCAGCTTCAGCACTTCAGAAATCTGCCTGTAATCCATCTGCTGGTACTTGTGCATGATCACGGCAAGCCTTTGGCGCTCCGGCAGCGCTTCCACTTTGCTCCGGATCGCCGCCAGCCGCTCGCGCCGCACCATAGACTCTTCCACAGTCATCGAGGCGTCCCGCACATCCATGGTGGTGCCGGTCTCTTCATCCGGCTCATCCAGGCTGACTGTCACTTCGGGACGTTCCTTGCGAGTATCGCGCGCGTGGTTGACAGCCAGATTCGTTGCAATCCGGTACAGCCAGGTTGTGAACTTAGCGCTCGCCTCGTAGGTCTGCCGCGACCTGTACACGCGAAGAAAAACTTCCTGCGCCAGATCCTCGGCCACAGCCGAATTGCGCGCCATGCGGTACATAAAGCTCACCAGCGGCCGACGATATTTTTGCACCAGATAGTCGAAAGCGCCTTCGTCGCCCGCCTTGACACGAAGCATTACCTCAGCGTCGCTATAGGGTTCCGCGCCAGCCAGTGCAGTCTGCAAGGTGCCGGGAGGCGACCCCAGAGAGGCCATCAGAACGCTGCCGTCCATGGCGGCTGTGCTCACACTAGATTCAACCCCATCCAAAGTAGAAAGTTGCAGGTCCTCGAGCGGCGCGGAACCCGCAGAAGTCCCAGTGACTGAACCAGATGCAACATTCGCCCGAGGCCTGGACGGGTCTCCCATGGAGGTAACCTTAGGAATGGGCGGCCGGAGTCCCAACTCGCCCTTCGGATAGGCTAACACGTAGGGGTCGAGCCCCGAAACGGCGTTTCTCTAGCTACTCAGAGTTGCCCGAGGTAGCGATTGGAGGCAATCCTAAGTCCTAGTCCTTCAATGCCTTATCCGTGATCTCCAGCCCTCGGTCGATGATGGCAAAAGCCTCGCGCAACTGCTGCTCGTTGACGCACAACGGTGGATTTGTAAAGAACGTGTGCCAGCGAACGAAGGTGTAAAGTCCCTGCTCGCGGAAGAAACGGCCCAAGGCGATCATTTCTTCAGATGTGCCGTTGAACGGCGCCATGGGCTGTTTGGTTTTGCGGTCGCGAATGAGTTCGACAAGGCCGAAGAGCCCGATCGAGCGGGCTGCGCCGACAGAAGGATGTTTGGCTTGTAAATCGGCGAGAAGCTGCTTCATGATCACGCCCATTTTCTTGGCGTTATCGATCAGTCCGTCTTCTTCATAGACGCGAATCGTCGCCAAAGCGGCTGCGCAACCCATGGGATGACTGTTGTAAGTGAGACCCCCGTAGAAAACTTTGTCCTGAAAGTGCTGTGCGATGCGATGGCGCATCCCGACCGCGCCCAGCGGAAGATAGCTGGAAGTCAATCCCTTGGCCATACAGAGCAGATCAGGAACCACATTCCAATGATTGACGGCAAACCATTCGCCGGTACGCCCGAAGCCAGACATGACTTCGTCGGCGATCATGACGATGCCGTACTTGTCGCAGAGCTTGCGGACACCTTCAAGATATCCTTCGGGAGGAATAAGAACGCCGTTGGTCCCAGTGACTGGTTCGAGGATAAATGCGGCGATGGTTTGCGGGCCTTCCATCTGGATGGTTTCTTCGATCAGCGCGAGCGAAGATTCGGCGGATTCCCATCCGCGCTCGATGCCGTGATATGGATCGAGCACATGAACCACGCCTGGAATGCCAGGTTCTGCGGCCCATCGTCGGGGGTCGCCGGTCAGAGATATGGCGCCGGCAGTTGCGCCGTGATACGAGCGGTAACGGGCGAGGATCTTATGGCGTCCCGTGAAGAAGCGAGCAAGCTTTATGGCGTTTTCGTTGGCTTCCGCCCCGCCGTTGGTAAAGAAAAACGTATCGATGTCGCCGGGCGTAATTTCGGCGAGCTTGGCTCCGAGCTTTGCGCGGGGCTCAGTCGCCATGAAGGGATTGGCGTACGCAAGCGTTTCGGCTTGTTCTTTTATGGCCTGAATCACCCGCTCGTCGCCATGTCCGATGTTGACAGACATGAGCTGGCTGTTGAAATCGATGAAGCGTTTGCCTTCGGGCGTGTGGAAATAAATTCCCTTGGCGCGAGCGACAGGGATGGGATCGACCTTCGACTGCGCCGACCACTCGTAGAGCGTGTATTTGCGCGAGAGATCGACGATTTCTTTTCCGGACATTCTCGTTTCGACTGGATTAGCGAGAGTAGTGGTCATGGATTCTTCTCAAAATTTCCTGCTGTGCTCTTTGGCCCAGCGTTCGACAACAACTTTCTTATCAGTGTAAAACTCGATCGCATCGCGGCCCTGGCCGTGGAGATCGCCGAAGAAGCTGTTCTTCCATCCGCTGAAAGGGAAATAGGCCATCGGCGCAGCAACTCCGATGTTGATGCCGATATTGCCAGCCGGCGCTTCGTAGCGGAAGCGGCGCGCCGCCGATCCCGACGAAGTGAATAAAGACGCCTGGTTGCCGTAAGCGCTGCGATCGAGAAAGGCGAGCGCATCGTCCATATCTTTGGCATGAACGAGGCTGAGCACCGGCCCGAAGATTTCGGTGTCGGTAAGCTCGCTCGATGCGGGAACATCATCCAGAATGGTCGGGTTCACGAAGTTGCCGCTCTCGTGACGCGCAATCTTTGCGTGGCGGCCGTCGAGGAGGATTTTTGCTCCTTGTTTTTCGCCGAGGCCAATCAGCGATTCTACGCGTTCTTTACTCTGCGGAGTGATCACAGGACCCATCTGCACATCTTTGTCGAGGCCGTTGCCGACTTTTAGCTTCGACGCAGCATCGGCAATTGAGTCGCGAAAGGTTTTTTGTGCTTCGCCGATTGTGACCGCCACCGAGACCGCGAGACAACGCTGGCCAGCGCATCCAAAGGCGCTGTCGCTGATGATCTGGGTAGCCATGGGCATATCGGCATCCGGGAGAACGATGACATGATTTTTCGCTCCGCCCTGGCATTGCGCACGTTTGCCGTTGGCCGCCGCACGGGAATAAACGTATTTCGCCACCGGAGTCGATCCCACGAAGCTGATGGCACGAAGTTTCGGATGGTCGAGAAGCGCGTCGACTGCGGCTTTGGCGCCGTTGACCAGATTGACTACGCCTTTCGGCAGGCCAGTTTTCTCAAGCAGTTCATAAATGTAGTGCATCGTAAGCGGCACGCGCTCGGAGGGTTTGAGAATAAAAGTATTGCCCGTGGCTATTGCATATGGCAGATACCAAAACGCAATCATCCCCGGAAAGTTAAACGGAACGATCGCTGCGACGACACCCAGCGGCTGGCGAATCATCATCTCGTCGATGCCGCGGGCGACGTCTTCGAGGTTGTAGCCCTGCATCATCATTGGGATGCCGCAGGCGACTTCGACGTTTTCGATCGCGCGGCGCATCTCGGCCTTGGCTTCGGCGAACGTCTTGCCGTTTTCCTGCGTAATAATGCGGGCGATGTCGTCGATGTGCTCCTCAAGCAGCATCTTCAGCTTGAAGAGTGGCTGGATGCGGTCTTCTGGTGGCGTGCGGCGCCACTCGGCAAATGCGGCGGCGGCAGCCTCGACTGCTCGATTCACTTCCGCTGCATCGGCAAGCGGAACTTGAGCAAAGGCGTCTCCGGTCGCGGGATTGACGACGTCGCGCCATTCCTTTGCCGACGAGTCAACCCATTGGCCGTTGATGAAATTAGAAATGCGCGTCATGGGAGGTGCAGCAACTGCCATATTCGTAATTCCTTTTCACTATCGCGAAGAATGACAGAACAGCTTACTGTTCAGACACATTGCGCGACGGCGCCTTTCTTATCGCATACCGAAGCCAGTGCGGCTTCAAGCACGTCGAGGCCCTCGTCCATTTGGTCGTTCGTAGCGATGAGGGGAACCAACACACGAATCACATTCGAGTACGAACCTGCCGTGATCGTGATCAGGCCATGTTCGTAGCAGTATTGCGTTATTTGCTTTGTCTCTTCCGAAGCCGGAAGCTTCGTTTCCTCCGATTTTACGAGTTCGATCGCCTGCATGCCGCCGACGCCACGGACATCTCCGACGAGAGACCAGCGGCGCTGCCATTCGCGGGCGCGGCGTTGGAAACGATCGCCAAGTTCGTTGGCGCGCTGAAGTAGATTACTTTTTTCAAACAGGTCAAGCACGGCCAAAGCTGCGGCGCAAGAAAGCGGATTTCCCGCGAAGGTTCCACCAAGCCCGCCGACACCCGGAGCATCCATGATTTCGGCACGGCCAGTGACGGCGGCTAGCGGCAAACCTCCGCCGAGGGATTTCGCGGTAACGAGAATATCGGGCTCGATGCCATATCGTTCGCTGGCAAAAAGCGCACCGGTGCGTCCAAAGCCGGACTGGACTTCATCGGCGATAAAGAGAATGTTGTGCCTGTGGCAGAGATCGATGAGAACTTTGAAATAGCCGGGCGGAGGGGCGACGAATCCACCTTCGCCCAGAAGGGGTTCGGCGATGATTGCAGCGACTTCTTCATTCGCGACAACGCGCTTGAATGTGTCTTCTAGATGGCGCGCGCAATAGAGATCGCACGAGGGATATTTCAGATTGTACGAACAGCGATAACAATACGCGAATGGAACACGATAGACCTCACCGGGAAACGGCGCAAATCCTGCTTTGTAGGGATGTGTTTTGCTGGTGAGGGCGAGTGTCATCATCGTGCGGCCGTGGAAGGCGTCCTCGAAGGCAATAATCGCCGGACGCTTCGTGTAAGCGCGCGCAATCTTGACAGCGTTCTCGACGCCTTCTGCGCCGCTGTTCACGAAAAGAGTTTTCTTGGAAAACTTGCCAGGCGTTGCGGCGTTCATGCGCTCGGCGAGCTCGATGTAGCCTTCATACGGTGTAACCTGAACGCATGTATGCAGATATTTGTCGAGTTGCTCCTGAATGGCGGCGAGAACCGGCGGCTGACGATGGCCGGCGTTGGCGCAGCCGATCCCTCCGGCGAAGTCGATGTAGCGGTTGCCATCGACATCTTCGAGCCACGCGTCTTCCGCCTTAGCAACATAGATGGGCGTGCCGTGAGAAAGCCCGCGGGGCACGGCTTCTGCGCGACGCTTAGAGAGCGCTTTGGATTTCGGCCCCGGTACTGGAGTATGAATCTTAATCGTACTCATAACAAGTTCTCATCGTTGCTCGTTTTCCTCGGTCGTAGATCATTTTATTGTTCGCCGGATCATTTCGCGTCTTCTGCGCAAGACATACCTCTCGGGCCCGGGATTAGTCTCAGTACCACCCGATCGGTTGCTCGTTCAGATTTATAAAAACCTGTTTTGTTTCCAAATATTCTTCGATACCCCAAGGACCCAACTCGCGGCCGAAGCCAGATTGCTTGTATCCGCCCCATGGCGCTTCGACATAAGTTGGTTGCATGTGGTTAACCCAAACGATGCCCGCGCGCAGAGCCTTGACCGCCCGCATGGCCCTGAAGATATCTCGTGTCCAGACCGCAGCGGCGAGACCGTAAGGCGAATCGTTGGCAATTTTTAGCGCATCTCTTTCGTCGTCGAAAGGAATCACCGCCGCTACCGGTCCAAAAATTTCCTCGCGGGCAATGCGGGCCGAATTGTTTACATCGTAGAAAATAGTTGGCTGCACATAGTAGCCCTTGGCAATTTTCTCCGGGCGGCCGCCGCCGGAGGCCAACTTCGCCTCTTTCTTGCCGAGAGCAAGATACTCATTCACACGGTCGTACTGCTCTTTGCTGACCAGTGGGCCCATCTTGGTCTCACGTTCGAGGGGAGGACCGAGTTTGATCTTCTTCGCCTTCTCGGTCATAGCATCGACGAAATTCTTGTAGATGGTTTTCTGCACGAGGATGCGGCTTCCGGCCGAGCAGACTTCGCCTTGATTGATGAAGACGCCGAAGAGCGCACCATCAATGGCAGCTTCGAAATCAGCGTCGGCAAAAAAGATGTTGGGTGACTTGCCGCCGAGTTCAAGCGTAACGCGCTTTACCGTGTCAGCCGCTTGTTTGACTATGATCTTGCCGACGGCCGCACTTCCGGTGAAAGCGATCTTGTTGACGTCTGGATGCTGGACGATGGGCGCGCCACAGGTTTCGCCGAAGCCCGTGACGACATTGACAACACCCGGAGGCAGCCCACAATCGGCGAAGTACTTTGCCAATTCAAGGGCCGTCAGCGGAGTTTGCTCGGCGGGCTTCAGAATGCACGTACATCCCGCGGCAATCGCCGGGGCCAATTTCCACGCAGCCATCAGCAAGGGGTAATTCCACGGAATGATTTGTCCTGCGACTCCTACCGGTTCTTTCAGCGACAGCGACATGGCGTTGTCGGGAACGGGATTTACGTAGCCCACCACTTTCGTCGCGAGGCCGCCATAGTATTCAAAGCAAGTGGCGGCATCGTTGATGTCGAATTCCGCTTCGACAATGGGTTTGCCGGTGTTGCGGCATTCGAGTTCGGCGAGCGAGGAGAGATTGGCGCGGATCTTTTCGGCTAGACGGAACAAGACGCGGCCGCGTTCCTGCGCCGTCGTGGTCGACCATGGGCCGTCCTCGAATGCGGCTTTGGCCGCGGCAACGGCACGGTTGACGTCGTCGGCATTGCAATCGGGAACGTTGGCGATGACTTCTTCCGTCGAGGGGTCGTAGACCGGAAATGTCTTTCTCGACTTGCTGTCGGTCCATTCGCCGTTAATGTATATCTGATAAGTCTTAACTTCGGTTTGGACTCCGCTGGGCATCTTGGCCCTCCTGATGTCGATCTCGTGCCATCCCTAACGGGATTGTGTTCCAGTTTGCGCCGCCAATTCCGGACGTACGTCCTGGGCCAATATCTGTCGCCCATGCGCGGCTTTGTGCCGACCGTAGATGAAGAAAAAGAACGCGGCTAGTCCGACAAAAAAGAGCGTGCCTCCGAACATCCATAGCTCATACGACCAAAGAGAAGTGATCTGCTGGGCGGGGAAGAACACCAGCGTGATGCCGAGAATTGTGGTGAGTAATCCGCTTGTACCCGCCAGCAATAATGTTGCCCGGCCGTATTGCCCGCGAGGACGGGACTCTTGAATGGCAAACCTCACCAGCGCCGCGAACATATATACAAAAGGAACCAATTGCAACACGACGGCGAGGGAAAGAAGCTTTTGAAAAGTTTCCTGAACGCCGGCGCCGACGAAATTCATGATCACTAACAGCGAAGATACGATCGCTTGCACGATCAGTGCCGCGTAAGGCGTCGCATAACGTGCATGAACCTTGCCGAGCCACGACGGCATATACGAATCGAGGCCAGCGACGAACGGGATGCGGGCACAACCACCCATCCACGCCGAACCGATGCCTGCAATCGACAGGCTCAGCATCAGCGAAAACGGAACAATGATCCAAGTCAAGCCAACGCGTCCAGCCATGTGGCTAACTGCCTGAACGATCCCCTGGAGCACATTCACATCTTTACCAATCGCGATGAGGATCGTGAGGGTCGCGCCAACATACAGCGCTCCGGAGAGAATCCCGCCCCAGGCAACCGCTCCCGGTAGTGTGCGGCTGGGATCCTTGATTTCGTCGCCCATCACAGAGGCGAGTTCGAGCCCAACCAATCCAAAGCAGATCACACCAAAAGAGTTGAGAACGAAACGCGGGTTCGCGGGAATGCGAAAATCTGCGGCGGTTACGTTGGAGCCGAATTTAGTCCAAATCACAATCCCCAAGCCGATTAATACCGCGGCAGCAATGAAAGTCCCGACCGCCCCGACGTTGTTGACCCATTTGCCAACGCCGAGGCCAACGATGTTGAGAATGGTGAGAAGTCCCATCAGCGCAAGCGACGTGACCAGCGCGAACACTTTATTTTCGGCAAGAGCGGAGTGGCCCGGACCGAGCGCAAAGACCGAGACGCCTACGAAGTACAGCATTACTGTCGGGACGTACAGCATATTGTTCGTCCAGTAGCACCAGCCGGAGAGAAATCCATGGAAGTCGCCAAAAACCTCCTTGGCCCACAGGTAAACTCCGCCTTCACCGGGATAGCGACGAGCAAGCTCGATGACGGCGATTCCTTGTGGCCAGAAAAAAAGAAGAAGGGAGATGATCCAGAGCCAGATCGTGACACCGCCATTGGCTGCGATCGAGGGAACGACGTTTAAGTTAAAAACCGCAACAACAAACAGCAATACCAGATCGCGGCGTCCGAGGGCGCGGATCAGGTGAGCCGGAGCGGGTTGGGATTGGTCGGACACGACCGTCGTCGTAGAAAGCTTGACGCGTAAAGCAAGTTCCTCATCCGAGCTTCGCTCGTATTCGGAATCACAAAGTCTTATCCACAGCATTCACGCGAGGCGAGCACAAATGCCCGCCTCACACAACTTAGTGCGCCGCCAGCACGGGCTGGCCGGCGCGCTCCTGTTGCGCCTTCGCGAGCGATTCGGCGATGTCATCGAACGCGGCGAGATGTTTGTCGATATCGGCTTCGGTGTGCTGAACCGAAATCGTCCACTGCTCATCCCACCAGTAAGGTTGCGCCATCACGCCGCGATTGACCATACCGAACCAATAATGACGCCAAAGGTCGATGTCGACCGTGGTCCAGTCACGGTAATTGCGAATTTCCTTCGGATACAACATGAGTGCGCCGTTGGCTCCCGCCTGCGCGATGTAAGCCTGCAAGCCCGCCTTTGCTATGGTCTTGCGATATCCGTCGGCAAGTTTCTTGCTCAGCTTGTCGACGTGCGCGTAGTTGTCGCGAGTGAGAACTTCGCGGAAGGTCGCGAGGCCCGCTGCCATTGAAACCGGATTTGTATTGTATGTTCCGCCGTGAAAGACCTTGTGCTGCGAGATGAGGTCCATGACGGATTTGCTTGCTCCGAAGGCGGCGAGCGGGAGCCCTCCGCCGATCGACTTGGCTAAGCAAATCATGTCGGGCTGAACGTTGAAATACTCGCTGGCCCCGCCCCAACTGAGTTTGGCTCCGGTTTTTACTTCATCGAAGATCAGCAGCGCGCCGTGTTTGTTGGCCAGATCACGCAATCCTTTGAGAAAGCCCGCTTCCGGCATGCACAAACCCACGTTCATCAGGATGGGCTCCAGGATGATCGCGGCAATCTCTGCGGGATTTTCTTTGAACCGACGCTCGACGCTTCCCAGATTGTTGAAGGTTGCGATTTTGACGTTGGCGATCGCCGACTTCGGCACGCCAAGTCCGCCGGTAACCGGCGTCGGATTTTCGATATCGCCAAACTCCGGGGCGTGCGGCTTGACGCTAACCAGTGCGGAGTCGTGCAGCCCGTGGTAGGCGCCTTCGAATTTGATGATCTTGTCGCGTCCGGTTGAGGCGCGGGCAAGGCGAATGGCATGCATCGTGGCCTCGGTTCCACTATTGCCGAAGCGGCACATTTCGACCGGAAAACGCCTGCAGATTTCTTCCGCAAGTTCCCATTCCATGTCGTGCGGCATGCCGAACATTGTGCCAGTCGACAGCCGTTTTTCAACCGCTTTCATAACTGCAGGATGGCAATGCCCCGCCATGAGAGCGCCGAACGTGAGATTGTGATCAATATATTCATTGCCATCGAGGTCGCGAAACTTGCTGCCGCTCGCGTCTTTCACAAATATGGGCCAGGGATCGTAATGCCGGTAATTGCTGGCTACGCCGAGGGGAATGCGTTTGAGATTTTTCTTGTGCGCTTCGGCGGATTTAGGCGTGCGGCGCTCGAACGTCGAGAGTTCTTTCTGCAGATCGGGGTACATCAGAGTGCTCCGGAGTGACTCAGGCCGGCGTTTCTTTTGGGTCGCGGGCCATTAGAATGCCGGGCGGACAGGCCGCCCGGTGGGCTTCAACTACTCTATCCTATTCGGCTAAAAATAAAACTTTAAAGCGAACTGCACCAGGCGCGGGTCCTGCGCCTCGGTGATTTTTCCGAACTCGGTTGGGCCATCGGAAAAATGCCCATCCGGGTTATAGAAATTCGTGTGATTGAAAATGTTGAACAACTCGGCACGGAACTGGAAATAGCGCTGCTCATCGATCGAAAACTTTTTGTGAATGGCGAAGTCCCAATCGTCGAGGCCGGGACCGCAGCAGATCGAGCGCTGCGTGCCGTTGTTGAATTGGCCTAGGGGCGGCCCCGTGGCACCACTGCCATTAGGCGTTGCAGCCGTTGCAAAATCATTGGGATTGAACCAAAAGCCTCCGTTCGTTTTTGGGTTCAGTTTCTGGAACGGCGCCACCAAGCTGGGGGCTTCGGTGCCTAGGAAAAAGATGCTGGCGATCAACTCGGTATCATCTTCGGTGTCTAGACGGATCGGAAAACCACTCTGGAACTGGGTAATCCCTGACACTGACCAATCGTCGAACAACTGCCCCTTGAAACCGTTGTATTTGCGCGTGGGGATCTCCCAGTCATAGCTGATCACGAAGCGCTGCTTGGAGTTGAACAGCGAAAGCGCGCGGCTGGCGCCGTGGTTGAACGGATCAAGCGTCTCTTCGAAAGTCGAGCCGTCATCCAGTGATTTGCTGAATGTGTAGGCTGCCTGGAATTGCAGTCCCTTCGCGAAGCGCTTTTGCAGCATGGCCTCGAAGGCGTCGTAGCTGGAATTAGCCACCGTGTCTTCCGCGAAAATGTCGCTGAATACTGGCACTCCATCCAGGGGACAGCCGGTGCCGGTAAAGGCGTTGCAGCTTGGCGACGAATAAGGGCGTAGGCCGACGAAGTTTAGAGTTTGTCCTGTGCCATTTACCACACTGCCATTGGGCATGTGGAATTTAAATCCGGCTGGAACTGTCACGGTCCACTGGCTATCTTCGAGAAAGGGACCGCAGGTGGCCTGCGCGCCATAGGATATAACGCTCGCGGGGCTGGATTTGGCGATGCTGGCTATATCCAAACAGGTCTGCGGAATGGACGGATTGACGTCGTACGAAGCAAGAAGCCGATGACCTTCCGAGCCCACGTAGCCGACTTGCAGCATCATGCTGTTGCTGAGTTGACGCTGAACCGTGAGGTTATATTGCGTGGTGTATTGCGTCCGAATGTGCGGTTCGAATTCGCCATACAGAAGAATCGGACGGAACAGCGAATAGTCGACTGGCTTACCTTTCGTCGGTGTAAGAATTCCATTGAACGGGTTGGGACTAACATAATCTCCTTGGTTCACAAAGGGAGTACTTAAGAAGGTATCGAATAGAGAAGAACTTCCTCCAAACGGAGGTTCGGCGCCGAACTGCGCCATGACAAGTTCTTCGATGGGGTTATAGAAAATTCCCCAGCCGGTGCGGATGCTGGTTTTTCCGGATTTGCCCGGGCTCCATGCCAGTCCAATTCTCGGAGCGAAAGCGTGGTAATAGGTGCTGGTCATGCCGGGGGGAATGCCGGGGTCTCCGGGCACCACGAGACCGGTTGGCTGAACTCCCGCCGCGGCGCAACTGGTGCCAGCGGGGACCCCCAATTCGTTCGCGCCCTGACTCGAAAGTCCGCAAGGATAGATTGTGGAATTCTGTCCCGGCCTGAACGTTTCCACGTGTCCGGCAATGTCGGTCGGCGGAGTGTCTAGTTCCCAACGAAGTCCGTAATTCAGAGTCAGGTTCGGCTTGATTTTCCAGCTATCCTGCGCGAACGGATACACCGAGGTTCCACGAACATCTTCGCGTTGACCGGAACCCTGAGTATAGGTATCGACCAAGCCGAGGAGGTATTCCGCATAATTATCGCCGTCTCCCGGAATGATCGAATTTGGACCCGTATTGTCAAATGAAAATTCTCCGTTTACGTCGAAGTAGTAGTACTGGTCGAATCGCTGACGGCGCACATCGATGCCGAATTTGAAGGTGTGATTGCCCTTGACCCAGGTCAAATTGTCCGACCATTGAAAGCTGTTGCCCACCTGCGGAAGAAAGCCTTCGAAGTTGTTGCCAAACACCGCGCCGCCCCCGATGTTGATGTACGGAACGCCCGTAAGGCTGGATGCCAAACCGGGAGTGATTCCAGCTTTCCCCGCCGCGATTCCCGACGAGGCTATCAGGGAGCTGATCGGTGCGGAGTTGGATACTCCGGTGAAGCAATAAGGTGCGGCCGCCCCGGTACAGGAAGATGTAACCGGCAGGGTGGTTTCCGGTTTTAGAAAGCCAAGTTCTCCTTCGCGCATATAGGTGAAGTGAGCCTCATTCACGAGCGCATTCGTAATCGTCCAGGTGTGCGTCAGATTCCATTGCTGAAAGCGGTTATTGTTGAAGTTACCGAAGCCGGGAACATTCGCGCCGGCCTGCTCGAATTGGTTGAAGGGCTGCAGGGTGCGAAGATCGTTGAAGTAGTAGTACGCCGTAAAATTCTGGTGCGCGTTGATCGTGTGATCAAAGCGGACCGTGAACTGATCTTCATTGTCGGTGCTTACAGGAACGGTCACGCTCTGCGTTGGGACATACAAAGACAGCAGATTGGCAGCAATCGGATCCTGACAAGCAGCTGGAATGACGCCGGTCGGAAAGATGGAAGACCACTCGAGACCCGCAGCGGGAGTCGCGCCGCCTATTCCGGCGATTGCGGTGTCGCAACCCGGTCGCCCATTCAAAACGCTGGCAACGAACGGATCCGTCGCGCTGATTCCGCCCCCGCCTGCAAATCCTCCGACGGCAGAAAAATCTCCGCCTCGCTCCGCGGCAGAGGGCACGTTTACCTCCTGGCCGGTGATGCCCTCGCGAATTCGCCGTCCTTCATAAGAAACAAAGAAGAAACTGCGGTCTTTCTTAATCGGCCCGCCAAGGGTCCCTCCGAATTGATTCTGGTTCCACTGAGGACGGCCAAGCACGTCGAAGTAGTTCTTGGCGTCGAGAACCGTGTTACGGAAATACTCGTAGACATCGCCGTGAATGCTGTTTGTGCCGGATTTGGTGATCACATTGACAACCGAGCCGGAGTTGCGGCCGTACTCGGCATCGAAAGTGTTGGTGATGACGCGAAATTCTTCAACGCTGTCGGGAGTCGGCTGAACCGTCGGCAGATTCACGAATTGATCGTTCGCGTCTCCGCCGTTGACGCTGAAGTTGTTGGCGCGCGTGCGGCCGCCATTAACAGAGACCGAGCCGGTATCCTGCGAACCGTAGAACAGGCTGCCGTTGCCGTTTCCCAGCTGCGCCTGCACGCCGGGCTGAAGTTGCAGAAACTGATAGGTATCGCGGGAATTCAGCGGAAGCTCGTTCACAGAACGATCATTAATAACCGCACCAAGCTGGGTGCTGGTGGTATCGACCTGTGGTGCTTCGGAAGTAACTTCAACCGTTTCCTGGGACGCACCGATTTGCAGCGTGGAGTTCAGCGTCACCACCTGATTGACGTCGAGAATGACTCCCTTTTGGACATTTTTCTTGAAACCCGTCAGCTCGAACTCGAGTGTATAGGTCCCCGGGACAACATCGACAAACGAGTAATCGCCACTATCGTTGGCAGTCGCCACGCGGCTGATGGCAGTCGCCTCGTTGGTCAGCGTGATCTTGGCGTGGGCAAGGACGGCGCCACTGGGATCGCTCAACCGGCCCACAATGCGGCCATTGGCGCCTTGAGCGGAAAGGAAAGTGGGGACCAACAAAATAACGGCAAGGTAAACGGCGGTCCAGCGGGCTCGTAGTAACGGCATGGAACCTCCAGGCATTTCGGCAGAACCTGATTTTGTTTGAATGCGACTACTTGTATCCAGCCACAACCTTGCTATAATCCCGCAAGGTTAGAGAACGGGTGCACAAACTGTCAAGAAGAAAAAAGCGCTCGTTTCCAGCCGAAAATCGTATCGCCGCGGTGAGTCATGAGTGCCTCGGGCACTGATGTCTATTTGAAAATCGGAGACGTCGCGCGTACGGTCGGGGTTTCGCCTTCGGTCATACGCGGCTGGGAAAACCTTGGCCTTACGCGCCCCCGCCGCACGGAAAGCAAGTACCGGCTTTACAGTCCGGAAGACGTGAAGTTGTTGAAACGCGCGCGCTTTTTGCGCAAAGTTCGCGGCTTGAACGCGGCTGCCATCGTAGCAATGCTGCGTCGACAAGGCAGAACGCGTCCGGCCAAAGATGGAAATGCGGGAGCGATTGGTTCGCACCTGCGGCAGTTGCGCACCAAGCGGCGCCTTTCACTTTCGCAGGTGGCGCAGGCAGTCGGCATTTCAGTAGGGTTTCTGAGCGCGCTCGAGCGCTCGCAGATGAGCGGGTCCGTGGGAACGCTGCGCAAACTGGCCCGCTATTACAAGACCAACATTCTCGATTTCTTTGACGCAAACGGTGCCAGCAGCCGCCAGGTTCAGCCGGAACAAAGAAAAGTGCTGCAAGCCGGACCCGGGGTTCGCATGGAGTTGCTGGCCTGGGGAAACGCGGTGATGGAGCCGCACTTGTTCCGCGTGGCGCCGCAAGCCGGCAGCGGAGACGCCTATACCCATGAGGGCGAGGAGTTCCTTTTTATATTGCGGGGATCGCTGATTATTACGCTGGAGCAGCAGGAGTATCGGCTGAAGACAGGGGACAGTTTTTATTTCGAGAGCACGACGCCGCATCATTGGAGAAATCCGGGAAGAAGCGAAACGCGGGTGCTGTGGGTGAATACGCCCCCAACCTTTTAAATCTGAACGAACGGCGATCTCGGATTACATGGAGGCACGATGAAAGCGCGAAGGTGGATGTTGCTGGCGCTGTTCATGTTTCTGATATCGGCATCCTCGTGCTCGAAAAAAACGCCCACGCTCAATCTGCTGGTGTGGGAGGGGTACGCCGATCCGTCGTTTGTTCAGACATTTGAAGAGCAACATCATTGCAAGGTTTCCGCCTCGTACATGGGGTCGAGCGACGAACTCGTCGCCAAGCTGCGCGGCGGCAGCGCCGGAAACTATGATGTGATTTCGCCATCGAGCGATGTCGCCACGTCGATCGCCGCAGCGGGACTGGCTCTTCCACTGGATCTGTCGAAAATCCCCACTTATGGAAAACTTTCGCCGCAACTGACTTCCCTCCCTTTGGTCCACGTGAAAAATGATGTCTACGGCGTGCCTTTCATGTGGGGACCCGATCCGATGCTTTATGACACCACGGTGTTCAAGCAGGCTCCTGACAGCTGGAATGTCCTATGGGATCCGAAGTATCGAGGAAAGATTTCCGTGTGGGACGACCTCTCAACCATCTATATGGCTGCGCAGGTTCTTGGCTTCGACAAGCCCGACCCATCGCAGCTCTACAACTTGAGCGATGAGCAACTCGATGCGGTGAAGAAGAAGCTGCTGGAACTGAAACCTAACATTCGCAAGATGTGGTCGACCGGCGGAGAACTGACGAATTTGTTCCAAAATCACGAAATTGTGGCCTCGATGGGCTGGCCGCTGATGACGAATCAACTGCGCAAGATCAATTTTCCGATCGGCGAGACCATTCCGAAGGAAAATACCACCGGCTGGATCGATCATTTGATGATCACTGCCGCCAGCGACAACAAGGAACTGGCTTATCAATTTCTCGAATACATGATTGACGCGCAGACGCAAAAGAAAGTCACGGATGTAACGGGATACACACCCGCAAATCCGCAAGCAGCACAGCTCATGACGACGGAACAGGTAAAGAGCCTGCATCTCGATGACGTCGATAATTATCAGAAGCGGCTTTATTTCTGGCAGAATGTGCCCCGGCGAGCCAAATACAACGAAATCTGGAACGAAGTAAAGGCGGCGCAGTAGGAGACGAGCAGGCGGCATCAATGGGCCATTTTGTGACTGCTGGAGGTTGTTCAAATTCCGCAAAATCGATGATCACCTCTGAAATCCCGATGGCGAGCGCGCCTGAACTGAAAAGCCGCACGACGCTCCTCAGCGTTCGCAAAGTGGCCAAGCAATTTGGGAAGAACGTCGTGCTGAAAGAGATTTCTCTCGAAGTGGCAGAAGGAGAATTTCTAACGATCCTGGGTGAGAGTGGATCGGGCAAGACAACGTTGCTGCGAATCATCGCAGGTTTTGAAAAAGCCAGCGCCGGCGAAGTGTGGATGGGCGAAGACAGATTGGATTTGCAGCCCCCTTACCGGCGCCGGGTAAATACGGTTTTCCAGAACTATGCTCTGTTTCCGCATTTGACGGTTGAGCAAAACGTGGCCTACGGGTTGCGCGTCGCGAAGAGGCCGGAAAGCGAAATTGCATCGCGCATCGCGGAGGCGCTCGAAAAAGTAAAGATGTCGGCGCATGCAAAGTCAAAGCCCTCGAAAATCAGTGGCGGGCAGCAGCAGCGGGTTGCATTGGCGCGCGCGCTCGTGAATCGCCCACGACTGCTGCTTCTCGACGAACCACTCTCCGCACTGGACGCGAACTTGCGGCGGCAGATGCAGGTCGAGTTGAAAGCGCTGCAGCGCGAAGTCGGCATCTCTTTCATTTTTGTCACCCACGACCAGGAAGAAGCGATGGTCATGTCGGACCGCATCGCCCTGTTGCGTTCGGGCGAACTTGAGCAGGTGGCAACGCCACGAGAAATCTATGGGCGCCCGGCAACGGCTTACGCTGCGCAGTTCATCGGGCACACGAATCTGCTGAAAGGCGACGTGAAATCCGGCGTAGTTTGCTGCGGCGATCTGACATGGACATCCGATCGTCCCGACGGCCCGGTTTTATTTTCTTTGCGACCGGAAAACATCCGCCTGTTGTCGCAGACCGCTTCCCTGCCCACTCTAGTGCGCGTCCAGGGAAAAGTGGTCGCGCAGGCATTTCACGGCGCGACGGAACTGATTCGCGTGCAGTGCGCCGGGGGGTTGGTTCTGGTCGTCCGCGCTCCGGCGAGTACTAGCCCGCTGGATGAAGTGCTGTTGGCATTTTCTCCGATTGACGCTATTCCCGTGACCAAGTCTGCGGAACGAATCTGATGTTTTCGCGCGCGTATAAAGCGGCGGTGACTCTGCCCCCAGTGCTTTGGGTAGTGATTTTTCTCGTCACGCCGTACGCACTGATGTTCTGCTACAGCTTCTGGTCGGTTTCTGCTGCGCAAACGATCGTGCATTCGTGGAACCTTGCCAATTACGGCGTACTGCTGCACGTCGATGTTTATTGGCAAACTCTGCTCCGCTCTATGTGGATCGCCGCGCGTGTGACTATTTTTTCATTATTGCTCGGATATCCCCTTGCCTATTTTCTTTCGTTCCGTGCCGGTGGCAAGAAAGACCTTCTCTATCAGCTCGTCATCATTCCGCTTTGGGTGAGTTACCTTGTGCGCGCCTACGCCTGGAAGACAATTCTCGGCTCGGATGGCGTGCTCAATACACTGTTGCAGTATGCACACGTCACCAAACATCCGCTGGAATTCTTGCTGTATAGTCCGTTCGCAGTTGTCCTGACGCTGACGCACATCTATACACCATTTGCGTTTTTGCCGATTTACGCCGCGCTGGAACACATTCCGCGCAGTCTGGTGGAAGCCTCCCATGACCTGGGGGCAAGCCCGGCGCAGACGTTCTGGAAAGTTATTCTTCCACTCTCGATTCCGGGCGCGATCGCAGGCGCAACTTTCGCCTTCGTGCTGAGTCTGGGCGATTTTCTCGCCCCGCTATTGCTCGGAGGACCGAGCGGCATCATGATCTCCAACATCGTTGTCAGCTTATTCGGTGCGGCTTATAACTGGCCGCTGGGCGCGGCGATTTCTTTGTGCATGCTAATGCTCGTCGTCAGCCTTTTGTTTTTCTCAGAGCGTCTGGAAAAAAAGTGGAGTTTCTCGTGAGCAGTACGGCGCGAATTTCCAACTCGAACTGGCTGTTCCTTCACGCTGTATGCGTATTCGCTTTCCTATATCTGCCAATCGCAGTTCTGATTCTTTACTCTTTCAATCGCGAAGGTGTGGGCGGGTTTCCTCCGCATCATCTGACGCTCGACTGGTATCGCACGCTGTTTGGCGACGGGCCAATGTGGGATTCGGTGTTGAACAGCTTGCAGGTCGCGGCGGTGGCAATGGCAATTTCACTGGCACTTGGCATCCCCGCGGCCTTGGCTCTGGATCGCGCACAGTTCCCTGGCAAGGCCCTGTTCCGCCGGCTCGTGCTTCTGCCTCTAATCCTGCCCGGAATCATCACGGGACTTTCACTGCTCATGCTGTTCAATCTGACGAACACCAAGCTGAGCTTGGCAACCATCATCCTGGGGCACGGAACGGCTTTAATTTCAGTAGCAACAACCGAAGTATTCGCCGGCCTGCAGAAACTCGACCGCTCGCAAGAAGAGGCTTCGCTGGATCTCGGCGCCAACTATTGGCAGACATTCTGGCGGATTACGGTGCCGAACCTAAAGCTGCCGATTATCGGCGCAGCTCTGCTGATTTTCACGCTTTCGATGGACGAGATCGCCGTAAGTTTCTTTCTTATCGGCCGCGACAATACGCTGCCCTTGGAAATCTGGGGGCGGCTGCGGCGCGGCATCACGCCGGAAATCAACGCGGTCTCGGCAATTATCTTCGTGTTTTCGTTGGTTGCGATCGTGCTGTGGTATCGCCTGCGTGTGCGTGGGGAAGGGCAGCCAGATGTTGGCACTGAAATCACAGCTGCCGCGGAGGGCCAGATGGTATGAGTTCAAATCGCAGAGACTTCATCAAGTTTGTGGTAGCAGGGGCAGTTACAGCGGGATGCCCAATCGATCTGTCGCTGCTGTCGGCGCAGGGTTCGCCGCATGATCCCACGGCTGAGGTTGACGGCGAACACAATCAGATTTGCCATCAGGTGAGAGATAAGGGCAGCGACTCCTTCGCTCGTCCCCGAGCTTCGGCGCGGCATGATGTGGTGGTTGTCGGCGGAGGAGTGAGCGGATTGGCGGCGGCTTACCGCCTGCGGCATCGCGATTTTCTTCTCCTGGAAAAAGAACCGCACTGGGGCGGCAACGCCTACGAGATGGAATACGAAGGCAACGCCTACGGCACAGGATCGGCATTTCTCACGAAGGATGAGTATACCTATCACTTCGCGCAGGAGATCGGTTTGACGCCGCTGCCGGTTGACAATTCGGATCCCACCATCGTTCGCGGCGAACTCGTATTGGACACGTGGGGGGAAGGTCTCAGCAAGCTGCCGTATCCGCCTTTGGTTCGAGATGGATTCAAGAAGTTTAAGAAGGAAATGCTGGCAATCGACGTGCAGAAACGCGCGCGCGAACTTTTCGGCCTGCCGTTTACCGATTTCCTTAATGGATATCCCGTCGAGTTGAAGCAGTGGTGGGACAATTTCGGTCCCTCGAATTGGGGCGCGGCGAGCCACGACACGGCCGCAGCAATCGGGATTTACTCGTTGCAAGAGATGGCCGACGAAAGCCACCGGGACGATCGCTATACCTGGCCGGGAGGGCTGGGAGCGCTCACGAAGAAACTAGCCGAGATTCTGCAGCCGAGTTACAAAGACCGGATGCTGACCGATGCGACGACAGTGGCCGTAGTTCCTGGAAAGCAGGAAGTACAGGTCACGTACATGCATAATGCAGAACTGAAAACCGTTTCCGCCAAAACTGTGATCATGGCGACGCCCAAGTTCATTACGCGCCGCATCGTCGACGGTTTGCCCGAAAAACAAAGTGATGCGATGAAGCAGGTCCGCTATGTACCCTACCCGGTCGTCAATCTGATTTTTGACAAGCCGGTTTTCAACAGCGGCTATGACACATGGTGCCCCGGCGGGAACACTTTTACCGACTTCATTGTTGCCGACTGGGTGGTGCGGAAGCAGCCCGGTTACCGGCAGAAGTTCAATATCATTACTTGCTACACGCCGATGAAAGAGAGCGATCGCGGTTACCTTTTGACGGAGCCAGGGTGTCGCAAGATTGCGGCCGACGTTCTCGCTGATTTTCAAAAGCTACTACCGGAAACAAATGTTGACCCGATTGAGGTTCACATTTATCGGCGCGGACACCCGATGTACATGTCTACGCCGAAACTCTACACCGAGATTCAGCCGTTGACGCGGGAACCGATGGACCGTGTATTTTTTGCAAACACCGATTGCGAAGGGCCAGTTTCGACGACCAATGAAGGCATCCTTTCTGCCCAGCGCGCGGTGAAGCAGGTCGAAGCGCGGCTTGCGGGAAAGCCGATGCCGGAAGAAAAAACTGTGGTGGGCTGAGGCGGATGCGACTCGTCTCATTTGTCGTTGTTTGTTCGACAGCGAATTGAATTCCAACCAGACGCTCCGCGGACCCGGCCGTTAGAGCATCTATCCCAGCGCACTCTAAGGTCCTCCCTGTGGTTTCTATCAGCCCATAGTAAAGTGGTAGTAGAGAAAGTAAGGGAGAACTCAGCTTTTGACGGCAAGCATCCGCAATATCGCAATCATCGCCCACGTCGATCACGGCAAAACTACGCTGGTCGATGCCATGCTCAAACAGAGTGGAACGTTTCGCGCCAACGAAGCCGTCGCCGAGCGCGTCATGGATTCGAACGAACTCGAGCGCGAGCGCGGCATCACCATTCTCGCCAAGAATACGGCGATTTTTTATCACGACGTGAAGATAAACATTGTCGATACGCCGGGGCACAGCGACTTCGGCGGCGAGGTCGAGCGCGCGCTGAAAATGGTAGATGGAGTGATGTTGCTGGTCGATGCGAGCGAGGGACCATTGCCGCAGACTCGCTACGTCCTTGGCAAGGCCCTCGAAGCCAAACTGCCGCCGATCGTTGTCATCAACAAGATCGACCGTCCGGATGCGCGGCCGCAGGAAGTGCTGAACGAAATCTACGATTTGTTCATCGATCTCGACGCGAAAGAAGACCAACTCGATTTTCCGGTGCTGTACACGAATGCAAAAGCAGGAACAGCAGCGACTGATGCCAAGACAGGGGGCGAGGATCTTCGGCCATTGTTCGAGGCGATCTTGAACACGATTCCGTTGCCACAGGGCGATTCCGGCGGGCCATTGCAGATTCTGGTAGCGAATCTCGACTACAGCGATTATCTCGGTCGGCTGGCGATTGCCCGCGTTTTCAACGGAACGATGCACACCGGAGAGGACGTTGTTATCGCCAAACGCGACGGGTCGCTACAAAAAACCAAGATCACGAAGCTGTTTTCTTTCTCTGGACTGAAGCGGACGGATATCACGGAAACGACACTTGGCGATATTGTTGCGGTAGCCGGCGTGGAAGGCATCACGATTGGCGAAACCATTACGGACGCGGAAAATCCTGCGCCGCTGCCGCCAATTGTGATCGATGAACCGACCATTGCGATGACGTTCACCGTTAACACTTCGCCCTTCGCCGGACGCGAAGGAACTTACGTGACTTCGCGCAACTTGCGTGAGCGGCTGGAAAAAGAATTGCTGACCAACGTTTCCCTTCGCGTCGAAGAAATGGGGACCACGGATTCCTTCAAGGTGCTCGGCCGCGGAGAGTTGCAGCTTTCGATCACGATTGAAATGATGCGGCGCGAGGGCTACGAACTGATGGTCGGCAAACCGGAGATTGTGACCAGGCGCGACAAAGACTCAGGCAGGCTGATGGAGCCGGTCGAGCATCTCACAGTGGATGTGCCAGAGGAATTTGTCGGTGTGGTGATGGAGCAACTGGGGTCGCGAAAGGCCGAAGTCGTGAACATGCACAACCACGGATACGGGAGGGTGCGCGTCGAGTTCCGCGTGCCCAGCCGCGGGCTGATTGGCTTGCGCAGCCAGTTGCTCACCGATACTCGCGGCACGATTGTGATGAATTCTCTGTTCGACGGATACATGGAATGGCAGGGAGAAATTCCTCATCGGCTGACGGGCGCGCTGGTTGCCGACCGTCCTGGCGTTTCGACGGCATACGCGTTGTGGGGATTGCAGGAGCGCGGAGAGCTTTTCGTCGGCCCGGGCGTCGATCTCTATGAAGGAATGATCATCGGCGAAAATGCAAAAGAAGATGATCTCGACGTAAACGCCGTGCGCGAGAAAAAACTCACTAACATGCGCGCCTCAACGGCAGATGAAGCCATTCGTCTCGTGCCATTCCGCCAGTTGAATTTGGAACAGGCGATCGAGTTTATTGCCGACGACGAATTCGTCGAGATCACTCCGAAATCCCTTCGCTTGCGGAAAAAGATCTTGCAGAGCAATAAGCGTAAGAGGAGCGCGAAAGAAGCGGTCGAAGAAAGTGAAGCGCGTTAACCAATCCGAAAAGTCAATCGAACGCGAATCGCTGCGCATGTTTCTGGTTCCCTGCAGCTGCGGAGCAGCATTTGCGGTCGCGGAGAACTACGACAGCCGGGGCACGGCGTGGAGCCGTTACTTAATCTGCCCGAAATGCGCTAACCGCCATGATCCCAAGAATCGCCTCCTGCGAGTCGGATATCACCGCGAGGGATATTGGAAGGTGGACGAGTGTTGAGTGCGACCGCTGTTTGCGGCTGCCCGCGATCAATTGAATAATCAATCTGATTCGGACCAGGCAATTTGCAATGCAACCACCCTTACAGCAACCACACGAAAGCGAAACTGTGCCGGTACGGATTGCGATCGTGGGAACCGGCGCGGTCGGTTCTACATTCGCTTATGCGCTGCTCATGAGCGGCCTTGCCTCGGAGATCGTGCTGATCGACGTGAACAGGTCCAAGGCTGAAGGCGAGGCGATGGATCTGAATCATGCCGTCCCGTTCACCCATCCGACGCGGATTTGGGCCGGGGACTACGGCGATTGCGCAGGCGCCGCGATCACGGTGCTAGCAGCGGGCGTTCCGCAAAAGCCCGGCCAGACCAGGCTGGAGTGTCTGCAAGCGAATGCCCGGGTGTGGCGCGAGATTGTTCCCGCGATCGCGAAGCATAGTCCGCACGGCATATTGCTGGTGGCAACGAACCCGGTCGACGTCCTCACCTATGCCGCATGGAAACTTTCCGGGCTGTCTGCGTCGCGCGTGTTGGGGTCGGGAACGATTCTGGATACTGCGCGTTTTCGTTTTCTCCTCAGCCAGCACTTCGGCGTAGATGCGCGCAGCGTTCACGCTTTTATCATCGGCGAGCATGGAGACAGTGAAGTCCCTGCGTGGTCCCTGGCCAACATAGCCGGTATGGCCCTGCCAGAATATTGCCGCGCAAACGGACTGCCCTACGATCCGCAGGCTATGAATAAGATTTTTGAATCGACCCG
Source organism: Candidatus Sulfotelmatobacter sp. (assembly GCA_030041415.1). Classification (GTDB taxonomy): domain Bacteria; phylum Acidobacteriota; class Terriglobia; order Terriglobales; family Acidobacteriaceae; genus Sulfotelmatobacter. The sequence goes on from JASHNX010000183.1 coordinate 26,196, forward strand.
GGACGCGGCATATCGCATCATCGAATGCAAGGGGGCGACCTATTATGCTGTCGCAGCAGGACTCCTGCGCATTGTGCAGGCGATTGTTCGTCATCAGAGCACAGTGCTTTCGGTCTCGAGCCTGATCAGCGATTATTGCGGAATCAGTGACGTATGCTTCAGCCTGCCTACTGTGGTCGACCGAGGAGGAGTCCAGCGAGTTCTGCGGCTGGAACTGGACGAATCCGAAAGCGCCAAGTTGCGCCACTCCGCTGGCATCCTTCTTGAAACTCTGCACGCCCTGGAACTGAAATGAAGTCTGCGGTTTGCTTCAGACCGCGCAACTATGCCCTCCGATATCGGCTGCCACGTCGGCAATTGGTATTGGCTGTGAAAGCGTAGCGTAATGCGGCGTTGCATTCCGAACGTTTCTTTTTGACAGCTCAATTATGCAAACCTGCTATACTTCTCGCCGCATTTGACTGTTCGCCAGCTTCGTCCTGATTCTCAGGAGGGCGTGACCAGCCTTCCAGTCCGCGCCGAGCTCGCACTTCGACAGCTCAATGCAGAGGTAGTCGCGTGAAAAATATTTTTGTAGGCAACCTGAGTTTCAACACGTCTGAGGATGAGCTGCGGCAACTGTTCGAGGGCTTCGGTCCGGTCGATCGAGTCAGCATCATGACGGATCGGGACACGGGACGATCGCGGGGATTCGGCTTCGTAGAAATGACCAACAACGAGGACGGCGAAAAGGCCATCACGGCTTTGAACGGTTCTCAAGTTGGTGGCCGGACGCTGAACGTGAACGAAGCCCGCCCTAAGGCTGAGCACGTCGGCGGAGGCCGTGACCGCGGAGGCCGGGGCGGCGACCGGCACGGGGGCGGTCGCGGAAGGTGGTAGGTTTTTCGGAAAATATCGAAAGCGGAGAACCTATATTAGCCGCGGTCTGCGGGAAACTTGGCAGCGGTGGTACGTTTGCGCTCGTCTTTGTGTTCGTTCGTCCACCCGTTGATGGGCTGCAACTCCCCATGTAAACTGAAACCTCCGGGTTGCGCCCGTAGCTCAGATGGATAGAGCGATTGCCTCCGGAGCAATAGGTCGGGAGTTCGAATCTCTCCGGGCGCACCATTTTTCAATAACTTGCAGACAACTGCTGTCGAGGGGCCAGTGCAGTGTAGCGAGAAATGTAGCGAGTCCTGACTTTTGCGCCCTCTTACTGCACCAGTTTCTTGAGGTCGTCCGACTGCGGCATCCGCGATAGAGCGTTCAGCACGGCATCGTCTGAGGGATGCACATAACGCTTAGAGATGCTGATATCGCTCCAGCCCGCGATTCGCGCCATTGTCCATGCATCACAGCCGCTTTCTGCTAGACGTGTCAGGAATGTGTGCCGGAACGAGTACAGGACGAAAGGCTTTAGCAGTCGCTGATTGTTTTTCTTCGCCTGTTCATTCACAACTCCAAAGGTCTTGGCGTGTTGCTTCTCTAGCGTTGAATGATCAATACGGCCACTCTTGCTCGGCGCGGGCCATACAAACCCGTCCCGGGGCTTCCCTGCTTTCTCCCACCGCTGTTCCAAAATTGTCTTGACTCTGGGAGTCAATGGCAGCATCCGGCGAGC
>JASHNX010000184.1 GCA_030041415.1 Candidatus Sulfotelmatobacter sp.
GCCCAGGTCTTCAGCACGAACAGCTTCATGATCGGAATCTCCGACCTGCGCGGAGACGGGCGCCCCGATTATGCCTACCATGCACATGTTCTTTACGGTGATTCGGTGACTCCCGCGCGTGTGCCGGTTAGTGGTGGGCCGATCACCTTGCAGGGCACAGGCTTTACGCCTGAACTCGGCGTTTCCGTCGGAAACACACCCGTGCCGTTGATGGCAACCAATACCAGCCAGATTCTGGTCTCCGCTCCCGCGCAGAGTGACGGCCAACAGACTGTTACAGTTTCCGACCTGGTCAGCGGCGCGTCTTCCATCATGACTGACGTTCTTACATTCGGAGCCGCCGCGAGTGACCAGCTAGTTCTGGTGCAAGCAGCGAATCCACCGATTCCGGAGGGGACCCAGTCACCCAATCCGGTGATCGTAAAAGTCGTTGCTTCCGACGGAGTCACACCCGTGAACGGAGCTACCGTAGAGTGGAGCGCGACCAACAACGCCACACTCTCCGTCTGCGGCGGTAAAGTAACCTGTGCCGTGATTAGCGACGAAGGCGGATTAGTTTCGACTCTCGTCACACCCACGATTGCGGGAAACGTCACTGTTGCGGCGGAGCTTGCCCCTGCTGCGTATAATCCAGCGGTAACGGTTGTGGCTACGGTAACCACAGCGGCGGAACAATCGACGAACATCGCGGTCACGCCCGGTTATCTGTCGATCGCGCAGGGAGCCTCGGTAAGCGTGCCGCTGACTGCTCAAGTAGTGAATCAAAGCGGTTCGCCACTCAGCGGCAAGGTCGTTGACTTCTTCTTCGTTTCCGGTTCGGGAACCTTGAGCGCGTCTCAGGCCACAACGAACAGCAGCGGGTACGCCACTGTAACGCTCACCGTCGCAAACTTCAATGAGAGCTTTCAAATCAATGCCTGCATCTCCCCGAATAACAGCCCTTGCCAGAACATTTATGGGACCGCAGTGTCCCCGAGTATGCTGAACCTGCAGCCAGTCTCTGGAGCCGGACAGGTCGTTGCCGGGTTGGCATTCCAACCGCTTAGTGTTCGTGTGACCGATTCTTCCACGCCGCCGAACCCCGTTCTTGGAGCGAGCGTGGCATTTCAGTCGACAGTGCTGCGGCCATCGAGCGATATCCTGAACGTAACGAGTGGAAACACTTCGAGCACGCAAAACGGCATGCCCGTAATTCTGAGTTCGACTCAAACCACGGTTCAGAGCAACTCGATGGGACTAGCTAGCATGACCCCTACAGTAGGCTCGTTTACAGGAACTCTGGAGGTTGAGATCCAAATTTCGGCGGGCACTTCCGCTTTGTTGCAGGACATAATGGAAAGCCTGCCGGAGACATATTTTGGGAGTGATCCTGCGCCAAGTGATAGCAACCCGCAGCGCGTGACTGCACCGATGCCGGTTGGCTTGCCAGCAAGACCTGCTCGCTTAGAATTTTAGGAGGACGCCGCGGAGAATCGGCTGGCTGTTCGATCGCCGGAAGCACGCAGCAGGTTCCTCAGCGACCTTCGGTCGGTTCGGAATGACATTGCTAAAAACGAGCCGCTGAAACGCTACTTCCCTACCCACTGGTCCACCCAGTCATTCACGGTTTTGTACCAAAGCTGCGAATTCTGCGGCTTCAGCACCCAGTGGCCTTCGTCGGGAAAGTAAAGCATTTTCGACGGCACGCCTTCCATCTGCAAGGTGGTGAACAGATCGAATCCCTGCGATACATCCAGCCGGTAATCTTTCTGACCGTGAATCACGAGCGTTGGCGTTTTGAAACTCTTTGCGTACTCGTGCGGCGACCACTTTCTATACATCTCGCGATTGTCGTATGGAGTGCCCTTGAACTCCCAATCGTTGAACCAGAGTTCTTCGGTGGTGCCCCAGGCCGACTCGGCGTTGAACATGCCATCGTGCGAGACGATGCACTTGAAGCGGTCGGTGTGGCCGAGCACCCAGTTGGCCATGTATCCGCCGTAGCTCGCGCCCAGCGCGCACTCGCGATTCTTGTCGATGAACGGATAGGTCTGCTCGGTATAGTCGAGCCCCTTCATCAGGTCTTCAAACGGAGCGCCGCCCCAGTCGCCGTTGATGGCGTCGATAAACTTTTGCCCGTAGCCGGTCGAGCCGTGGAAGTTGATCATGATGACGACGTAGCCGCTGGGCGTCGCCGCAGTCGGCGCCGCGAACAGCTCGGGATTCCACCGATAGGACCAGTCGTCTCCCCACGCGCCCTGCGGCCCGCCGTGGATGAGGAACTTCACGGGATATTTTTTCGAGGCATCGAAGTTCGGCGGCTTGACGAGGAAGCCTTCGACCTTGTCGTCGTTCGCGCCGGTGAACCAGAAGGGCTCGAGGGGCTGGATGCTTATTTGGGAGAGAACTGCGTCATTCGCATGAGTAAGCGCCGTTGAAGAGTAAGCAGTCTTAGGAAACAGCGGTGGTTCAGCCCCGTCGCAGATGCTGGGAGCATAAAAACAAGCGTCTATCGATAGCGAGTGAATCTCTGTAGGTCGTTCAATCGACATGCGAGTGAATAGCAGCGTGCTATTCGGACCCGACACTGCGAGGTCATCGTTAAACCCGCGCGAGAACTCAAGAATGTCGCTCTCGAAATGGTAACCAGGAGTTTTCTCCCGTTTTGAGCCGTCCAGCATTTTTTGATAAATCCACGACTCGCCCCCATTTTCGGCAACGAAGTAGATTGAGGACGATCGAGGCCCCCAGGCGAAATCCCCTACCCAGCGATCGAAGTGTTCCGTCAGATTCTTCTTCTCCCCCGTCTTCCGGTCGTAGAGCATGAGGCGGAAGCGGTCGCTCTCGTATCCGGGACGCTGCTGGGCGCGGTAGGCGATGTAGTGTCCGTCGGGCGAATAGAGCGGCGTCGAGTCGCTGGCCGGATTGTCGGCGGTGATGTCCTTCGCTTGGCCTCCGCTGACTGGGACGATCCAGAGATCGTTGTTAGTCGAAGCAGCGGGATTCTTGTCGTGATTCGAGGTGTAGCAAATCTCTTTGCCGTCGGGCGAAAAGGCATAGTCGTCCTGCCCACCCAGAGAAAACACCGGTGCTTCATAATCGCCGTGCGTCAGGTCGCGCGGATAATTCTCCATGATCGATTCGTCTTCGGAGTCTGCCGCGGGCCCCTCTTTCGGAGCGCGGATGACGAAAATGTGGCTGCGCTTGCCCTCTCTAAATGCGTTCCAATGGCGATAAAGCAGATGCGTGAAGATCAGCGCTTTCACTTTCGACTCTTCAGCCGCCTTCACTTTTCTTGCATTGCAATCCGTCTCAGCCTGGGCGGCGCCGTCGCACTCTGGGTAAACGTCCGAAGTGAACAGAATGTTCTTGCCGTCCGGCGACCAAAGCTCTCCTCCGGCCTCTGTCACAATCGACGTCAACTTGTGTGTAGTGATCACAGCCCCAGCGGCGGGATCAAAATCTGCAATCCACACCTGCGACCCGCCTTCTTTGGTCGAAATAAACGCGAACCGTTTCCCATCTGGCGCCCAGCGTGGGCGGTCGGCATCCTGATCGGCGATGATTTGCCGCTCCTCGCCCCCAGCTGTGGGCACAATCCAGACGTGCGGCGTCTTCGTATTGGCAGCAAGATCAACATCGACCACACTGAAGATCACCCACTTTGCGTCGGGCGATACTTCCGGTTCCTCGACGCGTTTGAGCTTCATCATGTCTTCGAAGGTGAAGGGATGTTTGGCCTGGGCAACTGCGGAAGATCCCAATGCAAAGAGAGCAAGAAAAACGAGAAAGAAGCGGCGCATAAGAGCTCCTGAGTCGTATGGCTGCTATGAGCGTTTCGACTCCACTTTGGGCAAACGGATGAGTGTAGCAGGATGGGCCGGTTACATCTAGCGCTCTCGCTCCGCGCCGCGAGATGTGCGCCGCAAGCAAAGCAGACACTAATTGCTTCTAGACGTTAATCTCTCGTCTGAAATAAATCTTCGGAAAGTTCAGGTCTCTAATTTAAGCAGGCCAATGGCAATTCCGTAGCAATCGTTGCTCGCAATTACCTAGTTTTTCGCAAGTGGCAACCTCGTCGATGAAAAGGCATCCAACTATGCGGCAGAACTGCAGCGCCCTACCCTCGGCCTCACTGAGCGGAGAGGGGTCGGGGGAGGGTTGCCGCGGTCAGGTATTTGCCGTAGGCAAATCATCGTCGCAGTTTCACACTCCCCGTTATCGGCTAAAATAAGGTCATGATTCGGCTCCGGCGTGTCTTTTCTTTGATCGCTGTTATCGCCGCGTGCACGCTGGCAGGTTTTCATGCCGTTGCGCAGGAAGGCGAGCTCCAAAGCGACCAGCCCAAGGGAATCAAGCCGGAAGAAATCATTCAGCGATTCGCCGCCAAAGAGAAAGAGTTTAAAGAGGCGCGCGATCAGTACACCTACCGGGAAGACATCCACGTAATGACCCTCGACGGATCGACCACGACCGGCGAGTATCGGGAGGTATTCGATGTCCTGTTTGACGATCAGGGGCACCGAATCGAAAACGTGGTGTTTGCGCCGCAATCAAGTCTGGAGCAGGGCGGTCTTTCGCTGGATGAAGGCGATATTCAGGATTTTCGCCACCGCCTGCCTTTTGTGCTCACCAGCGACGAGATTCCGGAATACAACATCCTCTATGTCGGCCAGCAGTCGGAGGATGAGCTGCACTGTTACGTGTTCGATCTCTCGCCGAAGCAGTTCGAGGGGAAGAAGCGATATTTTCAGGGACGCATCTGGGTCGACGATCACGATTTTCAGATCGTAAAAACCTATGGCAAGGCCGTGCCGGAAGAGCGCAAAAAAGGAAAGACGGAACATCTCTATCCGAAGTTCACTACCTGGCGGCAGCAGATCGATGGTAAATACTGGTTCCCGACTTACACCCGCGCCGACGACACGCTCCATTTTCAACTCAATGACATCCACATTCGCGAGATCGTGAAATATGAGGACTACAAGCGGTTTGGATCGAGCGTGAAGATTCTGTACAACGGGAAGGAAGTCGAGAAAGCGAATCCGCAGGACCAGAAGCAGCCGGACCAGAAGCAGCAGCCTCAAACACCGCAGACTCCGCCGCAATAAGGTTTCGAAGTCTTAACGCTTTGCACTTGAAACCTTGGAGTCTGAAACTTCAATAGAACAAATACTTTCTCCACTTGTCGTCGCTTCGGCCCATGAGCCGCATAATGTGGCGACTGGTGTGGAGATTGAAGGCCCGCGGCTCGCGCATCAGCTTCATGCCCGCTTCCGTGGGAAACTGATTGCCTTTGCGACGGTTGCACGTGTGGCAGCAAGCGACAAGATTTTCCCAGGTGGAAGACCCGCCGCGCGAGCGCGGGATCACGTGGTCCAGAGTCAATTCACTCGAAGCCAGTACCGCCGCACAATATTGGCACGTGTTGCGATCGCGCAGAAGGATGTTCTTTCGCGATAGCGCGCGGCTCTGGTGCGGGATGCGGCGATACTCGAGCAGGCGGATGACCGAAGGTACACGCATGGCGACCCGCGCGGCATGCAGAAAATGCCCATTTTCCTCTTCCGTCATGGCTACGCCCTTTAAAACCAGCACGAGCGCGCGACGGGCAGCACAAACATTGATTGGCTCGTAGGAGGCGTTCAGAACAAGCACGGGAGCATGCAGCGAATTTCCATCGCCGTCACGATGTACTGCGGTCGCCGCGAAGAGGTTGCCGGCGTGCCTGCTCGTCACTCCTGACCCGGCTTCGCTCCTGATGGACATGTTTATCTTCTTCTCCCGCTGCCTGCTGCGTTTGCTTTTCTCATCATCTTTGCGACAGCTTGAACGCTTGCTGCGCGTCTTACATCGAGATCAGCCGACGACTGCTCGCGCCAAAACGGTTTGCGTATCCGCGGCTTCGTTGTCCTCGCCGACGGCTGGTCGCTCAATTTCTGCATACTGAGCAGAATTTTTCAGCGTGCGCGCGACGGTTGCGACCCAGATCTTCGTCGCCCCAGCACGACGCAAAACGCGAGCACACTCCGAAACCGTTGCACCTGTCGTGTACACGTCGTCCACGAGCAGCACTTCGCGGCCGCGAACAACCTCCGAATCCGAAACCGCGAACGCGCCCCGCAGATTTTCGCGGCGCTGATGGCTGGTAAGGCCAATCTGCGATGCGGTCTCCCGCTGCCTGACCAAGCCCGCTGCGCATAGGCGCAACCGGCCTCGGCAGGGATTGCTTTTCAATGCCGCCCGCGCAATCAGTTCCGCCTGATTAAAACCGCGCTGCCGCCGCTTGGCCCGATAGAGCGGAACCGGAAGCAAAACCACCGATGGTTGCTGAAATTCCCTTTCGAGTTTCGCGATGGCCTCAGCCAGCATCCGGCCGAGAACATTGGCGGCGGGACACACTCCACCATATTTCAGCAGATGAATCAACTCGCGCAATCCGCCCTCATAGCTGCCATAGGCTACCGCCCGCGCAAAAACTGGTTCAATGCGGCGGCACAGCCCACAACGCGGACCGCCATCCGCAGTAACAGCATAGGGAGACCAAATGCGCTCACCGCAAACTACGCAAAGGCTACCCTCGATTGGGTGCATGGCGGCGAGGCATCCGGGGCACACCGGTAGCCGCGAGATATTCGAGAGCGGCAAGTTGCAGATTCGGCAATCGGAAGGAAATAAAACTGCGAAGAGACTTTCTGCGATTTTGCCAGCGATTCGCCCAACGCTTAGACGGCCGTCGATTGGGTTACGATAGCAGCCAGCGTTTTCGGATGTGGTAGCGGGGATTCGTGAAGCAATAAAAGAGCCCGCCCCTGCTCCATTGGCCTGGCTAGCCCGAATTCGGTCCTCGCTACTGCTGAAGACGGCCTCCGTGTCCCGTGGTGATGTCGCTCACCGGGTGCCCTGAAATCAACGGTAAACAAAGTATAACGGCTCGCGCCGCCGCTAAGCAACGTTACTCCCGGGTCGATGTTCCTTGGCTTCCATTCTGCGCAACGATTCGGTTACTCGTGGTTTGGCTGGCGTGAATATCAGTCGATACTCGCGCCGGAAGCACGCGGCACAGCGTATCGGTTGGAGAAGAAAAAAACGTAGGAAATAGCGCTCGCCGAATGTGCGCGGCCGCGACCGAAAAGCGGTCTCGCTGCCACAATCATTGCAATGGAACCGGAGCAGTTCCCGAAACCACGAGGGAGCAGGCGCAGCTGGTTTCACATGCGACCTCCGGCGACGGGGCGCGACTGGCGGACAGCTACTATTTATTCTATGCTTTGATCGGTCTGAACCCAAGATGCCGGCAGTGCACAAGCGCGGATTCTGCCCCTCTTGTAATGCATGCTCCATGCGTGCTAAGGTGCGCCGTTCCAGTTTCGATTATAAAGAAGTACAGATCGGAATTCATTCCACGCGAGGATTTCGTCCATGAGCACGGTTGCTACCCCACCAGGCAAAAAGCATGTCCCCTACGTTCCGGAGACGATGGAAATGAAGGAGTTCACCTTTCGGGCACTGCTGATCGGACTGGTGATGACAGCAATTCTGGGCTCAGCCAACGCGTACCTCGGACTGAAAGCCGGGATGACCATCGCAGCTACATATCCCGCCGCGGTCATTGGCATGGCGCTGTTACGGCTCATGAAGGGCTCGTTGCTCGAAGAAAACATTGCACGAACTGTTGGGTCAATCGGCGAGTCCGTTGCGGCAGGGGCGGTTTTTACGATTCCAGCGTTCGTGATGGCCGGTCTATGGCCGGGGCTGACGCGCGACCGCTACTGGGACTCGGTTGCATTGATGGTCATTGGCGGAACTTTGGGCATTCTTTTCGTGACCTTACTGCGCCGCGTGATGGTGGAGGATCCGGAACTTCCCTATCCAGAATCTGTCGCTGCATCGCAGATTCATAAAGCCGGTCAGCAAGGCGCGCAGGCAGCAAAGATTCTTTTCGCCAATATGGGATTTGGCGGATTCCTATATCTGTTGGGAGCGGTCAATGTTTTCTCCGCAAACAATACGTTGCCGGTTCGGATCAGCGCGCTAGGCAAGAAACTTCTGCTCCGCACTGGAACCAATCCAAATGTGACTACGACCATCACCGGCGGGGCAACGTTGTTTACCGCGCCAGACATAAGCCCCGCGTACCTGGGGGTCGGTTACATCATTGGTCCAAGGCTGGCGGCGTTGAATTTTGCGGGTGGTGTGCTTGCCTGGGGGCTGCTTGTACCGCTCCTCACCTTTACCGTTGGCCCCTATATTCAGGCGGCACAACCGGCCGGCCAAGCGCTTAGCTGGTCGCTACTGTCGGGCGCAATTTATTACTCGATTGTGCGTCCCATCGCCGTGGGTGGAATGCTGGTCGGCGCAACTTACACTTTGTTCAAGATGCGTAAGCAACTGGCGATTGGTATGAGACGAGCGGTTTCTGACCTGAAAAAATCTGCGGCCGCGCACGCTGCCACCAACCGCACCGAGCGTGATCTTCCCTCGAAAGTGATCTTTGGCGGAGTCGCCCTGGTATTCCTCGCCATGATCGCGCTCTATCTTTACTTCATCAGTGGTGCGGGAAATTTATCGACGTCGCAAGTTGTTACTGCCTCGGTAGTGGCCGCAGTAGTCATGATTGTTCTGGGATTCTTTTTCGCTGCAGTATCGGGGAATCTTGTCGGGCTGATTGGATCGTCGAATAATCCAGTGTCAGGCCTGACGCTGTGCACGTTGGTGATTGCCGCGCTACTGATGGTGGCGTTAGGCGTCTCTGGAACCGGAGGAGTGGCCGCGGTGCTAGGCGTGGCGGCTGTGATTTGCGTGTCGTCGGCGGTTGCCGGAGAAATGCTTCAGGACTTGAAAGTTGGACACATCCTTGGCGGTACACCCTCCAAGATGCAGATTGGTGATCTACTCGGTATAGTCGTCGCGTCTCTGGTTCTTTTCTTTCCGCTGGCGGTGCTCGACAAGGCTTATCACTTCGGCAGTTCGGCGTTGCCTGCGCCACAAGCGGGTCTAATGGCCATGTTGTCTCAAGGAATTGTCGGGGGCAATATGGCGTGGCCACTGGTCGTGGTGGGAGTATTGCTCGGTCTTGCGATGATTATGATCGAGGTGAAGAGTGTGATGCTGTTCGCAGTCGGCATGTATTTGCCGCTCGGAACTACATTCGCGATTTTTGTGGGGGGCATTATCCGGTGGGTAACGGACAAGCTGCGCGATCGCCGCGGCTACAACGACGCACAGAAGGCCCGCGTCGAGAATGCGGGTGTGCTGACTGCTTCGGGCTTGATCGCCGGTGAAGCGCTCTGCGGCCTGGTAATTGCCGGCTTGGTGGGTTCAGGCAAAGATGTGACGCTGGTGCACTGGACACCCTCGGTTTGGTTGGCATTGGCCGCACTGGCGATCCTGATTCTTGTGATGGTGCGCGTGCCACTGGCCAACGCGGGCAGTCCCGACGAACCGGCCCCGCCGACAGCCATTATGTGAAGGCAGCCTTGCATCGTTTGCTCACCGGCGATACTAAAGTTGCGCACAGTCATTCTCCTGACATTCGGAATTGATTTTGGTTGTCTGAGTCAGTTCAAGAAGCGGCGTGTTGATCAAGGATAATATCGCGTGGATTCGAGAACGCATAGAAGCAGCCGCGCGGCGAGCTGGCCGGAGCTTCGATGAAATTGCCCTCATGGCGGTCACCAAAACTCAACTGCCGGAACCCATCCGAGAAGCGTATGCAGCAGGCCAACGTCTATTCGGCGAAAATCGCGTGCAGGAGTTTGCGGGCAAAGCCCAAGCACTTGCCGACCTTCGCAATGCGGAGTGGCACATGATTGGCCATTTGCAAAGCAACAAGGCGGCAAAGACCGTCGAACTGTTCAGCGCGGTCGATTCGGTCGACTCATTGAAACTGGCACAGAAGCTGGAGGCCGGGGCCCGCGGTGCTGGCAAGAAAATCGATGTGCTGATCGAGATCAATGTTGGCGGTGAAGCGGCTAAGAGCGGACTGGACCCAGACTCAGCCGAATTCGAAGGTCTGCTAGCAGCTATTCCTCACCTGGAGACGTTGTCATTCCGCGGGCTGATGACCGTGCCTCCGTTTACGGAAGAACCAGAAGGCGCGAGATTGTACTTCCGCACGTTGAGCCAGCTTCGCGACACAATTGCTGCACGCAAATTGCCGGGAGTGGCGATGGATGAGCTCTCGATGGGCATGTCGCACGATTTTGAAATCGCAATCGAAGAAGGCTCGACGTGCGTGCGCTTGGGTACCGCGATTTTCGGCGAGAGGAAGAAATCATAAGTACTGGAAGGCGATGTAACCGTCCATGAAGATCTTCGACCGGCTTTGTGCCATAGCGATTTTCATCATCGCGATTGTCGACTGTCTTCTCGTGCCGAAAACATACACCGGCAGGATCTGGATTTTCGGGACATGCCTGGCTTTGTTGTTCACCGCAATGTTCAACTGGCTGCGCTTTCACTCCACTGGCGTGCCTAGAGTTCGTTTATTCTGCATAACCGCGAACGTGACAATGACGGTGTTGGCTGCCTCGCTCATCACCAGCATAGGAAAAACGCGAACACTAGCACACCCGCAACTGCTCTTGATTGGATTTCTTTTACTGCTCGAAACAACCTTCTCGTCAAGAAGGGGCGCTTGATTCTCTTCTACGACTCAACTGATGCCGTGAGTTTTGCGATCAAAGTGCATCCTCGCGCGAAGACGAACGCGATCACCGGCCGAGTTGGAGATTCTCTAAAACTTTCCCTGACAGTTCCTCCGGTAAATGGAAAAGCTAACGAAGCCTGCATCGAGTTCTTCGCAAAACTTTTGATGGTACCTCGCTCTTCCGTTACCATTGCCTCCGGCCATAGCGGTCGGAGAAAAGTGATTCGCGTGTCAGGGCTGACCTCGAGACAAGTCGCGGAACGAATTGGAATGTGACGCCAAGCGAGAAACGGATCGACATTCCGGTCAGCCACGTTGCGGCCGGTGCGGAGATTCCACAATCATGAGGAACCCACTTTGACCTTTTCTGAACGCTTTCACGAAATCCGTACGGGATTCGAGCGCCCCTTCTGGGTGGCCAATATCAGTGAGATCTTCGAGCGTCTCTCGTACTACGGGGCTTTTGCTTCACTCGCTCTGTATCTTCAGGAAAAGTTGAATTTCTCAACCGAGCAAACCGGCACGCTGACAGGCCTTTTCGGCGGCATGGTATGGTTTCTCGCGATCTTCGGCGGCGCTGCGGCCGATCGACTGGGCTTTCGCCGCGCCCTTTCGATCGCTTACCTCATTCTCGCCATCGCGTATTTTCTGATTGGATCCATCGCAGCACCGTGGCTTGCACCGGTGCGCAACGCCATCCCACTAGCAGTGTTCGTTGGCTTCATCCTGATTCTTCCGGCGTTTGGCGTTTCGCTGGTCAAGCCCTGCGTGGTCGGCACAACGGCACATGCGTCAAAGGAAAACGTGCGGTCGATCGGCTATTCGATTTACTACACGCTGGTTAATATTGGTGGCGCTTTGGGACCGTTGTATGCGGGCTGGGCGCATGAGCATATTGGCGTGGAAAATGTTTATCGCGTTGCGGCGCTCAGCGTCTTCGCGATGTTTTTTTTCGTTCTGATTCTCTTTCGCGAACCTCGTAGGGCGTCCGATTCGCCGCCACCTTCGATCGCAACTGTGGCGCACAATTTTTGCGTGGTCGTCGGAAACTACAAGCTTGTGATTCCAGTGTTGATTGTGGCACTGCTGCTCCGCGTCGGACTCCTGTTCTATCCCGGGCACTCGCTTCCATCGTGGGTATGGTTGGGATTCTTAATCCTCGTTCTGGCTGGCACCAGCCGGTTCATGTGGTTCCTGATTATTTTCACTGGCTACTGGGTTGTGTTCTGGCAGCAATACATCAGCTTGCCCGGCTACATTCACAGCTACATCGATCCCCACGCCAACGTGGAAAGAATTCTGGTTACTGATGGATTGACGGTCATCTGCCTGACTCTTGTGCTGAATCTGATAACTAAAAAAATTCCGGCGTTTCAAGCCGTCATTTTAGGTACGCTGATCACTTCGGTTTCGTGGCTGATTCTCGCATTTCATGCCTCAGTCTGGGCAGCGGTCACCTCGATTTTTGTGCTGGCGCTCGGAGAAATTATTCAGCAGCCGCGCTACTACGAATACATTTCGCGGCTTGCCCCTCCGGGACAACAGGGCACCTACATGGGCTTCGCATTTTTGCCGATCGGCATTGGCTCCCTGATTGGCGGATGGTTCGGGGGGACGCTTCTGCACCATTTTGGAGAAGAGGCGCATCAACCGACGTTAATCTGGTGGGCAGTAACCGGAGTGGGAGTGGCAACCACAGTTCTGCTCTGGATTTACGACCGATTTATGAGGCAGGAAAACTAGGAGAAGCCCTTGACTTCGCCCGGAACCTCTGCAATCATTCGCCTCCGTTAAGCGAATCGCAAGGAGGCATCTATGCCACATTATCTGCAACAAGTCGCATATTCGCCAAAGGGATGGGAAGCCATCCTGGCGAATCCACAAGACCGCATCGAAGCTGTCCGGCCGGCAATCGAGAAATTGGGGGGCAAGATTGAAACCGCGTGGTTCGCGTTCGGTGAATACGACGTCGTTGTAATTACAGAATTTCCGGACAACGTAAGCGCAGCCGCAATTGCCATTGCTTTTGCCGGTGGGGGAAACTGCAAATCGGTTCACACCACGCCGTTGATTCCGCGAGACGAAGCGCTGCAGGCATTGAAAAAAGCGAAAGAGTGCGGATATCGCCCCGCTCCGACGCCGGCCCGCGCCGCATAGATTGAGGCAAGACAGGAATTCAAAAACGTGGGTGGCCACACTGGCCGCCCCTTTTTAATCTTTACGTGACATCACATAATCGAGAACGGTCGCCCGCGGAAATTGCATCGCGGATTCGCGGCATGCTCCGAGAGGGCGGGTCCGCCGAGCATGCCGAAGGTGTCCAGCGGTTCTTCAAAGAAGCAATCGAATCGCATGGTTGGTGCACGGCAGATTTGCGGCGTATCGCGAGGCAATTTCGGCGCGACATCAGGAAGAATTACGGACTGCAACAGCTGACCGATATTGCCGATCGTCTTTTCTTCGGATCGGTCCTGGAAGAGAAAATCGTCGCCGTCTTGTTATTGGAAAACCTAGATTCCGAATTCGGTGACCGCGAATTCAAACTGTTCCAGTCATGGGTCGGTCGCATCAGTAGTTGGTCCGACCATGACGCACTCGTACACGACTTGATTGCACCCATGGTGATGGCGAAACCTGGACGGGTTAAAGAGGTCTTCCGCTGGGCAAAATCTCCGGATCGCTGGCATCGAAGAGCAGCGTGCGTTGCACTGATTCGCGGCTCGCGAAAGAAGATGTTTTTCCGGGAGATTACAAAATTATCCGATTCACTTCTGGACGATGAAGACGACATGGTGCAGAAGGGACTCGGCTGGCTGCTACGGGAAACGGCGAAGTTCGACGCCAAGCGAACCGTTCCGTATCTGACAGAAATTCGTAACCGTGCTCCTCGAGGCGTTATCCGCACGGCTTGCGAGACTCTGCCCGCAAGCGTCAAGAAAAAGATTTTGACCTCCCAGCCTAAGTAGTGCTCCTACACTCGCCCAAATCCAGAGCATTGTTTACAATAGAAATTTGCCCATGAACCTGGCCGCCATCCAGTCTGCCCTGCATGAACGTAACATCGACGCGTGGCTATTCTACGACCATCATCATCGCGACCCGATCGCCTATCGCGTTCTCGGTTTGCCTTCCGAACAGATGGTTACGCGGCGCTGGTTTTATCTGATCCCAGCTCATGGCGAACCACTGAAACTGGTCCACAAAATTGAAGCCGGACACCTGGATGCGCTCCCGGGCGAAAAGCGGAAATATTCCGGATGGCAAGAGCTATTCGACAGCCTCAAGTCGATTCTCGCTCCCTATCGCGATATCGCCATGCAGTATTCGCCTAACAATATTGTGTTCACGATCTCATTAGTCGACGGCGGAACGATCGACTTGTTGCGCGGGCTGGGAAAAAATATTGTTAGTTCCGCCGACCTTGTAGCGCAATTCGAGGCAACGTGGACGGAAGAACAGATCAAAACCCACTTCGCCGCTCGCGACGCGATTGATGCGATCACGTCAGCAGCTTTTAAAGAGATCGGACGTCGGGTTCGCTCCAATGGTACGACAGAGCACGAAATCCAGCAGTGGTTCATGGAAGCGTTCAACCGCGAGAATCTGGTGACTGACGATCCGCCTATCGTGGCGGTAAATGCGAACGCGGGAAACCCGCATTACGAGCCGCGTGCGGACCATCCTGTGCCGATTCGATCGGGCGATCTGGTGTTGCTCGATGTTTGGGGCAAGAAGAATACTCCCGGCGCAGTTTATTACGACATTACCTGGGTTGGCTTTGTCGGCAAAGCGGCAACGGGGCGCATGCATCAGGTTTTTGAAGTGGTGCGCGATGCGCGCGACGCGGGGGTAAAGACAGTGGTGGACGCGGTCAGCGCAGGACGCCGCATTGCCGGATGGGAGGTCGACCGCGCGACCCGCAATCACATTAAGCAAAATGGTTTCGGCGAATATTTCATTCATCGGACTGGACATTCAATCGGCACCGAGGTTCACTCGAACGGCGCGAACATGGACGACCTGGAAATTCACGACGAGCGCCAGATTCTTCCTAACTCCTGCTTCTCAATCGAACCTGGCATTTATCTGCCGGAATTTGGCGTGCGCAGCGAAGTCAACGTGCTGGTACGCGCGAAATCGGCGGAAGTTACCGGCAGTATCCAGCGAGAGATAGTAACCATCTAATGACGAATTCCATCCCTCCCAAAAACAAACCCGTGCAGCAGCAGAATGCGAGCACAATCTCCGTACTCGCGCCTGCCGTCGGCTGGTTCATACCCGGTGCGGGCCACATGATTCAGAAGCGCTGGATCCGCGGCATTTTGCTACTCGTCTCGATCGGAACTTTGTTCGTGCTCGGCCTGATGATGCAGGGCCACATCTACAAGGCAAATGGCGGCGACATTCTCGACATCCTAGGATTCATCGGCGACCTTGGTGCAGGCGCGTTTTACATCGTCTCGCTTTCACTGAACTGGGGATTGGGCGCAATCGCTTTGGCGACTGCCGATTACGGAACCAAGTTCATGATCGTTGCCGGCTTGCTGAATTTCATCGCAGTCGCCGACGCCTATCACATCGCCATCGGAAAAAAACAATGACGATTCAGCTTAGCCATTTCAGCGCAGCTTTTGTCTTTGCGTTGTTTGCTTCCATCGTGTTCGGCATCACCCATCGCGAGACTCCGCGCGACATGATCCGGTATGGAGCATATTGCTTCGTGATGTTCCTCGGCGGAGTGCTCGTAGCGGGCTGGGCGATGTGGCTGGTTCGAAGATAGCTCTCGGTTGTCCCTTCCACCTTACCCTTGCCATACGAACGCATCGAACACTCTCTTCGACTCGAAATTCAATCGGCGGTAAAGCGCGACCGCCCCAGCGTTCGCTTCTGTGACAGTTAGCGACAACATCGTGAATCCTCGCTTGCGAAGATTCGCAGAGGTTGCGGCGAGCAGCGATTCTCCAATTCCGCGCCCGCGATATTCCGGCAGCACGCACACCTGCGTAACATGGCCGACATCGCCGCGGACGCGCGAGCAGAGAATGAGGCCAATCAGATTCTTTGCCCTGCGATCCACGGCAGCAAATGAAGATTCGATATCGAACAATCCGCAGCCGGGGAAGCGAACGATGTTGTTCAGAAAGCGCAAGGAACCGGCGAGCGTATGGTACTGATCGTTGATCTGGGCATCGACGTGGCCACGATAAGCGGCGGTAATCACGGCAGCTGCGGGCTGATAATCGGCTTCCGTCCAGCGGCGGATTTCGATCTCCGGATGTTTTGCCGGAGGTTGCGCAACAGAGTTAATCAGCGGCAAGACCATAAACAGCCGGGCATGCCGCTGAAAACCCTGCTCGAGAAAAGGACGGGCAACGCTGCCCGTTTCGTGCGCAAGCAGCTGAGCTTCCACGCGATGAATACCAGGGGACTGCTGCAGCGTCTCAATCACGTGCGTTAGCAGCTTGATTTCCACGTCGCGAGGATTGGCGAGACGTCCGCCATTGGCCACAAAAAGATCTCCAACTACACCCTTGCTGCCTTCATACACAAAAAAGCTGTAGCCGAAAATGCGGCCACGTTCGATCGCGGCATAGCCCGGAAGAATTTTGGCGTCGACGTAGCGGAGAATCATCTCTGCCGATCCGTTGTAATCCCACGCAAGCAGGCTTGCCCAGGCTCGGGTTTCGTCATCGAGCAAGGGGCGCAAGTCTGCGGAAGAAAAATGCCTGAGGTCGAGAATTTCCACGGGGCTCCTGCGAATCCGAGCGATTTCGCCCGGATTTGCATTGGCAGATCATCGAGTGTAGTGCGTTTCGAGGACGAGAGGCAAACGACGGAATACCATGCGACAACAACCGTCTAACGCGTCGGGTTGGTTGCCGCGGATACCCAGAAATAGTTCAAGTGCTGAGGCAAATACTCGCCGAGATACGAGACGCGGCGTCCCGGCACGAGTTTGGCGACTTGTAGTTGAGAGCCTTCGGGCGCAACCAGCAAATGCTCCTCGGGAGGAACGCGGCCCCAATCGTAATTGAAGGTGAGTTGGTTGCGATAAAACGTCAGGCCATATTCCAGCTCGCGAGGTACATGATAGACAGCGAGTTGCAGAGGATGGGTTTGCATGCTCGCAATTTCGCGGGCCACAGGCCGTGCTGACAAGACGTGATCCAGTGAGTTCGCACCCAGCTTAATAACCGCACCGATGGCCAGCACGACCGGAATCAGGGTTACAAACCGCAGCATGCGGAACCCGTTGGCGCGAACCAAAGTCAGGGCAATCCCGGTGCCCAATGCAAACGCAACCGCGATCGCCACAAACAGCGGCCGGCCTCTGGGCAGATGATGCTGTGTCACGAGGTAGGCGATCAGCAATGCGGGAACAATCGGAACCATCGCAACAACCGCGTGAAAAATAGCTGGCCATGCGGCCGGCTGATTTTCGCCTGCTTCCAGCTTGAGCCGCAGATAGTCTGTCAGCAGCAATGCGCCTGCGGGAATCGCGGGAAGGATGTAACCGGGCAGTTTGGATCGTGAGATGGTAAAGAAGAGAATCGGGACTGTCACCCAGCAGATAGACAAGATGGCCAGTCGGTTCCTGGGAATGTTGTGATCGTTGCGACTAGCGTCTCGAATGAACCAGCAGTGGCGAGCGGCTCTTACCACGGCCGCACATACGAAGATCGTCCAGGGGACAAGAGCCAAAGCGATTACGGGAAGGTAAAACCACCAAGGTTCGAGGTGATGATAGAGATTTTGCGAGAAACGCCCGAGATTCTGCTGAAGTATGAAGTTGTCGAAAAAACCAGGATTGCGCAGCTGTACTGCGACGTACCAGGGCGAGGCAATGACGCTAAATAGAACAATTCCGGGCAACGATAAGCTTTTCGCGATTGAATGGGATTCACGTGCCACCACACCATAGATGACGATCACCGCGGCTGCGAGAAATGGAGCGACCGGGCCTTTCGCTAGTGTTCCAAGCGCAATAAATACATAAAACAAGAGCAGGTATTCTTGTTTCTTGCTCTCGCTCCAAGCGCACCAGCTCAACATGCCCATGCTAAACGCTGCGGTCAGGGGCATGTCTGTGGAAGCGGCGCGCGCGTAGCCGATCATCGCGGCGCAGGAAGCCAGAATCAAGGCTCCGTCGAGTTCGAATCCGGGGCGAAAGCGCCGCAGAAAAAAGTACGCGGCCAGAACGAGCAAGCTGGCGTCGAATGCCGAAGGGAGGCGTGCGGCCCAATCGCTTACGCCGAACATTTTGTACGCGACAATTGCCTGCCAATAATAGAGTGGGGGTTTCTCTAGCCAGGGCTGACCACCCAGCGTGGGTGTGATCCAGTCGCCGCGTTCGAGCATCTCGTGCGCGACCTGCGCATAACGCGGCTCGTCGGCCCCGATCAAGCCGAATTGACCGAGTCCGTAGAAAAATAGAAACGCACAAAAGCCCGCGAGCAAAAGCGCATCAGTGCGCGTGCGATTTGTCATTGAAAAGAGTTTACTCGGACTATTGCACGGATGAACCGCGCCGCAACATTTCCAGAATCTGTCCAACAGCGTGAGAGAGCGGACCATCGACCGAACAACCACTGGCGCACTCGTGGCCCCCGCCGCCGAAGCGCTCAGCGACTCGCGCGACGTTGAGCTGTCCCTTGCTGCGAAGGCTGACGCGAAAGCGGCCGTCGGGAAGCTCACGGAGAAATGCCGCAACTTCGACTTCTCCAATCGAAAGCACGTAGTTCACGAGACCTTCGCAATCTTCTTCCTTTGCGTTCCAGTGATCCATTTGGGTCTGGGTGACCCATGCCCAGCCGATGTGGCCATCGGTATTGAGATTACGGAGCGCTTCGCCAAGCAGTCGCATCTTCGCGACAGAATGGGCAAAATAAATACTGCGCGCACAATGGGACGGATCGGCGCCGGCAAGTACCAATTCCCGCGCCAGGGCGAACGTACGCTCGTTCGTTCCCTGAAACATGAACGAGCCAGTATCGGTCATGAGCGCGGTGTAAAGGCAGGTTGCAATCTCCGGAGAGAACGGGGTTCCCGCTTCACGCGCGAGACGGAAGACCATCTCTCCAGTAGCCACGGCCTGGGGATCGATCCAATTGACATGCGCAAACGGACGTCCGCTCACATGGTGATCAATGCTGATCAGGAAGCGATCCTGGAGGCCTTCGAGCCGCGTGCGATGAATGCTGTCGCATTCCAGAATGATGGCAGCGTCGTAATCTCCAGTCACTCGATCGGCCTGCAACACCTGATCGGCAAAAGGCAGCGCACGATAAATGCGAGGCACGCCATCGTGCAAAACCACTTCGGCGCGCTTTCCCATAGCGCGCAAAATCTGGCAACACGCCAGCACCGACCCAACGGCGTCGCCATCGGGGCGCGCGTGCGAGGTTAGCACGAAGCGATCACGCTGCTCGATTTGCTGTAGAACTTCCTGCAGCATTGCTATGCCTTTTTCTGATTCGCACTCGAAACCGATTTCGACCGCTTCTTTGCGCGAGTCAGCAACTCTTCCACCCGCGCCTGCTCCCGCTGGGAACGGTCTAGACGAAAGAACAGCTCGGGAGCGCGCCGCAAGCGCAACCGCCCGGCGAGCTCGTGGCGAATATATTCCTTCGCGGCCAGCAGGCCCTCGACGCTGCGATCTGCTTCGCGGTCGTCGCCTTCCACATCCACCAGCACCTGCGCCGAGCGGCCATCCTCGGACAAATGCACAGCCGTCACGCGCACAAGCCCGATGCGCGGATCGGCCAGCTCACCCTCGACCAGGGTTTCAATCTCCTCGCGCAGGGCCTCGCCGAGCCTTCCCCGATGATGCTTGACCCCACGCCGTTCCACATTCCCTCCGTGTAAAACGCTTGAGAATATCAGAAAACCAGCGCCGATGTTGGCCAGGAAGTGCTATTGTCGCGCACAGATCGGGGAGGGTGGTAAGTACAGAGGTAACAAGAACGGAGGGGGTCTAGAGGTACTCGACAAACAAATCCGCTACGTCCGCCCCATGATTGTTCGCGATTCGCGTGGCTGCGCGCTCCACGTTCTTCATCAGTCCATCCAGGTAGTCACGCGAATCGGAAATGCTGACAACCCCAATCGTCGCGCGATTCCAGACGCTGCTCGGCTCAAGTTCTGCCACGGAAACATTGAAGCTCGATCGCAGTCGGTCTTTCAAGCTGCGCACGACCTGCCGTTTGTCTTTGAGCGAATGCGCCGCTTCGATGTGGAGTTCGAGGGTTAGGAAGGCAATCATCAGTGATCAGTGGCTAGCGCTCAGTTCGCGAAAGACCGGCCACTAATCACTCTTACGCGATCACTTCCGCCGCAATTCTTTCTGTCACAAAGGCTTCGATTACGTCCCCGATTTTGATGTCGCCGTAATTCGCGATCGAGATGCCGCACTCCATGCCGTTGTGAACTTCTTTGGCGTCGTCTTTGAAGCGGCGCAGCGATCCTACTTTACCTTTGAAGATCTGCACGTTGTCACGCAGAAGGCGGACTTCGGAATCACGGCGGACCAACCCGTCGCTCACGCGGCACCCTGCCACCGTGCCAACCTTCGGAATACGGAATACGTTCAAGACTTCAGCGCGGCCCTGGTAGTGCTCCTTGAATGTCGGCTCGAGCAGGCCGGTCATGGCACGCTTGATCTCGTCCTGCAGTTCGTAAATGATCGAGTGCAGCCGGATATCGACCTTCTCCTGTTCGGCCAGTTCCTGAGCTTTGCGCTCGGGACGCACGTTGAAACCAATGATGATGGCGTTTGACGCAGAAGCTAGCAGAACGTCCGTCTCGGTAATCGCACCCACGCCGGACCGCAGCAGTTTCAGGCGAACTTTGTCGTTCGAAAGCTTGCTGAGTAAATCGGTGATCACTTCCACCGAGCCTTGCACATCGCCCTTGAGAATGACGTTCAGTTCCTTGGTACCGGCCGATTTGATCTGCTCGGCCAAGCCTTCCAGCGAAACGCGCGAGCTCTTGGCCAAGGCCGCTTCCCGCGATTTCTGTTCGCGGTATTCCGAGATGCCACGCGCCTTATCGCGATCGGCGACGACCACAAACTGATCACCGGCCTGCGGCAAAGCCTCGATGCCGATGATTTCGACTGGTGTTGATGGCGGCGCAGTTTCCAGCTGTGCGCCGCGATCATCGAACATCGCACGCACTTTGCCGTAAACATTGCCCACCACGAAATTGTCGCCGGCATTCAAAGTCCCGTTTTGCACCAGAACTGTCGCGACTGGGCCGCGTCCGCGATCCAGCTTCGCTTCCAGTACAACGCCGGTCGCAGCCCGCTCAGGGGTCGCTTTCAACTCGGCGAGATCCGCAACCAGGCAAATCATTTCCAGCAGTAGATTGAGATTCGTTTTCTGCTTTGCTGAAACGTCAACGAAAACCGTCTTGCCGCCCCACTCTTCCGGAACCAGGCCGCGGTCGGCAAGCTGCTTCTTGACTCGATCGGGCAAGGCATCTGGCTTATCGATCTTGTTCACCGCAACAATAATGGGCACTTCGGCGGCGTGGGCGTGATCGATGGCTTCGAGTGTTTGCGGCATCACGCCATCATCGGCGGCAACCACCAGCACGACGATGTCCGTGGCTTTCGCGCCGCGAGCCCGCATCCGCGTGAACGCCTCATGGCCGGGGGTGTCAAGGAAAACAATTTCGCGCCCGTAGGCAGGCGAGTCTTTATCGGTGATGCGAACTTTGTAGGCGCCGATGTGCTGTGTTATACCTCCGGCTTCTCCTTCCGCAACATTGCTCAGGCGGATCGCGTCGAGCAACGTGGTCTTGCCATGATCGACGTGGCCCATGATGGTGACGACGGGCGGGCGGACACCTGTTTCCGGGGCAGATTCTTCGCCAGCCGCAGCAGCATCGATTTCCTTCGCTGTCTGCTCTTCAAACGTAATCACGTTCGTATCGGCGCCGAAGAAACGCGCCATTTCGCTGGCGAGTTCGGCGTCGAGCGTTTGATTGATCGTCGCAAAGACACCGCGAAGTAGAAGTCGCGAAATCAAATCCTTGGCGCGGATGTCCAGCTTTTCCGCAAGATCTTTTACGCTGATTCCTTCCGTGATCGTGATACTGCGCGTAATTGGCAGCGGCTCATTCGACACCACCATGCGAGGAGGCGGCGTGTAGCCCTTCATCGGGCCTTCCTTTACGCCTCGAGGAACGTAGCGCTGGCCCGGTCGCCGCGCAGGCGCCCCTGGACGGCCACCCGGACGGGTGGTTCCGGGAGGCGGAAGGGCTGGTCCAACACCAAGCGGACGCGCACCCACGGGGGCCTGTCGCGTGGGATGCATGGGCCGACGCTCTCCCGGCCGCAACGGTCGCGACGCCGGAGCGGCGCTCGCCGCCGCCGGCGGACGACGCTGGAAAATCGGCTGGCCGGGCACAGGACGCCCGGGCGCAGGACGCGCACCCCCGATGGGCACTCCCGGTTGTATCGGCGGAGCAGAGGGCCGAACGGGAGCTTTGTACACTGGCCGCGGCCCGGTCTGCGGAACAATCATGCGCGGAGCCGGGGAAGACGGAGCAGCGGGCGTGGTCACGCTCGCTACCGGGGATGCCGAGGAAGAAACCGACGGAGGCGCCGGCTGAGTTGTCGCCGGCGGGGGCGTCAGCGGACGCACCGGCGGCGCGACGACCGCCGGTGAGACGGCAGGCGGCGCAGCCACCGGCCGAGACGGCGCAACGGGTGCGGCGACTGGAGCACTCACGGTCGGCACGGCCGCCGGCTTCGCAACCGGAGGCGCAATCGTTGTGGGACGAGTCGGCGCAACAGCCGGTACAGAGGGCTTCTCGGGCACATGCTGCGGCTGCACTGGAGGACGTTGCGGGAGTGGTGTAATAGCAGGTGGCGCCGCAGCTTCCTTCTTCTGCGTAATCGCCTTCAACACATCCCCAGGGCGGGAAATGTTGGACAAATCAATCTTGGTCTTGATTTCTTCTTCGCCGCGAGATGAACGCGAGACGGCCTTGCCGGCTGAAGCGGAACCTTCGGCCGTGGAGCGCAGGTACGCGCGTACTTTCTCTGCTTCGTGTTCTTCCAGAGAACTGGAGTGCGTCTTCTTCTCGGTGACCCCAACCATCGGGAGAGCATCGAGAATGGCTTTGCTTTTGACTTCCAATTCTCGGGCAAGATCGTTGATGCGAACCTTACTCATCCGGCCTTTCGTTTCTCCGCGTTGTAGTTAGGTCTTCATTGCGACCTCACGGAGTCCTTTTCATCGGTCCCACTTCGGTGAACCGGCACAAACTGACCATAGCTATTCTCTGGTTTCAGAAGCGGACTCCGCCTCTGCCGCAGGCTGCTCATCGGATTGTGCAGCGTGCTCTTCTTGTGCAGCCTGCTCTTCAGATTCATCCGCAGCTGATGCGAGTGCCGCGCTTGCGGACTCGCCATGCGATGCGCTTTCCGCATCGGACTCAACGCTATCCGTTGCGACCTCCGCGGAGTCAGGGCCTGTCGCAACTTCGTCGGCAGCGGCAGAAGCGCGTTCCGCAGGCTCGCCTTCGGCAGCGCCCTCGGATTCTGCAGTAGCACCCGGCTCGAGACTGGCGAAGTAATTATTCACTGCCAGGCTGATTTTTTCCACCGTCTTCGGACCGATACCTTCAATTGCTTCGAGTTGCTCCGGCGTCATGTCAGCGAGCGCTTCGACGGTCGCAATGCCCGCCGCACCCAGTTTCTCCACCAAGCCTTCCCCAAGGCCCGGCACGTTTTCGAGCGGAGTCGCCGTCTGCGGAGCCATCGCCGACATCTGTTGCTCCACTTCCTGCCGCTTTTCCTCTTCGCTCTTGATGTCGATCTTCCATCCCAATAGTTTTGCAGCGAGCCGGACATTCTGGCCCTTCTTGCCGATGGCAAGAGAGAGCTGACTGTCGTCGACAACGACTTCGAGGTGCTTCCCTGTAGGATCGACCACGGTGACTTTACTCACTTTGGCCGGCTGCAACGCCTTTTCTGCAAAGGTTACCGGGTCTTCGTGATATTCGATAATGTCGATCTTTTCCCCGTGCAATTCGCGAATGATCGACTGCACCCGCATGCCCTTCATACCGACGCACGCGCCAACCGCGTCGACGTCTTTGTCTTTCGACATAACGGCGATCTTGGTCCGTTCACCGGCTTCGCGCGCCACGGCGCGAATCACCACCGTGCCGTCGTAAATTTCCGGCACTTCGGTTTGAAACAAATGCTGCACAAGTTCCGGGATGGCCCGCGAAACCACCACACCTGGACCTTTCGAAGCTTTCTCCACGCGCGCAATAACCACCCTCACGCGCTCGCCGATAGCGAAAGACTCCAGCCGCGATTGTTCTTTTCGCGGCATCCGAGCTTCCGCCTTGCCGATGTCGAAAATCACATCCGGGCCTTCAATGCGCTTTACGGTGGCGTTTACGACTTCACCAACGCGCCCGATGTACTCGTTATAGACCGTGTCACGCTCGGCCTCGCGCACCTTCTGGAAGATCACCTGCTTCGCCAGTTGCGCGGCAATGCGACCGAGAATCCCCTCGGTAGCTTTAGGAATGCGCAGCTCTCCACCAACTTCCAGGCTGGGATCGGCCTTGCGCGCATCTTCGAGCGCGATCTGCAGCAACGGATCTTCCACCTGCTCCGGCGTCTCGACCACAATCCTCACGGCATAGGCATTGATCTTGCCAGTTTCGCGGTCGAGCTCGGCGCGCAAGGTTTCCTGCGTCTTGTAGTATTTGCGGGTCGCCATCACGATGGCATCTTCCACCGCTGTCACCACAATCTGCGGGTCGATTCCCTTTTCGCGGCTGAGCGCGTCGATCGTGTTGTAGAGCTCACTTGCCATAAGAAAATCAATCTAGTAATTGCGTAATTTGGTAATTGAAACCGCAAATCGAGTGTGTTCGCACAACGTTTTTTCAATTGCCAAATTATTCAATTTCCCAATTACTCAATCTCCTAGATTTCGGGCACTAAATTCGCCTTTTCCACATTGGCGAATTCAATTTCAATCCTCTGAGCGCCGCTGACCGCCGCGCCCATTTTCTTGCGTGACTTCTTGCTTGCGGCGCTCAGATCCAGCATCAGCCGCCCGTCGCGAAAACTCTCTAACCGGCCCTCGAAGTACCGGTTATTGTTCACTGGATTTCTCGTCATCACCTTCATGCGGCTACCAACAAAGCGCTCAAAGTCAGCTGCTTTTGTCAGCTTCCGATCCAAGCCCGGAGAAGAAACCTCCAACGTGTAACTTCCTGGCACCGCATCTTCCACATCGAGTATCGTGCCGAACTCGCGGCTGAAGTTGGCGCAGTCGCCATGCGTCACTCCGGCCAGCGGATCGCCGATTGAGGCCCCGGGCTTATCCAAGAAAACCCGCAGCATGCGCCCCGGACCGCTTCCGCGAAACTCAACTTCCAGCACCTCAAGCCCGCTCGAGGCTGCTACCCGCTCCGCAATTTCACGTATGCGATCAAGCTCAAGTGGCATTTATCCAATTACTTGCAAGTGGTCGAAGCCCCGCAGATTTCCCCGCAACTAAAAAGTGGGCTTGCGCCCACTGGTGTGCTTCGCCAAATGCTGGTACTACACAACAGTTTTCAATTTCCTAATATACGCCGGAATTGGGGTAAAAGACAAACGATGTCGGCACATGCTGTGGGCATCATGAATCCACTACCCGGCCACGAACGAGAGGGCTTTTCTGCCATCCCTCAGGCGTTACAGGTTTGAGGGGCTGTCGCTGTTTGTCTATCAGTTTCTTTGCAGGTTCGGATCCCGCCTTCCCCGGTTAAACCGCGTCATTAAATTCGCGATCTGCCCCTTGCTAGAATGATGGTTTTCCTACTGATGCGACTAGTGAGTCCACTCCTGAGGCACGCCATCTATCCGGCTTTGCACCACAGCGGCTGGCTTCGTCGTTTGGATCTGCCGGGAGGGTTCGCAGTCGTCAGCTATCACGGGTTGCTCACCGCCGATCACTCAAGCCCCGATCTTTTTCTCGATGGGAATCTGCTGCGCCCTGAAGCGTTTCGTAAACAGCTGCGATTTATGAAATCGCGATATCGCGTGATTCACCCAGAAGAATTCCGCGACTCGATCCTATCGGGGAAGGGTCTACCTCCGCGCGCGGTTCTGTTGACCTGCGACGATGGGTTGTTAAATACCCTCACCGACATGCTTCCGATTCTTCGGAGTGAGGGAGTGGGATGTCTTTTTTTTGTGACTGCGGCTTCGTGTAGCGAAAATCCAGGCATGCTGTGGTACGAGGAACTCTACCACCTCATGCGAAACCAGCCACTGGAGCGGCATTTGCATCCAGCCCCGGAGGAAAGCAACGACGCTGCGGCTGCAGGAGATATTCACGCGGCTTGGTGGAGTGTTCTGATGGACGCATCTCGTCTCGATGCGAAGAGGCGCGGAGAGTGGCTGAATCGTGTTCGCGCTCAGCGACCGGCGGTAAAGTTGGATTCTGAGAAGCGGTGGAGACTTTTGCATGTCTCCGAACTCAAGCAACTGTCCGACGCCGGGATGACGATTGGAGCGCATTCCAAGTCCCATCCGGTTCTATCTCAATGCAGCGACGACGAACTGCGAGAGGAAATTTGCGGGAGCAAAAGCAAGTTGGAGAAAGCCCTAGGCAGGGAAATTTGGGCTTTCGCCTATCCCTTCGGGAACCCAGCCACCGTTGGAGATCGCGAAGTGCGTGCTGCGACGGAAGCGGGCTTTAACTGTGCATTACTCAATGTAGAACATTGGTACGCCAGCCCGCCTACACTCCTCACGCAGCCACGCATCCATGTGAGCTTGCGCACAACTCTCCCGGAGCTTGCCGCGCATCTTAGCGGGCTGCATGCCCGACTGCAACATGCCGCCGGCAGGTAGCTTCCCTGCAATTGTTTCCGGCTCGAGAATGCGGCATTCTTGTACACCAATGGGCAAAGTCTCGTGCAGACCCCAGATTCCGTGCACGTAACCGTACTGAAAGACATTCCGGAGGAGGATCCCAACCTTTCAGAGGCCTGGAACGAGCTTGTCCTGGCCATGGAAAATCGAGAGGTGTTCTTCACCTATCAGTGGGCTTTGGCGGCTAGCCGCAGCTTTCGAACTCGGCTTTCAACGTTATTGCTTTTGATGTACCAAGCCAATGCATTGATTGGAGTTGCCGCTCTTGGAATCGATCCGAAGTGCCCTGAAACCGCTTTCTTCCTTACCTCGAGCACAGCGGACTATTGCGATGTGGTGAGCTCGCCATCGAATCGCCGGGCGGTGTTGCTTGCCCTGCTGGAAGAGATCAAGAAACTGGGCGTGAGAGACCTGGTGCTCGCCAATTTCCCCGCGGACTCAAGAACCCTGCAGGAATTTCCCGGCGCCGCGAGATCCTGCAACTTCTATGTCGCATCCCGAGCCACTCACTCCTGCGGTGTGGTGCAGTTTAGCAGCCAAGAGCAACGCGAAATGCTGCTGCAAACCGTGGCCCGAAGGAACCGCGAGAAACGCGGGCTGAAGAGACTTACCGGTCTCGGATCGGTCCGAGTGGTTCACCTCACCCGCCCCGAACAGATCGGAACGAGTCTGGAAGCGATTATGTCGTCGCAGATTGCTCGTTTTCTTGCCAGCGATCGCGTCAGCCCTCTACTCAGCAGCGAGCGGCGTGCGTTCCTCCGCCATCTTAACGGCCTGCTCTCGCAGGCCGGTTGGCTCAAAGTCAGTCAACTGGAGATCAATGAAAAACCGGTGGCTTGGAATTACGGCTTTCGTTTCGGTGGTAGCTGGTTTTGGTATTTACCGACCTTTGAGATGGAGTACGAACATGTATCCCCGGGATCGTGTCTGCTCAGACTGTTGGTGGAAGAAGGAGCGCAGGACGCTACGCTGCAACGCCTCGATTTAGGGCTGGGGAACGAGCCTTACAAAGAACGCTTCGCAAACAACCATCGGCAGACACGGTACGTGCATCTTTCGAGGGAATTTCCTCGACATCTAATGAGCATGGCGCGGCAAACGGCGAGCAGGGCAGCCGACCGTTTTCCATCTTTCAGCAATAAACTTCGCCACGTTCGAACGTATTTTCGTGCAGTGGCCAGCCGAGTCAACGAGGCAGGATTTGGCGAAATAGCCCGGCTATCGGTGCGCACGCTTACCCGGTATTTGGCATCAGTGGACGAAGTTCTGCTGTTTGAAGCCGAAGGCCACAAAACGGAATCAACACTCCAGCTTGCGCCTCTCACTCGCAAACACCTCGTCGAAGCTTCGATTCTGAATGCCAGTGATCCACAAACCCTGGATTACCTGATGCGCTGTGCCAAGCGGATGCTCCGACAAAGTGCTTCAGGTTTTGTGCTCCAGGATGAATCGGAAAAGCCGGTCCATTTTCTGTGGACCACCAGCTACAACGGTTTTAGCCTTTCGGAGATCGACTATGCACTTGATCCACAGCCTGCCGACGCGGTCATGATCTTCGACTGTTGGACTCCGGCCGCCAACCGCGCTCGTTCATACTATGCAACGGCGATTCGACAAGCCGCTGCGCAGCTACAGCGAGCTGGAAAAACGGCGTGGATTTTCAGCGGAGGCACTAACGTTTCGTCACTGCGGGGCATACGCAAGGCAGGATTCGCATACCGCTTTTCCTTGGTCCGGCAGAAACGTTGCGGCAGGGTCAGAGTGACGCGCCGGGACTCCACGATCGCCGTTCCCATTTCTTCCAGGGAAAGCACAGTCCATTCTGAGAATTCGCGTACTCACGAGGATGTTGCATAGATGCGGCCGCGGAACCCAGGATTACCGATCGATGCCCAACCCAGGCTTTCCTGGCCCCAATAGAGCTTTCCCTGGAAATACACCGTC
>JASHNX010000185.1 GCA_030041415.1 Candidatus Sulfotelmatobacter sp.
CAAGCCGGCGCGGAAATCACGCTGTAACGCCGGATCCCGCGACACCATGAGGTCGACAAATTCCGAGACTCCGGCATCGCGAGCGCCCGGCGTGTCATCTGCGGGAATGATCAGATCGGTGAGGCGCTCAATGGTGGCGAATTCCGGCGCCGTAAAGAAGGAGGGACGGTAGACTGCGGGCTTGATCTGCGCCAGCGAGTTCCCGATGTGACTGCAGGCAAAGCTCCACCTACTAAAACCGGAGAACGTGGCAACTCCGGCCGCCATCGCCAGGATACGCAAGATTTCTCGTCGCTCTATGCTTTGTCCGGCCACCCGTATCCTTACCTGTTTTCTCGCTGAGTCATGGAACTTCATAGCCGCAACACATACTGTGCGCGACAGCCAACCTTAGAATTCTGGAGTGAACGACTTGGCCATTTCCAGAGTGACGCGCTGCTTGTGCCGGTACGCGAGGTTCGCCATATGCACCGCAATCGCCGACCGGTAACCGATTTCGACCGGAGCATTCGGAGTCTTGCGGCTGCGCACACATTCGATCCAGTTAGCCATATGACCCTGGTCGGGAGTTTTTCCGGTGAGCGCTGTTCCTTGCGGTCGATTGACCTTTTCAGGATAGTAGCGAATGTATTCGTTGTCTTCGCCATTCACCATATCGGACTCTCCCCATCCGTGTTCGATGGTTCCGTCGCTGCCCAGAATGTGTTCGCCCAGCCCGAAATGTTTGTTACTGAAGGTGGATTGCCAGGTCACTACAATATCGTTAGGAAATTCGAGAGTCACTGCAATCGTATCCGGCACCTCTCGGCCGTCCTTCTCCGAGAAGACCCCTCCCGACATGAAGGCAGAAGTCGGCAGTGGCATATCGAGCGCCGTCATGATCCACGCAACCTGATGCACCATATTTTCGGTCACGTTCCCGCCGGAAAACTCCCAGAACAGGCGCCAGTTAATCAGCCGGTAGGCGTCGAACGGCCGGTCCGGACGGCCGTTCAGAAATGCGCTCCAGTTGACGTTCTGAGCGGTACAGTCGGACGGAACCGGACGCACCCATTGGCCTTCTCCATGCGGAGTGTTGCGGCTCATCCATGATTCCACCTGCGTGACCTTGCCTACCATTCCGTCCTTGATCCAGTTTCTCGCGTCCTGTAACGCGCCCGAACTTTCCCACTGCAATCCGATCTGGACGATACGGCCGGACTGTGTCGCTGCCGCCAGACATCGCTCAGCTTCAGGGATAGACCAGGTCATGGTTTTCTCGGAGTAGAGGTCTTTCCCGGCCGCTAAAGTGTCGAGAAAATGTCGAGCATGCGTGTGTAATGGGCTGGCGACTATGACCGCATCGATGTCTTTGATATCGAGCAGTCGCCGATGATCGTCGAATGTCAGAATGCCCGGGACCTGCTTCTTGGCTTCGTCGCGGCGACGGCTGTACACGTCCGCCATAGCTACCAGTTGGATGTTCGGAACCTCCGACACCTCCTCCAGCAGATCCTGCCCGCGGTTTCCCACGCCGATCATGCCAACCCGGACGCGATCGTTTGCGCCCAAAACAGTTGAACGTGGATAAGCCAGGAAGGCCGCCGTGCCCAAGGCTGCCTGCTTCAGAAAACCGCGCCTGGTGTTGCATGTCATGTTTTCGTGCCTTCGGACGAGAGTTGGAGCGCTCCGGCTTTCTGCAGAAGCTCCTTCATTCCGGCCCAGCTTCGGCGTGAAGACTTCTCCGGCGTGCCCCCGCCATCCCAGTGGGTTTCCAGGCTAACCGCGAAATGATAACTATCACGCTTGAGCGCCTCGAATTGTCCGAGCCAGTCAACGATCCCCGCTCCCATCGGCGCCCAATCGTAATCGTTGTTGCCCGTCTTTACAGCATCTTTGCAGTGACAGTGCCCAATCCGCTCCTTGGGTAGAAGATTGTAGCCATCCGGGTAAGGCTTTTCTCCGCTGGCGGCGGCGTTTCCCGGATCCCAGTTCAGCATGAGATAAGGGGACTTGATTGCATCCAAGACTTGGGCAGCTTCCGCTCCGGTGGCGGTATTGAGGCCGGCATCATTTTCCAGCAGTAAGGTAATGCCTTTCTTGCCGGCTCTATTGGCCGCTTCCAGTAGCTTCTCATTGATCGCTGCACGATAGGGCTTTTGGTCATCCAGGCGCCAGAAATCGAAGCAGCGCACGCGATCGGTGTGGAAGGCCTTGGCCAGCTCAGTGGCACGCTCCAGCACTTCGTCCTGCTGCTCGAAAGAGAAGTCGGCATGGAAATCGCCATGCTCGCTGAACTTCGATTGAGGCGCTCCCTTCCAGTCCACTTTGAAAAGCGGGCTGGCGATATCGGTCACGCGCAGCCCGTACTTGTCAAGAATTCGCCGCGCCTCCTCGACCTCCTTCGAATCCAGATGGAGAATGTTCTTGTTCCACATGCCGCGCAGCTCGATCCACTGCATGCCGAATTCGCGTGCGGCAACTTCGCAGGCACGGCCAAAGTCCTGTGAGATCTCGTCATTAATAACAGAGATACGGAAGGGGGAGTTCAGGGCGTGAGCTTGCCCGGGTTCGTGCTGATCGAGGGCAGAATCCCTTGGCCCAAGCAGCGGCGCCGACATCATACGAGCGTCACTGGGCAAAGACGCCACGGCGGTAGCGGCTGCGGCGGCGCCAACGCTAGCCAAAAACTTGCGACGTGAAATCCGTTCTGGAATATCGCCTTTCACACAGTGCTCCTTCAAATAACAGCTTCAGCAGAAGCCTTCTTGAGAGCGATGGTGGCATTGCTGATCAGGGGCTTGGCCCAAAAGCCGACGCTCAGAACAAATCCAAATGTGACATAGAGAAAAGCCATGCCGCCGCGGAGTCCGACGTGGTCCCCGATTCCTCCGATAATCACCGGAACCACGGCCCCACCGACGATTGCTGTGCTCAAAATCCCCGAAAACGAACCGTGGTGCTCTGCCACCGAATTCAGGGCGAGCGAAATGATGATGGGCCACATCACCGACGCGAACAAGCCGATCGCGGGAAAGGCCAGCACCGACACATTTGCCGGCCCCAACAACGCGGCGGATAGACAAAGCAGCGCGCCGACACCAGCGCCAATCAGAACTCTGCGGCTATCGAATATTTTCAGCAGCAACATGCCGATGGAACATCCGCCTGTGAGCAATCCCCAGAACCAGGAGACCGCCGTCGCGCCTGCGGTGTGAGGATCGAAACCATGGTACTGATAGAGAAATTTCGAAATCCAATCTGCGGTGCCCTGCTCGCAGCCCACATAAGCGAACATGGCTATGAAATACATCCAGACCACTCGCTTACGCGCCAGGCTGCGATACATCTCCCACGATCCAACCCGCTCCTCGGCAGTGTATTGGACGCGAGGGAACCTGGAAAATGACAAGACCGCAACCATCAGCAACATGAACGCTGCAAAAATCCAATACATCGAAGCCCACGGCAGCCCGGCAGGTGTCCATCTGCCTAGAACCTGCAAAAAAGCATTTTGGCCGGATGAACGTCCATTCAGGTTGAGGACGAGATAAGAATAGATTCGTGGGCTAACAAAAGATGCGCTGCCGAAAACCAATTGTGCCAAAGTCGAATTGAAAGCATAGTGTTCTTCCCCGCCCGCCACGCGGAGCAGCGGGTTGACGGCTACTTGCAGCGTGGCCATCCCCGCTCCGATCACGAACAACGAAACAATTGCCACGCGGTATGCAGGAAACAGGGCGAAACTCAAGGCTCCCAGCGTCCCAGCCAGAAACGCAGCTACCATCACAGGTTTCTCAGTGAATCGTTCAACCAGAACACCTGCAGGAATTGACATCACCCCATACGCAATAAAGAAAGCAAAAGCCAGAAATCCCGCGGCGGTCAGGCTTACATGAAAACTGCTGATGATGTCCGGGACAATCGGGCCGAGAATATTCGTAACCAGCGAGATCACAAAAAACGTGAGCAAAACAATCGCGACCATGTAACGATTTCTTGGCATCAATCTCTCGTAGACCATCGCAGGCATGCGCGCTTGTTGCAAGAATAACTAAGCACTGCGATCTCCAGGCGCGAAGCGCTCGTGCCAAACCCTGGCCGCGCCGATCAGGTTGGTATCTTCTCCTAGCGACGCCAGCGCAATTTCGGTTTTCTCGAATGGGACAAAACGGCAGCCGCGGCAGATCACCTTGCGAATGCCGTCAAGAAACAAACACGCACTTTTCATCACGCTTCCACTCAAGACAATCACATCAGGCGTAAACAGGTTGACGAGATTGGCCAAACCAAGACCCATGTAGTAGGCCTCTCGTTCAACTGCCTGGTGCGCCAGGGTATCGGCCTCTTGCGCGAGCTCACAGATACGTTTCGCGGTGAGATGTTTGCGATGGGGATACTCAGCCGGGGCATTGGCCTCGAGCCAGGCGACCATCGCGGGACCCGCAGCAAGGGATTCCCAGCAACCTCGGTATCCGCAGGAACAAAGCGGTCCAGATGGGTCGATAACCTGGTGGCCAAGTTCGGGATGAGCTCCATCGACGCCGCGGTAAAGGTGCCCATCGAGGACAATCCCTCCGCCAATTCCAGTTCCCACCGTCACATAGATGAGCCGCGACTTGTTCCTTCCTGCACCCCAACCCGCTTCCCCTAAGGCAGCGGCATCGGCGTCGTTTTCCAGAGCCACTCGCACCTTGAATATGCGAGCAAGGTCCGCTCCAGGATTCCGTCCGCGCCATCCAGGAAGGAAATCAACTTCGCCAAACTTACCAGAGAATGGGTCAACCGGGCCCGTGGATCCAATCCCGATGCCTGTGAGTTTAACCCCGGCGGCTTGTGCCGTCTCTCGCAGCATGTCGGCGATCGCTGCCAAGCCGTTGGCGTAGCTCCCGGTATCTGTCGGCGCCTCCTGGCGGGACATTATTTGACCGCGATCATTCACCATGCCAACCGCTATTTTTGTACCCCCAATGTCAACCGCCCCAATCATGCCGCATCCCCCAACATCAGCTTCGCGGACGAAACCATCAGAAGACAATTCGAAGTGCAAACTGCAGAACTCGCGGCATGTGCGCGCCGGTCGGATACAGAAAGTTCTGTGTACCCACGTAGTTGTTCACGCCGTTCCATTGAGTATGGTTGAAGATGTTAAACGCTTCCGCACGAAATTGGAGCTGCACCCTTTCGGTTGGCTGGAAGACCTTGTACACGGACATATCGAAGTTGGTGCGATAAGGGAGATTCAGACTGTTCCGGCCCGAGTCGCCGAAGGTCAGGCCCTGCGGCTGCTCGAAAGCGGCGCAGTTGAAGAGGGGATGGCCTTTGGTAGACGGCACGGTACAGTTCGCGGCCGGAGGTGCGTGCGCATCGCCAATACGGTCCGCGTACGAGCCATTCAGGGTAATTCCGTCAGCGACACCGGCGTTGTCGCCGTAGATACCATCGATCACAGAAAAAGGATCACCGCTCTGCGAAGTCATGATGCCCGCAAACTGCCATCCTCCCAAAAACGTATGAGAGAGTTTCTTGCCGCTGAAAAAGGGTTCTTCGTAAACCCAAGCGACAGTCAGGATATGCCGTTGGTCGTAGTTGGAACTGGAATAGTTGCTGTGAATATCGTAAGCGTTCACGTAGTTCCCGTCCGAGTTGTCGGAAGAATCGTCGAGGGAGTGGCTGTACGTGTAGGCCACGTCCAGTGTGAGTGGACCGTCGGTTTTTCGCAGCGAGAACTGCAGGGCGTTGTAATTGGAGTTGGCTTCAGGCTCTACGCGTTGGAGGGAATCGAGGCTGTAATACGGACGAAACGGATCTGGATCATTCCCGCAGGCTACGTCGAGGTTGATGGCGGGCTGGCCCGTAATCGTCTGGCCATTCACCACGAACGTAGGATCGAGGACCCCGCCGCCTTGGCTGTTGCAGATATTTCCGTTGATAGGCTGGCCTGGGTGGAACGGATTTTCTGAAGCTGGCACCGGATGCAAAGCGTTTTCTTCGTGCGTCAAAGTAAGATGCGTTCCTTTAGCCCCGACGTAGGCGATCGTCGCTACCATGTGCTGGATGAGATCCCGCTGGACGTCCAAATGCCACTGCTGGACATAAGGCCATTGCTCGACGTCCGGAATTGTGACGGTTGATAGCGGGAACAACAATCCTTGCCCACCCACATTGTTGTAGCCGATGATGTTGAATTGAGTTGGGGTCTGCACCAGTGGAGGCGAGCCCTCGAGACTCTCCGAATTGGCCTCCTGCCCGTTGGTGTGCTCGAAGAAAATTCCGTAGCCGCCGCGGACAGCCATCTTTCCGGTGCCTAAAGGATCCCAGGCAAACCCAAGACGGGGGCCGGGATTGAATAAGTGTCCTTTCAGGCATCCGCGCGGCACTCCGCCCACCCCGCACTGCACCATGCCATCGAACGCGGTTGTCGTGGGCGTGAGAATGAGCGCTCCTTGCTGCCCGGTTACATTGCCGGTCACATCAATCTGAGGGGCCAGGGCACGCTTATAAGCTGCTGGATCCCAATTGAACACTTGATGGTTTATTTCCCAGAACGTGCCGAACAAACTGATGCGCAGGCCCAGATTCAAGGTTAGGTTTTTGAAGATGTGATAGTCGTCCTGAAAATAGGGCTCAAACATCTTGTAGTTGGTGTGATATTTCGGTTGAGCATTCGCCTGCTGGAAGTTCGCGATATACCCCAGCAGCATGTCTGCGAACGCATTCCCGGTGGAGACAGGCGCCGTGCTGTCGAAAGTCAGATCGCCGCCCTGGTCGGAAAAGCAGTATTCGTTCTTTTCCGCGTTGACGAAGTAGCCGCCGAATTCCAGTTTGTGCTTGCCCAGACTCTTGGTCATGTTATCGCGATACGTGAAGGTCGGGTTTGAATTCGACCACGGAAGAGAGTAGGGGCCTTCGCAGAATCCGCCGCCGTAGTCCCCTGATGTACTCAGACAGATGTCCGGCAACTTGCCTGCATAAGAGGGAAATAACCCGGGCATCGTGAAGTTGCTGCCCCGCGTCCAAACCGACGGGTTATCGGGGGTTATCAGGAGATGATCGGTGGTGTAGCTTGCGGCAAATTCGTTGAGCAAGGTCGGCGAAATCGTGCCCACGACCCGCGCGACGATCTCAACGCCGGGACCGACGAAATGCGATCGGATTGTCGGAAAGTTGGTGCTTTCGAAGGTTTCCTCGCCGCTGGTGTTGTTCCAGGAATCGTGAATGAGGCGGAACGTCGCGCGCAATCTGGAATTGAAATCGTGATCAATCCGCACCAGGTTTTCGAGCCATGCCGTCGGTTGCCCTACGGCTTCGGCAAACGCGGCTTGCCCGCTGTTGGTGGTGTTCGGTTCGGGAATCATGGGGAGCAGAATCTGCGCGTTCGGGTCGATGTAGGGAATCTGATTATTCGGAAACGGATTTCCTGTATTTGGATTTATGGGGCAGTCCGTTGGATTGGGGTTTAGTGGCGCACATTGGTCACTGAAATTTCCCTGCCGGTTTGCCATCGATGGAACGTAGTTGAAGAAGTTGAAAGGAACGACTTCGCGGCGCCAGTTTTGCAACCAGAAAAAGAACGTATGGTTCTTCCAGATGGGCCCGCCCACACTGTAGCCGAAGTCGTTCTTGTGATAACCGGCTACCGGAGTTCCCGGAAGGTCGAAATAATTGTGCGCATTGAACGCCTCGTTGCGCACGAACTCCCAAACGGAGCCATGAAAGGCGTTCGTCCCCGATTTCGTTTCCACCTCGACTGTGCCTGAACCATTGCGCCCGTACTGAGCTCCGTAGTTTGAAGTCAGCACCTGGACTTCACCGATAGCCTCGACGCTGGGGTAGACGTTCAGCGAAAAGTTGCTGCCGTTATCCATCATGTCGCCGCCGTCCACTTCCCAGTTGTTGTATTCGGTGCGGCCACCGTTCACGCTGTAGTTGACATTGGCTGCGGGACCAACCTCGCCCTCATCCTGCCCGGTTTGATTGCTCACGCCGGGCACGAGCGTGATCAGTTGCGTAAAATTGCGCCCATTCAATTCCAGTTGGAGAATCTCTTTACCGGTAATCGTGCCGCCGAGTTCGTTGGACTCCGTATTCACTTGAGCCAGGCCTTCTCCTTTAACAGTAATTTCTTGATGGGCATCACCTACCTGCATGGTGATGTCGATGCGGGCACTTTGGGCGACCCGAAAAGTGATACCTTCGGCCTGATATTTGCGGAAACCGGGTACAGAGACAGTGATGTCGTAACGCCCGGGCTGCAACGCGGCAGCTACATACTCACCAGCAGAGTTACTCTTAACCTCACGGATCACATTGGTGGCGATGTTTCTGATGACGACATGGGCGTCGGGCAGGACGGCCCCCGAATTGTCTCGAATCGTGCCCGTCACAGTGACCGTATCCTGAGACAAGGCAGTGCCAGAGACTGACAGCAGCAGTCCCAGAAGCAACCAACGGAGTCGCAAGATCTTCTCCATAGTTCCCCCGTGTTTTCGAAGATAGCTTTGTAACCGCCTGTGCTCGTCTTGTGCTCGTCTTGCCGGTCAACTCCTTATGCTTTTGGAGGACTCATCCCACCAAACCGCGGTCTTGCGAAAATAAGATTCATTCGCCATGTGGCAGGCGAGCGCCGCATGGTGGCCGAAGACCGCATCCTCGACCACCGGCTTGCGGGAACGCACGGCTTCGAAAAAATTCCACAAGTGCGGCTTCATATCGTCGTAATCGGGACCCCGGAACGTGAACGTCTCGGGCATCGGCTCATGACCCAACTTCGGATCATTTTCTTCGTGCCATTGCTTCTCGTAGGTGCTGCGCATCGCGCGCGGAAATCCTGCATCGTAGTAGCTGGGGCTCGAATCCGTGCCGGTTTGCGGGGTATAACTCAGCCCGAATTCCGTAACCTCGAGGATCCCCTTCGAGCCCTGGATGCGGTACGTTTCTGGCATCTCGGTACCCTGGTTCAGTCGCATGTAGACCGGGAGATCGCCGTAATAGAAGAGGGTGGCATGAACATCGGGCATGTTTCGGCCATCCTTCCAGCGGCGGATTCCGCCGATCGCCATGGCTTGACGAGGTGCTTCATTGATGTCCAACATGAACATCATTCCGCTGATCAGATGAACCAAAAGATCGCCGGCGAGTCCAGTACCGTATTCCTTCCAACAACGCCAGCGGGCAAAGATGTAGGGATCGAACGGGCGTTTGGGAACATCTCCCTGCCAGGTGTCCCAGTCCAGCGTTTCGGTGGATAGATCTGTGGGCAATGGGTATTCCCAAGCGCCAGTCGGGTCGTTGCGCCCCAGCCATCCCTCGACCAGCATCAGTTCTCCCAACGATCCCTGGGAGACGATTTCCCTGGCCTTGGCACAAATCAACGAACTCACGCGCTGCGAGCCGATTTGCACGATGCGACCGGTTTTCTGGGCAGCCGCAACCATCTCCACGCCATCGGCGGCACTGTGCGACATCGGCTTTTCGCAGTAAATGTCCTTGCCCGCATTCACCGCATCCACCACCACATGCTTGTGCCAGTGGTCGGGAACGGCCGCCACAATGCAATCGATATCTTTATTTGCGAGCAGTTCGTGATAGCGGCGAGTAACCGGAAGGTTGGGCTGGTCTGTAATTTCGCGAGCCAGAGTGTGACGCCCGTTATAGAGATCGCAGGCTGCGACGCATTCCACCCCGGGTAATTCGATGGACTGAGCCAGCAGTTGCGATCCCTGCATGCCCACGCCGATCATCCCAAAGTGGAGCCGGTCGCCGGACGCAGGCAGGCGCGGCGAAGCCAATAGCGGCGTAGGATTCAGCAGCGTGGTTCTCGCCGCGAGAGATACGCCCGCGGCAGCGGCACCGATTTCGAGAAATCTACGGCGCGAAAATTTGCTCATGTCGATGGTCCCTAGCTTCCGATTTTTTGTCTATTACTTCTCTATTTTGTTGATCGCAGCTTTCTTGGAAAACACAGCATCATGCTCTTTCGGGGCTTCCACATTTTCGTGCAGCAATCCCCATTCGTCTTCGACGATGTAAGAGCATAGACGAAAAGAATCACAATCCACTCCCGACAGTTGAGCCAGCCGCTCAGCCGCAAGCTGCGCAGGAATGATATCGATGAGGAATTGCCACTCCGCTGGCATTTCAGGAAGACGGAAAACCAGGTCCGCCACATTCTCGGCGAGGCCTTGTCCGATCAGCATGACGGAAGCGCCCAGCCGCTTCAGATCCCGCGCCACCGTCAGATCTTGGCCGCGCATGCGCCATGCGTCGATCCATATACCGAACCGTGAACCGTCCGCAACGATCTCCTGCGGACCATGCCTAAAAGGTCCTGTCCCCATGGCCGTGGCCGGCGACTTAGCACCTTCCTCCCACAGAAGCCTTGCTTCGTGGCAACTGCCCAGACTCGGACCGCGCCCCAGAAAGTAACAGGCGCTACCCGGTAACAACCAGGATGAGTCGGCCAGCTGCTCCTGCCAACCTTCGAGGAATCGACGAGCCTCGGCGATGCTGTGCGAGATCAAGTCTGCGAGGGTGTCATCAAACGTGCCTACCGTGGCGCTCGCCAGGGCGCAGGTTGCCGCTGCTAACGTGGAATACGTGTTGACCGAGATTCCATGATCCAGTGGGGTTGCAACCACGATCGGGATCTGCGCCTGCTTGGCGAGTAGTCCGTTTTCTGAATTGGTCACAGCGATGACGACTGCGCCACACTCGCTCGCCTTACTGAGCAGGCGCACGATTTCTACGCTTCGTCCGGTCCGGGAGATGGCAATGATAACGGCATTAGGGGGAATGGTGGCAAACTGCAACAGCTCGGACGCATCCTGAGCATAAACCGGGCGACCGCCGAGCGAGAACAAAGGTGCCGCGGTCAATGCGGCATGCCAACTGCTGCCGATTCCGGTGAGGTAGACGTGGCGAGCCTTCTGGATGGCCGTCGCCGCCTCGACCAGAGAGGGCTGGCCGGCACCGCGCAAATATTCGATGGTTCGCTGGAGCTCAGCCGGCTGGCGGAGAATGTCTTGTAGAAAATGAGTCACTGTTTATCCGAGTACGAGTCGGCAATCCGCGATGCCATGAAGAAACCGGTTTCTGAAACCGGTTTCTTAGCCCTCCCTTTTAATCATTGCCGCCGAGCTTGTCAAGTCCTTTCGAGAAACATTTCATTTTCTCTAGTGCTCTTCCGCTCATATCATGGCCTTCGCTCTCGATCCGTGATAGCTTCAACCAGCGCACGACAGCCGTTTGCTGAAAGCGTTTTCCTGGGGGTTTTGTCGAGTATTTGCTGATCCACAATCCGAATTCTGGATTTTGAAGAAATTTCGGCTCGGCGGAAAGGAGGTTCATGAGCCACACCATGCGGGAGGTTGCAGAAAGAGCCGGGGTTTCCCCGGCCACCGTCTCTCGTGTGCTCAATA
Source organism: Candidatus Sulfotelmatobacter sp. (assembly GCA_030041415.1). GTDB lineage: Bacteria > Acidobacteriota > Terriglobia > Terriglobales > Acidobacteriaceae > Sulfotelmatobacter. The sequence continues at coordinate 11,400 of JASHNX010000185.1, forward strand.
AGACTCAATACATCTCTCCCGACACCGAGCAGCGGGTGCTTAAAGTCGTGCGTGAGCTCAACTACTACAAGAATGTACATGCCCGGAGGCTGTCCACGGGCCAAAGCAACTTGTTCGGTCTGGTGATTTCCGAAATAGCCAATCCCTACTTTCCAGAAATCATTCGCGGGTTCCAGGGGGCCGCTTGGGACAAGGGGTTCGATGTCCTGCTATTCAACACGGAGTACAGCCCGGCGCGGACCGAATCCGTGATTCGAAAGTTGATAGAGAGCGATGTCCGCGGGGTCGCAATCATGACTTCGTCGGTTGACACAAAGACGACCGCGGAATTGACGGCGGCGGGGGTGGGCGTAGTGTTTTGCAATCTTGGCCCACCCGGGCGGCTTGTCAGCAACATTTCGATCGACTACCAGCGTGGAATCTCCCAAGCGATTGAGCATGTGGTCGCGTTGGGTCACCGCCGCACTGCGGTGATTGCCGGGCCTGGCGATAACCGCACCGCGATCACGATCCGGCGTGCTTTGATCGCGGGATTGAACCGGCACAAGCTGAATCCTCTTCCCGTTATCGACTGCAACTATCGAATCGATTCCGGAGCTTCGGCGGTACGAAGCATCCTTTCCCGATCAGAACGCCCTACTGTAGTTTTTTGCGGAAGCGATCTTATTGCGATGGGAGCCATGAACGCGCTCGAAGAAGAAGGAGTGCAGGTTCCCGATGACGTCTCGGTGATTGGCATCGACGATATCTCGTTTGCCTTCCTTGCGCGACCGCCGCTGACCACCATCAGCGTCCCGCGAGAACGTCTAGGTGCAATCGCATTTGAGGCGTTGCAGAAATTAATGAAGCTGAAGCGACAGAAAGGCGCCGAGTATTATCTCGGAACTGAGCTCGTGATTCGTAAGTCTACAGCTCCGGCGAAGCAGCAGGTCTCCCGAAGTGTGACATAAGCTCAAAGGCCCTCCCATCTTGCCACGAGCGAGAAAACGGAGTGACGGCGCGAGCCACGCTTGTCGACTTAGATGGTGGAGCGTGGTTTTTCGGGAGACTAAACGCGCAAGAGCCGATCGATTACAATCCTGCGGAGGAAAAACGTGATGGCGAATCAAAGAGGGTCGGCTTTCATAGTGCCAAAGTCAACGTTCGAGAAAATGAGTCCTGCGAATCAGTCGACCGGGAGTGATAGCAATAGCGAGCTTATGCGAAGGGTATTCGGGCTGACGGCCTTGGTTGTGATGCTGTTCATGCCTGCATATTCCCAATCCAAAAAATCCGCCGACGAAACTGCTTCCGTTCAGTCTTATCTAGGGCGCTGGGATCTGACCCTGAAGACTCCGGAGCGTGAATATCCTTCGTGGCTGGAGATAACCCAGGAGGACGGGCAGCTCAAAGCTCGACTGGTGAGCCGCTGGGGACACGCCAGGCCACTACCGAAATTTGAGCTTTCGAATGGCACCATCACCTTCGTTTCTCCCAAGGAGGAAGAAGACCGGAAAGACGACATGGTTTTTGTCGGCAAACTATCGGGGAAGGTGCTGGTCGGGACGACGACCGGACCCGATGGCACTCCGTGGCAATGGAGCGGCGAGAGGGCGCCGTCTCTGAAGAGAAAGAGCGATCCGAAGTGGGGCAAGCCAGTGCAGTTGTTCAACGGCAAAGATTTGAGCGGGTGGCGATCGAGCGGGCCGGCGTCAACACTGGTATGGAAAGTTGAAAATGGAACGCTGGTCAGTCCCGGGAATGGCCCTGAACTCATCACCGATGCCACGTTTGAGGATTTCAAGCTACACGTCGAATTCAATTGCGCCCGAGGATCGAATAGCGGTGTCTATCTCCGCGGCCGCTACGAACTCCAGATTGAAGACGATCCCGTACCGGAAGGCCCGACAATGCGGACGGGAGGTATCTACGGCTTCCTGGCCCCCTCGCCCGAACAACCGCGCAGACCTGGAGAATGGCAGACATATGACATCACGCTTGTCGGACGAGTCGTGACCGTTGTGCAAAATGGTCAGACCATTATTGACAAGCAGGAGATTCCGGGCATCACGGGTGGGGCTTTGGACAGCCGCGAAGCACTACCCGGACCAATCTATCTGCAAGGCAGTGAGGCCGGGCACGTCGCTTTTCGCAACATCACGCTTACACCGGCCAGGTGATACCGCACGTTTTCTTGGTAGCTTTGCGAGTCCATTTTGCGCCGATAGACAGAATTTTTGAACCGTTCTATATTTGTCCACCGTATTGCCCACCGCACCCCGAGTTCACTCATGAAACTTGGTGTTTCTTATTTCGCCTTCGTAATTTTGCTAAACATAGGGTCTGTTGTTTCCGCTCAGGATTCGCATTTTCCCCCCGAGGACCAACAAATCCCAACTCCCGCCTGCCTCAATATCAGAGGCGCTTGGGAGGGCGGAAGTGGTGCTTGCGCCCCGAACGAACACGACGCGTGGCTCGCCGATATTACGCATTGGCGCAATGAGCGGCGGATTCGCATCGGCTACGACGGCTCCCGCTATGACTTGCCCGCGCTCAAGTGGACGCAATCGAGTTTTTTTCAGCCGCAAATGATGGTCGAAGATCGTTACTTTTATGATCCGGTTGCGCACCGTTACACCGTCGACCGTTATCTCGACGATCTCGAAAAAAGATACGGCGGGATCGATGCGGTCTTGATCTGGCCGACGTATCCGAACATGGGCATCGACAATCGCAATCAGCAGGACATGATTCGGTCGATGCCCGGCGGCATTCCGGGCGTGCGCCAGATGATTTCTGATTTTCATCGCCGAGGCGTCCGCGTTCTGTTTCCCATGATGATGTGGGACCAGGGCACGCGCGACCCAGGCAAACCATGGCCTGAGGCGATTGCAAGTTTGATGGCGGAGATCGGCGCAGACGGGATCAACGGCGACACGCAGGATGGCGTGCCGCTCGCGTTTTCGCTTGCAGCCGACAAGGTCGGTCATCCTCTTGCGTTCGAACCCGAAGACGGTCCGTCGGACGAGGCTTTAGCGTGGAACGCGATGACATGGGGGCAATATCAATTTCCCTTTGTGCCAATGATCGACAAATACAAGTGGCTCGAACCGCGGCACATGGTTAACATCTCGCATCGCTGGAACCGCGACAAAACCGACGATCTGCAGTTTGCTTTTTTCAATGGCGTGGGATGGGAGTGCTGGGAAAACATCTGGGGCATCTGGAATGGAATCACGCCGCGGGATGCCGAGGCCACGCGGCGAGTTGCAACAATCGAGCGCGCGGTGGCCCCATTTCTTGTCAGCGCCGGTTGGGAACCGCTGGCACCGACGTTGCGTTTTGGCGTCTTCGCCAGCCGTTGGCCATTGGGCCAGCAAACCGTTTGGACGATCGTCAATCGCAACGAATATGACGTTGACGGCCCACAGATCGAACTGCCGGCGCAAGACGGCATGCATTACTTCGATCTTTATCACGGAGTCGAACTCTCGCCAGAGAAAAATCCAGCGGGAAAGAATGAGCTGAGTTTTCGTATCGAAGCGCATGGCTACGGTGCGATTCTCGCTTCTCCAGCCCTACCCGACGCCGGAATAAAAAACCTGATGGCGAGAATGAAGGAACTGAGCGCGACGCCGCTCGCCAATTACTCGCACGAGTGGCAAGTGGTCAAACAGGAGATTGTGCCGATCGCCGCGACCAAACCGCCTTCCGGATCACCGGCGGACATGGTCAAGATTCCCGCGGCCGATTTCGATTTCAAGATTGCTGGAATCGAGATCGAAGGATTGAATGATA
>JASHNX010000186.1 GCA_030041415.1 Candidatus Sulfotelmatobacter sp.
AGAAAGATTTCGACCATTCGGGTCCGCAGATGCAACAGGCATTCCTCGATGCTCTTCCCACAGACACCAGCATCGAGATTTCTGCCGCCCCCTCAGTCGCAACCTCCATTGCTCGCGTCAACGGTCAAACACACGTTTTCATCGCGAATTTTTCCGGCCTAGTCGCGGGTAAGAATCCAGTTCAGACGCCTCAGACCGTGACCATCACCGTGCCTGCCGGCGGTAGCAATGCTGCTTACTTTCTGCCATTTCTCGGAGAAACCCAGAAGCTCGACGGCGTTTCGAATGAAGGCAAGATCACGTTCACCTTGCCACCGGTTTCGAAAGGCGCGGTTTTCTGGTTGCAAGCGGATTAAGACTGTCGAGCTTAGCGGTTTGATCGTCATTGGCCAGCCCCCTGCAGCTTGTTCCTGTCCCGGTTCGAGCCGCATCCGCACGACATTTTGCTTGACAATCGGCACTTCCACTCAGTAAAAAGATGGGATTCGTAATGAATCGTAACAATCCGCAAGCGGCCGGAACGACAGGCGTTATTCCCGGCCGTCGCGATGGTCAGGATCGCAAGCGGTGCGGAGGGACCTCATGCAGCTGAATCGGCGCCTTCTTCCCTGTGCTTTCATTCTTTCGATGTCTGCTTGGCTTACCGCCGTTTCGTTTGCGCAGGGCAGTTACCGGGCGCAGTTGCGCGGAGAGGTCTCGGACCCCGCAGGTGCGCTGGTAGTGGGTGCAACCGTTGCCATCCGCGATGTCGGCACTAACATCACAACCACGGCTCGTACCGATGAAAAAGGGTCTTACTTTTTCACCGGGCTGCGCCCCTCCACATATGACGTCCAGGTGGAATCGCCCGGTTTTCGTCCGGCTGAGAAGACAGGCGTAGTTCTCGCCGTCGATCAGGAAGCTTCGTTGAACTTCAAGCTGCAGACGGCCGGCGTATTGGCTACGGTCGAGGTCACCACGACGGCCCCGCTGCTTGATACCGGAAACGCGACCCTGGGAACCGATGTCACGAATCAATACGTAGTCTCGCTTCCGCTCGTGAATCGAGATTTCTTTGGCCTGACGTTTCTTGCGGGAGGCGTAACCGAGGCGGCCGGCTCCGGCACGCAGGACAACTATCCATCGGGAACGAATTTCGTTTCCAACGGGCAACGCAACGCCACTGCAGAAATTCGGCTCGATGGAGCACCGCTCAGCGCTCCGGAGCAGGGTGAAGGCGGCAATAGCAACGTGTATTACGAACCGCTGGTTGAAGGCGTGCAGGAATTCAAGGTTCAGAACAACAGCTTCTCGGCGGAGTTCGGCAATAACGGCGGCACGGTCGTGAACATGGTGATGAAGAGCGGAACCAACTCCTTCCATGGAACCGCCTGGTATTTCCTGCAGCGCTCGGAGTTGAATGCTCGCGACTTTTTCAATCCCGCTCCCAATCCCAAACCGGTGAGCGCGCGCGATCAAGGAGGTTTTTCGATTGGCGGGCCGATCCGCAAGAACAAAACGTTTTTCTTTGGCGACTTCGAGAAAGTTCGCGCTGATAGCGCGTTCAACGGTGTGGCAACCGTTCCCACCGCTACTGAAAGGGCGGGAAACTTCTCCAACACAGGCACAAGCATTTATGATCCGACGTTGCCCCTGGTCGCTTGTGCCTCAGGAATGTGCCGGCCGCAAGTACCCAACAACATCATTCCGGCAAAAGAAATTAATCCCATCGGCAAAGCCATCCTCGCTCTTTATCCGCAGCCGAATCTGCCTGGTCTAATCAACAATTACATTTTCAGCGGCACGGCGCATGCTCCCGACTACCAGTTCGATATCAAAATAGATCACCAACTCAACGACCGAAACCACTTGAGCGCGCGCTACAGCCGCGCGTCGTCCAATTACTACACCCCGATGATTTTCGGAGACGCCTTCGACAACAACGGCTCAGGCGACGGCATCGCCGGCAGCCCCACGCTGGCGCAGAACGGTTCCATCGAGTATGCCTGGACCGTCAATCCGCGCATCGTCTGGACCAGCCACTTCTCGATTGATCGCGTGCATGAACTGGCGACATCGAGCATTCCCACGATCTCCAGTTTCAATGCTTCCCTGCCCGCTGGATTTCAGCTGTCCCCCGTCTTTCAGCAGGCGAACGGACTAGACCGCATGCCGGCGATCTACATGTCTTCCGGCGGGCAAACCGCACCATGGACCGATCTTTACGATCAATGCTGCATCAACACGACCTTCGCGCACACTCTTTACACGTACTCGTCACAGTTTGTTATCTCCAAAGGATCGCACCTGATGAAGATCGGCGGCGAGCAGAGACTTTTTTACAACAACTTTTTCCAGCCCAACGATCCGACCGGAACGCTGAACTTCACCGATTACGTCACGTCGCCCACCCCGAATAGCGATACCGACGTAAATGGCAATCCGACCGGCAATCCACTGGCCAGCACGCTTTTCGGCTACGCCGACAATATCAATCCTGTTCCGAACATCAACACCTCGCTGCAAGTCCTGCCCGCAGTCGCAAACAAATCTGCAGAAACCGGGTTTTATTTCCAGGACGACTGGAAAGTTAACGCCAAGCTGACGCTCAATCTTGGCATCCGTTACGAGTGGAGCACGCCTTACGATGAGCGTTACAACCGGATCCAGTTCAGCAACTTCACCGCGTCCAATGGTTTTACTCTTGATACCAGCGCCGCCCAAGCGGCTCTTGGGTCCGTCGGCGTAAGCTTCCCGGCTTCAGAACAATTGATCGGCACCACGGAGTTTCCCACTTCGAGCATGCGTCACGTCCCGGTTTATCGCAGCGATGTAGGTCCGAGGCTTGGTTTCGCGTACGAGTTCGATCAAAAGACGGTCGTGCGCGGCGGAGCGGGCATTTATTTCGGCATGAGCCCGGCCACGAACTTTCAATATCCCGGCACTGCCTTCAGCAAAACCGCGACTATGTTTTTCACCAACAACAATTTTGCGACTCAATACGCGACGCTCCAGAATCCATTTCCCTCTGGCTTTACCGGCCCACAGGATAAAGCGTACGGGCAGTTTGCCGAATGGGGATACGCCAATAACAACGATCTTGGCACCACCTCCGCCAGAGACGCCGATCTTTACATGTGGAACCTGGGAATCCAGCGCGAGTTGCCCAGCCAGATCGTTTTGGGCGTCGACTACTCCGCGAACCGCAGCACGCACCTGCCATGGTCCGGGACAAACAATCGGGACTTCATGTCGTCGGCTTTGTTGGCCAAGATTTCGGCCGCGGTTACTCCTACCGATCCGACTTGCCAGGCAGACAGTTGCGTGAGCACCTTCCTGCAGAATCCCGTTACCAATCCATTTTTGCCCTTGTTCAGCCCGGGATGTACATCCACTCCCACGCATCCGTGCTTCAACGAGCCAGACGCTGCCTACGCCGCTCCGACGATCCCCCTCGGCTACCTGCTCAATCCATACCCGCAGTTCACAGGAGACTTCGAGGGCCTGATGATCGAGGAAGCCAGCTCCTGGTATAACTCGATGCAAATCCGTTTTCAGAAACGCACTACCCATCACCTGAGTTTCGAAGGCAACTACACGATCTCGAAGCTGACCGATGATTCTTCAGCCGGAAGAAACAACTGGGTCGGCTCGCTCGGCAGCGGACAGCCACAACAACTCGATCGCCTTTCTCTCGAGCACAGCATCAGCGCCAACGATGCGCCGCAGCGGCTGGCGGCTGCGGTTGTCCTGGATTTGCCCATCGGCCGGAACGAATGGATCGGCGGCAATATGAATCGTGCGGTCGACGCCGTCGTGGGCGGCTGGTCGCTGGCGACCATGATCACCGAACAATCAGGTCAAGCCATCGCGTTGGGAATGAGCAACCCACGTTTGGCCAACGGAACTCAGCGTCCCAATATTATCTGCCCCCAACTCAAAACTGGATTGAGCATGCTCGACGTTGCCGAGAACTGGCAGCAGAATGGTGTTGCCGAAGGCAACGGTAACGCGCCGGTTGCGTCGTTTATTAATCCCAACTGCCTAGCCGACCCCGGCGATCAGAATCCGGGAAACGCACCGCGCTATTATCCCGGCTTGCGGGTAAACGGGATTCACGATATCGATATGGACATCTACAAGTCGTTCGTGCCGAAGGAAGGCATGAAGATCGACCTGCGCGCCGAGATGTTCAACGCGCTCAATCATCCACGTTTTGCCCAGCCGGACGCCGCTGTCGGCGATGCCGCCTTCGGCACAATCACATCGGACGCCGCGGGCTACCTGCCCCGCTACTTTCAGTTCGGAGTAAGATTCGAGTTCTAGAATTCTGCGTATGTCCGCCCGCAAAGCCCTGCCCGAACTGGCTAGCTCGACTGCGCAGCTTGCGGCAATCGTCGAACAGAATCACCGCGGCAAGCCGGTTGGCATTTTCTCGATCTGTTCGGCCAATCGGTTCGTTCTCGAAGCCGCCATGCTGCAGGCAAAACGCGATCGCAGCTTGCTTCTGATCGAATCGACCTCCAACCAGGTGAATCAGTTCGGGGGATACACGGGGCAAACTCCAACACAATTCATCGGCTTCGTGAAAGAGATTGCGAAGTCCATGATCTTCCCCTTCGAACGAGTCGCCTTCGGCGGCGATCATCTGGGCCCGCACGTTTGGCGCAATGAGCCATCAAACTCCGCGATGCAAAAAGGAGAGGATTTGGTTCGCGCGTGCGTGCTCGCTGGTTACACAAAGATTCATCTCGATACGAGCATGCACCTCGCGGGCGATCCCGGCGATCGCCACAAGCCGCTTGCAGATGAAATCGTCAGCCGGCGCGCCGCCGACCTTTGCCGGATTGCAGAAGACGCGCACAGCAAACTGCCCTCCGCTTCACCCGCGCCGCTTTATGTGATCGGGACCGAAGTTCCCATCCCCGGCGGTGAACTCGCGGAAGGGCAAGCCCCTGACGTGACGAAACCCGAGGACCTCTCGCAAACATTGCGAATAACCGAGCAAGCCTTCAAGGCGCGTGGCCTCGAAGAAGCCTGGGAGCGGGTGATTGCGGTCGTCGTCCAGCCTGGCGTGGAATTTGGCGATGAAATTGTATTCCCGTACACGCCAGCCAAAACTCGCGCGTTGGCATCCTTTGCAGAAGATCGATGGCAGGGAGTTTACGAAGCCCACTCGACCGATTATCAGACTTCCCGGGCACTACGGGAGATGGTGCGCGATCACTTTGCGATTTTGAAGGTCGGGCCGTGGTTGACATTCGCATTTCGCGAAGCTGTTTTTGCGCTCGCGGAGATCGAAGAGGAATGGCTCGACTGGCGCAAGAGCGTCACACTTTCGCATGTACGGGAAGCGCTCGATGAAGCAATGCTCGCCGACCCACAATATTGGAAGGGCTACTACCGCGGCGACGATGACGCGTTGCGCTTTGCCCGGAAGTACAGTCTGAGCGACCGTTCCCGCTACTATTGGCCTCAACCCCGCGTCGCCGCCACGTTGCAAACCCTGATTGCCAATCTGAAATCGCAACCCGCTCCGATCTCTCTGCTCAGCCAATATCTGCCCAATCAAGCCGAGGCCGTCCGCGCGGGGCAGATCCAAAACAGTCCCGATCAGATGATCCGCCATAAAATCGGCGAGGTCATCGATCACTACGCATATGCAAGTGGCCTGATTGAGCAAAAAACTACGGCCTGACAGTGCTTCTTTTTCGCATTCTTGAATATTGGCACGCCAGGCACTTTTGCCTTACCCTATCGCACTATGAAACTTGGCAAGATCTCTCCGTGCATCAACTTTTGCTTCCTGCCTTCCCTCCTCCTGCTGATTTGCCCGATCTCCTTGGCGCAAGCTTCGTTCACCCTCGAGCAAGTGATGAGTTCGCCTTTTCCGAGTGAACTCGTCTCGTCGGCCCGCTCGAGCCGCGTGGCATGGGTTTTCGACGCCAAAGGAGTCCGCAACGTGTGGGTCGCCGACGGCCCTGACTTCGTTCACACCGCGCGGCAGGTGACGCAATACCGCGAAGACGATGGCCAGCCGATCGCCAGCCTGCGCATCACGCCGGATGGCAAGACCGTGGTCTATGCGCTGGGCAGCGAGTTGAACGACGCGCAGGAAAGCGCCAATCCCGCGAGCTGGACAAAAGGAGCCAAGCAGCAGGTCTTTTCGCTTGAGATCGATGCAAAAAAAGCCTCGCCGCAGCTTCTTGGCGAAATGGGCTGTCCCGAAGAAGATTGCGAAGACATTCAGCTTTCGCCGGACGGAAAATGGGCCATCTGGTCGGCAAAGAAGAAACTGTGGCTAGCAAGTGTCGACGGCAAGAAGCCAGCGAAAGTGCTTGCCCTGGTGCGAGGTGCGGCGCAGCAGCCAAAATGGTCGCCCGATGGCAAACACGTCTCGTTTGTGAGCCAACGCGAAGCTCACAGCCTGATCGCGATTTATGACTTCGATGGCGAGTCGATTCGCTACCTCGCGCCCAGCGTCGACAAGGATTCCATGCCCCGCTGGTCGCCGGACGGCAAGTCGATTGTTTTCGTGCGCACGGCGGGAGACGAGAACAAGCTGCCACTGATCCCTGTGCGTTCCAAGCCATGGTCATTGTGGATCGCCGATGTAGCAATTGGTTCCGGGCGTCCCTTGTGGCGCAGCGGCAACAGGCCGGACGATTCCTTGCCCGAGCTTACAGAAGATGCTTCTCTCAACTACACCGCCGATGGAAAAATCGTTTTCGCCTCAGAGCAGGATGGCCGCAATCATTTGTACTCGATCGCCATCTCTGGAGGCTCGCCTGTCTTGCTCACTCCTGGCGATTTTGACGTGGAAGACGTAACGCCCAGCGTGGATAAATTGTCGGTCATCTACTCATCGAATCAGGATGACGTCGACCGCCGCCATTTGTGGCGCGTGCAAGTCGCAGGGGGCGCTCCGCAAGCTCTCACGCATGGCGAAACCATCGAATGGTCTCCCGTGCAGGCGATCGATGGCAGCGTTGTATGCCTCGGCTCAACAGCAACCTCGCCCGCGATGCCATACTTAGTGACTGCGAGCGGCCGCGAGATGATCACGAAGCAAGCGTTGCCCAGCGACTTTCCTTCCGATTTGCTCGCCACGCCAAAGCAGGTGATATTTCAAAGCGAAGACGGCCTCACGCTGCACGGCCAACTGTTTCTCCCGCGCAACGCGACGGGGAAAATTCCCGGCCTGGTATTCATGCATGGCGGCCCCATTCGCCAGATGATGCTCGGCTTCCACTACATGGACTACTATCACAATGCCTACGCAGAAAATGAATATCTGGCGAGCCGCGGATATGCCGTTCTCTCGGTCAATTATCGTCTTGGAGTTATGTACGGACGGGCGTTTCGCGAAGCGCCCAATACCGTCTGGCGCGGAGCAGCAGAATACAAAGACGTGGTGGCGGCGGCGCGCTATCTGCAATCTCTTCCCCAGGTCGACGGCGAGAAGATTGGATTATGGGGTGGTTCTTACGGCGGTTTTCTCACTGCCATGGGCTTGGCGCGCAACTCCGATCTTTTCAAGGCGGGAGTCGATTTTCATGGCGTCCACGACTGGAGTGTCTTTCTTACACAAGAACCGTTCTTCGGCAATCTCAGCTTGAAACCTCCCGATGCAGATGCCGCCGTCAAGCTTGCGTGGGAGTCTTCACCCGATGCGTACGTGAGCACATGGCAATCGCCGGTTCTGCTGATCCACGGTGATGATGATCGGAATGTTCCTTTCAACCAGACGGTTGACCTGGTGCAGCGCTTGCGACAACAGCACGTCGGGTTCGAGGAGGTAATCCTGCCCGATGAGATTCATGGATTTTTGCGATGGCAAGACTGGATCCGCACTTACGGTGCGACCGCTGACTTCTTTGACCGCACGCTGAAACAGGGAGGGAAGATCGCAACGGACAACTGATTTTCTATTCGCTAAACGATTCCGCGGCGCTTACTTGTACAGCAGATATTTTTCGCGGACGGCTTCGAATTTATTGAGGCCCTCCTGCCAATCCTGCGCAATGCGCCGCGGATCCATGCCGGCCATCAGCCCGTCATAGGCCGCTTGATTCGCCAGCAACTCCGGCATGCGATCGATCTTGTAGTCTGCGGGATACAACTTCCTCAACGCAGCCGCGAGTTCGATACCCAACTCCGGAGCATCCAGCGAATTCCGGTCCGTCAGCACGATATTCACACCCTCGCATTTCTCGCCCGTATAAATCGCCGAGGTCGGAGTAAACGACGTTGGCACGAAGCGGACTCCAAACATCCCGCGCGCGTTCAGATACTCAGCCAGTTCGCGGCCTTTTATCCACGGCGCTCCTAGCAACTCAAAAGGCGTATCGGTGCCGCGGCCCACGGAAACGTTCGTCCCCTCGACCAGGGCCACGCCCGGATACAAAGCCTCTTCCGTGACGTCGCGCAAGTTCGGCGACGGATTCACCCATTCGAGGCCAGTCGAATCAAACCAGTCTCCCCGCTCCCATCCCTCCATCGGAACAACTGTAAGCTTGGCGTTGATGTTGCGCTCGGCGTTGAACATTTTTGCCAATTCGCCCATCGTCATTCCATGCCGCACCGGTACCGTCCAGTAATCGGTAAAGTTTTCTTGCCCCGCGTCTGAAACCGGTCCCTGCGCAAACGATCCCGTAATCGGATCAGGCCGGTCGAGCACAATCACTTCGGTGCCGGCTTGCGCTGCGGCTTCGAGAAAATATCCCAAGGTCGTTTCATAGGTATAAAAACGAACGCCCGCGTCCTGAATGTCGATCACGACCGCATCCAGTTGCTTCAATACATCAATCGATGGCCGCCGCGCCGCGTCCGTGCCACCGTAAACGCTGTACACCGTGATCCCCGTCGCCGTGTCTTTTGTGTCGCTCAATTGCGTGGTATCAATCGTTCCGGTGACGCCGTGTTCGGGACTGAAGATCGCTTCCAGGGAAAGTCCAGGAGCCTGGGCGAGCACGTCAATCGTCCGCCGTCCCTGCGCATCGAGACCGGTCTGATTGGTCAACAACCCGACGCGCGTTTTCCTACCGGGCGTCTGCAGCAGATCGAACGCGCGCTCTTCCAATACGTCGATTCCGGTTTTCACGCTGCCGTTGCGAGCGCTCATGCGCCGCTCGGCGCTCTGGGCCTCGTTGTATCCCGTAATGCTTTGCCACCGCAGAGCTTCTTTTTCGCCGGCCGTGAGCCGCAGTGAAGCTGCAATCGCCGTGGCGACTTCGGTGCGCAAAGCGATCGCAGTTCCCTGCCCCCTCGGATGCACCGCGTTGGTCAGGAGAATGACGTACGTCTTGGTCGTTGGATCGATCCACAACGAAGTCCCGGTAAATCCGGTGTGGCCGTAACTTCCCACCGGAAACAGAGCGCCGCGGTTCGTGGAATACGGAGAATCGATGTCCCATCCAAATCCCCGCAAAACCGGCGCCAGCGGAGGTTGTTCCGGAGAAGTCATTTTCTCGACTGACAGCGGGGAAAGAATTCCGTCTCCGCCGTCGAGCAAGGCCTGCGCGAATTTCGCCAGATCGTCGGCTGTTGAAAACAGCCCTGCCTGCCCCGCCACGCCGCCCATCCGCCGCGCCGTTGGATCGTGCACCATGCCGCGCAGCATGTGCTCATTCTCGTCATACTGCGTGGGAGCAATTCTTGGCAGCCACGAGGCGGGAGGCAGGTACCGCGTGTGCGCCATCTTCAGCGGGGCGAAGATATGCTGCTGCGCGTATTCATCGAGCGTCTCGCCCGAAACTTTCTCGATCAGGGCGCCCAGGACGATGAAGTTGATGTCGCTGTACGTAAATTTTGAGCCCGGAGCATCCTGCGGCGTTTCGGCAAAGGCCATGCGATATGCCGTTTCCTTGCCTTCCCACGGCGTTTTCAAGTCCAGGTCTGGCTCGAGCCCGGAAAAATGGGTGAGCAATTGCCGGATGGTTACATCTTGCTTTCCGTTCTGCGCAAACTCCGGCAGATACTTCGCAACCGGATCGTTGAGCCGAATTTTTCCCTCTTCCACGAGCTGCATCACCGATGTCGTGGTGACAATCACTTTCGTCAACGATGCCAGATCAAAAATGGTGTTCAGAGTCATGGGTTCGCGCCGGGGTTCGAGTGCGCGCTCGCCATAGGCTTTGCGATAAATCACATGGCCGTCGTGTCCAACAAGTAAGACAGCGCCGGGGATGTTGTTCTCCTGGATAGCGTGGTCGATGACCGCATCTACTCCCTGCATGCGCACAGGGGATCCTGTGCCTTTCGGTTCTGCGGGCGAAGCGACCGTTACCGCCGCCAGAAAGAAAAGGCCACAAATTAAGCGCGAAAGTCCGGTAGCGGCGCTCGATCGCGCTTCTGCCGGAGCCGGCAAGAAGCCCAGCCGGGCAAACGGGTTAGGGATTATGGAAGAGATGCTTTGACTCTACACAACCTGGGCACGATCGCTCAAGAAACTCACGTAACGATGAAGAGTCCGCTTGTCGGGGTCATCTGAGTCGTTTTTCGCAGTAATCGATGGGACTTCGCGCGCGCCTTTGCACACCTTTGAGGTGACTAGACAAAGCTTTTTCGGAACAGCGGGTCCAGCCGTTCATAGAGACGTTTAACCGCCTTGAAGAGATTCTCCAACCCCTCGGTTTCCAAGCCAAGCTCGAGTGATTCCAGATCCACGGTCAGTTCTTTCGCCATTTGTGTAGCACGGCGCACACGCTCCGTCGACAATGTGCTCAGAACCGCATAGGGGTCGCGATGTTGCTGCTGCAACTCGCTCCACTGCTGCACTGCCCACGCAGTTTGTCGAATGCTATCCACAGCACTGCGGAACTCAGCCAGCACTCGCGGAGCGCAGTCTCCCGAAAGAACTAATTTTTCTAACGCCTGCAATTCGTCTGTCGTTGCCCGCAAACGAGCCGAGAGAGTTCTTTCTTTGTCGCCAGAATCCCTCATATTTTTCCCGCATCTCGAGCTGTGGCAGGCGCGAAAAACACCACGGGCGTCGAAATGCAGTTACTGTGTTTCATCGGCAATGCGGGGGCAGAACTTCAGTTGTGGGAGGTGGCCTCTGACAGCAATCGAGAGCGTCAATTGGCTACCTCTTAAATGCAAGTGGCTTGCCTGGAGTCTAATTACCTACCGGGGAGATGTAAAAAATTTGTCAAAGCTGCTGCCAAAACGCTGCAAATCGCTGAAAACGTTGATAAGCTTCGAAGATTGCAATCAGCCGTTGCAGACACCTATCGCACAGCGGCCGAATCAGCAGGGGGCGCGTTTATGGGTCAAACAGCTAGTCCACTTGGCACCGCGAGATTATCCGACACTCTGGCGCCAACTTTGCCATCGGGAAAAGTTCTGGTCGTAGAAGACGATCCGGCAGTTCAGAAGGCTCTGAGACGACTATTCGAGGCGGAAGGCTTTATGGTGGAGGTTCAAGCCAATGGCCAGGCGGCGCTCGAAAGCTTTCGCGCGGCACCGCCGGCAGTAGTTATCCTTGACCTTCGCTTGCCGAAACTCTCCGGCGGCGACGTGTGCAAGGAAATTAAAGCGCATTCCCCTGCGACGCCGATCGTCGTTCTCAGCGCCACCAGCGACGTGTCTGACAAAGTGCTGTTGCTTGAGTTAGGCGCGGACGATTACGTAACTAAGCCCTTCAGTCCCAGGGAACTGCTGGCGCGCGTGCGCACCGCCTTGCGGCATGCTTCAAAAACGGCAAATGTAAGCCGGCTGGCTTTTGATGGCATCGTCGTTGATCTAAGGAAGATGGAGGTACAGCGCGACGGAAAAGTGGTAGTGCTCACCGCCCAGGAATTCAAGACCTTACAGTTCCTGGTACAGAATGCCGACCGGGTAATCAGCCGCGACGAGTTGTTGAACGAGGTTTGGGGATATCAGAACTATCCTTCGACGCGCACCGTAGACAACCACATCCTTAAGCTCCGCCAGAAATTGGAGCGCGACCCTGCCAGCCCGGTCCACTTCCGCACCGCGCATGGAATGGGATATAAGTTCGTTCCCTGAGCCCCCGTGCCTTCCGCATTCGAACCCGTCTCGAAAGCTGTTTTCCCGCCACATTTCGGGAGCGCCTTGTTGCCCAGGACCCGTCTGAGAACGCGGTTCTTGTTGTCGATGGTCCTGATTACGTTTGGTCTCACCGCTTTGAGCCTGCTCGTGGTGCGGCATAGCGTGCAGAATCACGTTCGAGAAGGGATTGCGCAGGATCTGCAGAACTCGGTGACGACCTTTCAGAATTTTCAGCGCGATCGGGAAACTACACTGATGCATGCGGCGGAACTGGTCGCCGACCTACCGATTATGCGGTCCATCATGACGGCGACCGATCCCGCTACCATCCAGGACGCGTCGCGCAGTGTTTGGCCTTTGACGGGCAGCGATCTTCTAGTGCTGGCCGATCGGGACGGACGGGTCGTAGCCCTACACGCAAGGTCGCCAGGCTTCACTCCGGAAGCTGCCCAGCAATACTTCGAGCGATCGGTGCATGAAGAGGATTCCAGCCACTGGTGGTTCGGCGCCCACCATCTCTATCAGGCCTTCGTCCAGCCGATTTATTTCGGTTCCCGGACCGAGGGATCCCTGCTCGGCTTTTTGGTGATTGGCTATGAGATCGATAACCGATTGGCGCGCGAAATCAGCAAGGTGGCAGCCAGCCAGGTTGCTTTCTCTTACGGAAATGAAATTGTAGCCACGACGTTGACTTCAAACCAGGCCAAGGACCCCGCAGTTGTAGCTTTGGCGGCCGGATCGCAGCCGGCCACGCACAACGTTGAAGTCGGCTCGGAGAACTTTGTGGCGACTTCGCTCGATCTTTCCGGCCAGCAGGACACTCCGGTTCATTTGATCGTTCTTGGATCGTACGATCAGGCGACAAAGTTCTTGGGTAAGCTGAATCGGCTGCTCCTCTTGCTCGGTCTCACTGCAGTATTGATCGGCAGCGGTCTGGTGTTTTTCATTTCGTATACGTTCACTCGTCCGCTGGCTACGCTGGTCGAGGGGGTACGGGCCCTAGAGCGTGGTGATTTTGCTCATCCACTCGATCCTCGCGGGAGCGACGAAGTCGCCGAGCTGACTTCAGCGTTCGACCGCATGCGGGCAAGCCTGCGGAAAACCCAGGAAGCTCTGTTGGAGTCTGAACAGTTAGCCACAATCGGGCGCATGGCAAGCTCGATTTCCCACGATCTGCGGCATTCCCTGGCCGCCGTAGTCGCGAATTCGGAATTCCTTTGCGACGGCCGGCTCACCTCCAGCCAACGAGAAGAGTTGTACCAGGAGGTCCGAACGGGTGTGAATCAGATGACCGATCTGATCGATTCCCTGCTCGAGTTTGCACGCACGCGGGAGTCTCTCAACCCGGCCTACGCCAACGTGGTGGAAACTGTGCAACGCGCCACGCAGGCGGTACGCACGCATCCGCGACACCAGGGCACGCGCATCGAGATAATCAGCAACGGACCGAGTATGGCCTGGTTCGACGCCCGAAAACTGGAGCGCGCTCTCTGCAACCTGCTGCTGAATGCCTGCGAGGCCGCACCGGGCAGCCAAGGGAGAGTTCAAGTTGGCATCGAATACATCGATTCATGCGTAAGAATCTCGGTTTCCGACAACGGCCCGGGTATCGCGGATGAAATTCGCGACAAGCTTTTTCATCCCTTTGTGAGTTTTGGCAAGGAGAACGGCACGGGCCTGGGACTCACGGTAGTGCAGAAGATTGTGCAGGATCACGGTGGGCAAGTCGCGATGGAGCGGACTCCGGACAGTCGAACCATTTTCCGTATTACCATTCCGGGGCAATCCCCGGAGGGTGTGCCCGACGTGGGAGATCGTGAAATGTCTGATCATCCGCTGCGGGTAGATAGCCATCGAGTGAGTTGAAAACTTGAAATCCGGCATTCGGATTGGCTTCCTTCTTTTCTTCGATTCTTAAGCATCCGCGTGCCGCGCAGGAGGACGTGTGATAAACCTCGAGATCCTTGTGCTGCGCAGATTTATAACGGCGTTGGTTGCCACCTTCGCGATGCTTCTCGCTGGCCACTGCACTGCCCAGGAAACGGCGCCGGCGCAGAAGGCGGAGACTTCGCTGCAGGAACTCGGCTCGCAGGTGCAGGAACTGCGGGCAATCATCGAGCAGATGCGAAGCGAGAATGCGCAATCTCGCGCAGAAATGCACGAACTTCGTCAAGAGTTGCAAGAAACGCGACAGCTGCTGACCACCGTTGCAGCTTCCGCAAATACCCGCCTCTCAGTTCCGGAAGCGCAGCCGCAAGGCGGGGACGTTGTGAAATCCGAAGCCGGGAGCTCAAGTCCGGTGCAGAGCGCTTCCGCGACAGCTCCGGCAGGCGATCTTGCCGGGCGGGTTCAGAAGCTCGAAGAATCCACACAATTGCTGGGCTCGAAGATCAATGAGCAGTACCAAACCAAGGTGGAAACCGCTGCCAAGTATCGCGCGCGGCTTTCCGGCATTCTTTTAATGAACGCTTTTCACAATGTCGGCACATCCGACAATCTCGACTTGCCGGATTTTGCCCAACCTGTTGCGCCCGGCAGTTCGGGCTCCAACTTCGGAGCGACTTTGCGGCAGAGTGAAATCGGCCTGGAGATTTTCGGCCCTTCGCTCATAGGGGCGAGAACCTCGGCCAATGTCGTTTTCGATTTTGCGGGTGGATTTCCATCGGCGCCTAATGGGGTTAACTTCGGCATCGCACGTATGCAAACCGCCAGCTTGCGCCTCGATTGGCAGCATACGTCCGTTGTCGCAGGCCAGGATTCTCTTTTCATTTCTCCGCTCTCACCGACTTCGTTTGCATCCCTCGCAATTCCGGCCTTTGCCTATGCCGGGAATCTATGGGGATGGACTCCGCAGCTTCGCGTCGAGCATCATTTTGATCTCACCGACAGACAGACGCTGACGCTGCAAGGTGGAATTTTAGACAATCTGGATTGGGAGGTTCCCTATAACCAGTACTACCGTACCGCGCAGGCCGGTGAACAATCGGGACAGCCCGCTTACGCAATGCGTACGTCATGGTCGATGCCGGTATTCGATCACCCTCTAACGCTCGGCGCGGCGGGATATTACGGACGGCAGAATTGGTCCTGGGATCGTTATGTCGACGCGTGGGGCGGGATGGGGGATTGGAGGATTCCGATCACGCGCCGCTTTGGCCTCTCGGGCGAATTCTATCGCGGACGTGGAATCGGAGGGTTAGGCGCGGGCATCGGGCGAACGGTTCTCTTCGGAGGAAATCCCTACCAGCCGACGACTAGTATTCGCGGACTTAACTCAGCCGGAGGATGGAGCCAGCTCAAGTTCCAGCTCACTTCGAAGATTGAGCTTAACGGGGCGTTCGGCGAAGACGACGCGTTTACCGGCGACATACGCGGCTTTGCCACCGACGCCAATAACTTCGCGCCAATCCTCGGGCGCAATCATGGCGAACTCGGCAACATCATTTACCGGCCGCGCTCGGACCTGCTGCTTTCAGCGGAGTTCGTGCGGCTACACACGTTTCCCGTCTACACCTCGGCAAGCAGCACCAACCAGATCAACCTTGCCATGGGGATATTGTTTTGAGGGCACGCGCTCATTTTCGCGTCGTTTCTTGTTTGCTGCTGATATTGTGCGGCCTTTGTGCGGCACAAAATGTGGAGCTGAAGGGGAAGGTACAGCTCACGCGAAATAGGCACCCGATTGGCGATGCATCGAAGACAGTGGTCTGGCTTGTGCCTTTGGGAACCACGCCACCGCCTGAGGTTCCCCGCCAGGATCCCTCAAAAATCCCGCAATTGGTGCAGAGAGACAAGAGCTTTCATCCGTCGCTGCTGGTGATTCCCGCGGGCGGAAAGGTCGAATTCCCGAATCATGACCCTTTTTTTCATAACGTGTTTTCGCTGTTCGACGGGAAGCGATTCGATCTCGGGCTCTACGAGAGCGGCACTACGCAATTCGTGCAGTTCGACAAGCCGGGGATTTCATACATCTTCTGCAATATTCACGCGCAGATGAGCGCTGTGGTCATAGCGCTCACGACCCCGTACTATTCGATTTCCAATTGGCGCGGCGAGGTTGCTATTGCCAACGTGGCTCCGGGCCGGTATCAGATGCATGTATTCCATCCCTCAGTTTCTGCGGCTGCGTTGCATTCGATTGAGCGGGAAATTACCGTGACTTCAGGCGATAATTTTCTAGGAAATTTTGTGCTCGAAGAATCGAACCTCGAAGTCGCCCACAAGAACAAGTATGGACGCGATTACGATCCTCCTGATCCTGACAATCCGGCCTATGCGCGGCAGTAAGCCAAAAGTTGCCGCATAAAAGAAAGGCGTGCCGAGTAGCACGCCTTTCTCGCCTCTGACCTTCACTTGGTTTACGTCTTCACTTACACTTGCGTCGCTAACGTCGCCTACCTCCGACAAGCTTATTTGTGTCCACCACCGCCCGAATGTCCGCCGCCGCTGGAGTGTCCTCCCGAGGAATGGCCACCGTAACTGGGCGCACTATGCGAACCACCGCTGTATCCGCCTCGGCTCCCGCCATAGCTCGGCGAGCTGTACCCGTGGCTTGGTTCGTCGCGGGTGCCGTTGCTGAAACCTCCGTAGGCGCGATAGCTTCCGCTGCCATACGACGACCGGGGTTGCGCAATCGGCTGCCTCATGCTCAACTGCGGCCTCGCGCCGCCGTAACTCGATCCCCGCGAATTATTCGAACTGGGCGAAGTGCGATTCCAGTAGCTGTCATTGCGTCCTGCAGAACTGGCTCCATTCTCGCTACGTGAGAACGAACTCCAACTGCCGCGGTTCGTAGAAGGAGTCGCGGCGGTCGAGCCGCGGCTTGCACTCTCAGCAGTGCGGCTCGCGCTGTTGTTCATGCCTCTGCTTTCAGCATCCGTGCCTGCGCTGGGCCTGGTTGCCGTGCTGGTCGCTCCGCGAGATTCCGTGCTCTCAGAACTTCGCGACCCGGAAGTTACCGACGAAACGTGGTTCTGCGACATCGATTGCTGCATACGCGCCGTCTGCTGCGAGAACGACTCGGTTCTCGCGGTGGTCTGCGTGCCCGCAAAATGCTGCGCCGCGCCGCTGTGAATCGTTGATGGAGCCGCGGCTCGACCGCTGGCCGATAGGCTTGCATGGCTCGGCACCACGGGCACGCCGCCGGTCATCATGCGAGCGGAGCTGATCTGCTCATGCGAAGCCGCGACTGCGCTGACATGGCCTGCGCCGAACTGGCCCGCACGCACAGTCGAGAGCGCGCCGCCGATGTGAGCATCGTTGACGTGAGCGAAATTCGAGAATCGAGCACCGGCGTGAAGCGGAGCGATTCCGCCGAATCGGCCGTATGCACCCCAGCCACCCCACCCCCAACGACCCCAATATCCACCCCACCACGGATGAAACCAATCGCCCGGCCCGAGCGGAAGCCAGCCGAAACCACCCCAACCAAAGCCCACTCCAAAGCCGAAACCTCCAAATCCAAAGAAGCCGACATACGCCGGTGCCCAGAATGGACGATAGAAGCCTGGTCCCCAAACTGGCCCCGGCCACCATCCCCACGCGCCGCCGTACCATAACCAGCGCCCATAGTGGTAGGGCGCCCAGCCCCACGGCTCGTAGCCGACCCAAGTCCAGCCGTAATAGGGTTCCCAAACCCAGTTTCCATCGCGATACGGAACCCATCCATCGGGCTCGTTTGGCACCCAGATCTGTCCGTAATCCGGAACATTTTCCCAATTCCCATATCCATCCAGATCTTCTGCGCCGGTGTAGTAAGGACTGGTGTGCTGCCACGCGCGGGCGCTATGGATCATGCGATCGCGTTCGCTGTTCCAGATGTCCCAATCGTCGCGGTCGGGAGCCGAAGCGATGCGGTATTGTGCATCTTCAGTCGAACCGCGCACCGTAGCCATCTGGCCTTCTTTTACGTCGGCGATTCCCTTTGGGGTGGAAATCTGAATGTCGCCCTTGCGCACGATGACAACGGTGTCGCCATCAGGGCGAATCTCGACGCGTACGACTACATCTTTGTGTGCGGGATGCACGGCAACGTTCGGCGTATCGATCTCAGGTTCAGCTTCGCTCTCGTTGAAAACGGCGTAATCGGCTATTCCTTGCGCAAGCTGAATCTGGATGTAGCTGTTGGTGAAGTTCGCGATGTTCGCCTGCGAATTTGAACCGAGACGCAGAATGTTCGCGTAATCGAGCTGCACTTCGGCTCGCGCGCTTGGACCAGTGGAAACCTTGTCGCCCATTAACACAGGCTGATTCAGTACTACGGCTGACCAGGTCCCCGAATCACCGCGCTGGGTCGATACATCGCCTTTCGTAAAGCTGATGTGACCAACGCCTTGCTTGATTTCCGCCGGAGCCTCGCCCGAAGGCCCACCCGGCTGCGCTTCCGGCATATTTTGCGGCTGCCCAGCTTGAGGCGGCGGTCCCTGCGGAGGTTGCGGAGGCGGAACTGGCTGCTGCGGAGGAGCCGGCTGGCCCATCTCCATCGGAGCGCTCGGCTGGTCAGACGGCGCGGGCGTTTCTTCGGTGGTTTGCGCCCACAGGCCAATGCCGCAGCCCGCGATCAACAGAGTCAAAGTTGCCAAGCACGATATGAATTTACTTTTCATGACTGATATTCCTAACCCGGAACTCCGCGAATCTACTCGTACCTCTAAAGGCAAATAGCATGCCAAACTTCGAAGGCCGGCGAGAGCTATAAACCGTTTGTTTTCCTGAGAAAATGGGAATTGTTATGTGAGACTAGCGAATCAGGAATGAGATTGGTGGCCGGGATCAGCCGAGGTGGTGGTTTTCAGCCAGAGTTGGCGGTCATGCCTGAAACGCTTCAAAAGCCACTAGAAGCCGGAAAATCTCACGCGTCCCTCTCACCTTC
This sequence comes from Candidatus Sulfotelmatobacter sp., assembly GCA_030041415.1. Lineage (GTDB taxonomy): Bacteria > Acidobacteriota > Terriglobia > Terriglobales > Acidobacteriaceae > Sulfotelmatobacter. The sequence goes on from JASHNX010000186.1 coordinate 18,866, forward strand.
ATCGGCGATCCCGATCTTCGATAGCCGGTAGCGCAACGCGTTCCGCGAGAGCCCCAGCAATCGCGCGGCTTGGCTTTTGTTTCCGTTGGCGCGGCGCAGTGCCTCCTGGATCATCTCGTCTTCCCACCGCTCCAATGTCACCCCCTCAGGAAGAAATCCGCCGGCGCCGTTTGGCGCTTTCGCCGGACGCGAATCGAGATGAATATCCGACGCCTCAAGCACGGTTCGCTTCGCGAGAGCGCAGGCTCGCTCAATAATGTTCTGCAACTCGCGGACATTTCCAGGCCAATGGTAATTCAACAGAATCTGCATCGCCTCTGGCGAAATGCTTTCGACCGGCTTGCCGGAATCGCCGGCAAAATGCGAAACAAAAAGATTCGCCAACTCCGGAATATCTTCCTTGCGCTGCCGCAGGGGCGCGATATCGATTGGAACGACGTTCAGCCGGTAGTACAGATCTTCCCGAAACGTTCCCTGCTCCAGCGCTTCGCGAAGATCGCGGTTAGTAGCGGCAATGAGCCGGACATCGACTTTAATCGTTTTCGTGCCGCCAAGTCGCTCGAAGTCGCGCTCCTGCAGCACGCGCAGAAGCTTGACCTGGGTAGCCGGAGGAACGTCGCCGATCTCATCCAGAAAGAGCGTGCCTTTATCCGCCAGTTCGAACTTTCCTGGCTTGCTCACGTTCGCGCCGGTGAACGCACCTTTTTCGTAGCCGAACAATTCGCTCTCGAGAAGATTCTCCGGAATCGCGGTGCTGTTGATTTTGATAAATGGTCCGGACGCGCGGCGCGATTTTTCGTGGATCGCGCGCGCAATTAAATCTTTCCCGACGCCGCTTTCGCCGCCGAGCAGCACGGTGGAATTCGTAGTTGCAACACGATCAACCGTGGCCAGCACTTCCTGCATCTTCGCGCTACGAGCCACAATATTGGGATGCGAATAGCGTTTACCCAACGCTTCCCGCAGGTTGCGGTTTTCTTCGGTGGTCTGCTCCAGTCGTTCCCGCAGAGTGCTCACGTCCAACTCTTTGCGGATCTTGATGCGCATTTCTGTCAGCGAGAACGGCTTGAGCACGTAGTCGCTGGCTCCGGCCTTCATGGCTTCCACGGCAGTTTCCACGGTTCCGAATGCGGTCATGACTAGCACGGGCAAACCCCCATTCTGGCTCTTGACCGTCTGCAGAAACTCGAGGCCACTCATTCCCGGCAGCTTGAGATCGGTAAGGACCAGATCGACGGAGTTTTCGCGCAATAGCTTCATTCCCGCTTCAGCATCTCCGGCGGAAAGCGTAGTGAAGCCATCGTCGCCCAAATTCAGTTCCAGCAGGCGCCGCATTTTAGCTTCATCCTCGACGATCAAAATCGTTGGCATACTTTTGTGTGAGGCTGTCTCTTCAATTGCAAACACCGGGCTGATAATTAAGATGCGGCCTCGGCCACAGCTTCAGCGGCTACTGGGAAAAAGAGTACAAAGGCTGCCCCATGCCGGTTTTGTTCGGCGCTTTCAAGCCGAATGGTTCCATGATGGCCATCCACAATTCTGGAAACAATCGAGAGCCCCAGTCCCACGCCGGTTTTCTTGGTGGTCACGAAGGGATTGAATATCTGCTCCCGCAACTCCTCGGGAATTCCCGGGCCGGTATCTTCGATCCGAACTTCGACGCCCTCGTGCTCAGCTGACCTTGCCGTCGCCGCAGTTACGCGCAGACTCCCTTCCGTGTTCGCCATCGCATCGAAGGCATTCTGGATAAGATTCACAAACGCCTGCTCGCAGAGACCTTCATCCAGAGGAACCAAGGGCAGGTTCGGGTCGAAATGCTTTTCGACATGCACCCGTGAATATTCGTCTTTTCGCGCCAGCGAGACAAACTGCAAGGCTCGCTCCAGCACCGCAGTAATTTCCTGCGGAACCAGATCCACATGCAACGGCCGCGCAAAGTCGAGAAAGCGCGAAACGAGTGCGCTCAAACGGTTGGTCTCCGAGGAAATGTAATCGGCCAGTTCCGTCGCCAGCGGATTGGAATCGGCCAGCTTCTGATGAAGGATCTCGGCCGATCCTTTGATCACGCCGAGCGGATTGCGGATTTCGTGCGCGAGGCCCGCCGACATTTGTCCCAAAGCCGCCAGCCGCTCCGAACGACGCGCTTCTTCCTGCGCCTGCTCCAGCCGGCGATTGGTCTCAGCCAGCGTTTCGGCCAGTTCCTGATAACGCTTTATCTGGCGGCGATTCTCCACTACGAATCGATTGACCACCATCGCGGCCAGGAAAAAGAAAAGAATCCGGATGGCGAGCAGCCCGTACCCCTCCGGCGTGATTTCAAACTCCTGTAGCGCCGGATAGAGATATGAGCAGTATGCAGCCGACGCGACCACTGTCCACAGCAAGGTTCCCCACGGACTGAAATACTCTGCGGCGGTAACAACCGGAACATAAAAGATCGGATAATAACTGCTGTTGATACCCGTCTCTCCAGTGTGATCGATGAGCAGCGTTGCAAGCGCGATTTTCAGGGCCACGCTATACCATGCTCCACGCCGCGGAAAACGCGCCACCAACCACCCTTCACTGACCTGCACAACGCCGATGGCCAGCAGCGTAAGCTGTTTGTGATATTCCCTTACCGGGGGAAGCACGGCGAGGCCGACCAGAAGAATTAGCCAGAGAAAGTCCATCCAGTTCAAGGCTGGACGTTTATGCTCGGTGGTAAAGGAAGCGCTCATTGTGTGATGGCGGGCTACCGCGGAAAAGTAAATGCCCGGGGATCCGATAAAGTATCAGTCCTCCCGGCCGAGATTACTTCTCTTGCTTTTTGTACCCGGTTCGCCCGCGAGCTGGGTCGCATGCGCCCCTATCACACCGTACCCGGCGGGTGCGCGTCAAACGCTATTTGGGGGGCGGAGGCGGACTGCTGCTGGTTTTGACCGCGGCGCTTGAGGACGCCGATTTCTGGCCCGATGAAGATGGCGACCAGGATTGCTGCTGATGCCAAGAGCTGAATTTCTCCTGCTGCTGGTCATTTTGGGTCCGAACCGGAGCGGCTGGTTTAGAAACTGCATTTGATCGCTGCTGCTGCTGTTGTGACGATGATTGCTTTTGCTGTGGCGGATGCATTTCACTGAGAGACGATGCATGCGCCTGAGGTTGGACGTGCGCCTCGCTTGGAGGCTCGGGCGTGCCTTGTTCCTCCCAGACTCGGGGCTGCATCTTCGTTTGATTGTTTTCTGCAGAAGGAGAACTAAATGGGTGGAAACCATCCTGCATTTCAGCTTGCCGAGCTGCCGCACTCGGAATGGGCACTGGCGTTCCTGGAGACTGCCGCCGCACGAGTGCCGCTTGGTTCAAACGCCTCGAGGTCTGCGCTTCGTTTTCACCGGGAGAACTCGGTATGGGCGTCGGAGTTCGGATCGAGACTACCTGACGGCTCGCCATTGCCGATGGAGGTTTATCTCCGACAGGCTTTCCAAAACCGATCACGCTGGCGCGCACGGGTTCGAGACCAGCGCTGTGCGAAACGGAAGTGGCCGCCAACTCTTTCTCTGGAACCGATACGACATTGTGCGCTACGGACCGCGCGTTAATAAATGTATCGCGCGAAACCACCGTCGCACCGCCAGCCACGGCGCGGTTCGCATAAGCAAAATCAATCGGGGCGTGGTTGACCACGGCTGTGTTATAGACATTGGCGATCTTCGTCATCTCGACGCGCGTGTTGGTGAGATTGACGGTGTTCATATACGTGCGGCTCGTCCGATAAGCCGGAACGAAGACTTCGCCGGGAGCAAGTGGAAACCAGCCGACTCCTGCTCCAAAAGAAAAGCGCGTTCCGGGGCCTCCACCGACCCACCCAACCAAAGCCGGCGCATAGGTCGGTCGAACCGCCGCCGGTCCGGGAACCCAATACCACGTCGAATCGCTCAATGCCCACCGTCCGTAATGAAACGGCGCGAAACCCCACGGCTCTTCTGCAACCCAGGTCCATCCCCACGGTCCGACCCAGGTCCAATAACCGAAGCGGTACGGTGCCCAGCCAGCGATCACTTGCCGGGGCCGCCAGGCGGGACCATAACCCGCAATGTACGTCCAGTCACCGTACGCATCGAGGTCCTCATATCCTGTGGTCTCGGGCGAAACGTAGTTGGCCGCATCGGATTCATCTTCCGCCTGATTGCGATCGAAAGCCCATGTGTCGAGACCATCGTTAGCCGTAACCTGGCCAACATCGTAAGTCAGCTGATCGCCTCCCGTGAACGTCACGTGCTGATCGGCAGCCACGGTATAGGACGAACCTCCGCCAGTAACTTCTCCGCGGCCTCGCCAAACCGTAACATCCGTTCGCACGCCTTGCGCGTCAACGTCGAGGCGATAGTCGCCCGGCTGCATCACTGCAAACGCAACGTTGGGTGTATCGATTTCGTAGGAATAGTCGCTCTCGACGTGGCGGACGCTTACAATCAGTGAACCCTGAACAAGCCGAATCTGCGTTGCATGGTCGCTGACTTCAAGCAGTGTAATTCCGGTTATTGCGCCGAGGCGAAGCGCGGTTGATCCAATATGAAGTTCGGCGCGCGAATTCTGATCGGCCCAGAGATTGTCGCCACTCACCAGTGGTCGATTAAGCTCGGCCTGGATCCAGTCGCTCTCCCCGCCAGGTTGAAGCGAAACGTCCCCCTCGGCGTCACTGAGTTGCGCCACGCGGCCAGGGGGATCCTGGTCGTCGACGGGTTGCGCGCTCGGGGCACTCTGCGAATCCGGCGCGATCTGCGCATCTTGTGCCCGCAGCGTAAGCGGGGCGGTCAGCCCTAGCAGAATGGCCAATATCGCAGCCGCGTTAAGTCGCCCCAAGTGTCTTTTCATAGTTGTTACCGTCACGGATAAAAAAGCTTCCGTCCGATGATATCGAGGCCGGCGCGAAGCTGTAAGGTCACTTTCGTTTTCCATGTCAAGTCATTCAATAACAATGACTTATGCAAGGCTTAACGAAGTAACCGTTGTAAGGATTTTGGGCGAGCGCCTGGGAGAACCTACCCCGACGGCATGCGGGCAAAAACACTGCCGCAGAGGAGGTTAGCGAGATTTTTTCAACGAGAGGCCAGCTTGTCCGGAGTACGGTCCAGAGCGAGATTCAACTCGAGGACGTTGACACGCGGCTCACCGAGGAATCCGAATTGGCGGCCTTCGGTATGCTGGCGAACGAGCTGGCGAAGGGAATCCTCACTCATTCCACGCGCTTTAGCCACTCGCGGAATCTGGAATTCCGCCGCCGCCGGGGTGATATCCGGATCGAATCCCGATGCGGAAGTCGTGACCAAATCGATCGGTATTGGAGTCCCGGGATTCTCAGCTTGCAATGCGGCCACGTCGCCTTTCACGCGATCAATCAGTTGATGATTTGTAGGGCCGAGTTGCGAGCCGTTTGAGTTGGTCGGGTCGTAGTTCACCGCCGAAGGCCGCGGATGAAAGTAGCTGGCGCCTGTAAAACCCTGAGCGAGAAGGCGAGATCCCACCAGTTTGCCGTTCACCTCGATCAATTGACCATTCGCTTGGTTCGGGAACAAAACCCGGGCGATTCCTGTGACCACAAGCGGGTAGATGATGCCCAACAAGATGGTGGTTGCGATGGTCATCAAGAATGCAGTCAAAAGATTTTTTTTCATGACATAACTCCTACGCCAGACCGATTCTGGTGATCAGCATATCGATCAGCTTGATGCCGATAAACGGGATGATGATTCCGCCGACGCCGTAGATCCAAAGGTTATTGCGCAAGAGCGCGGCCGCGCCCATGGCGCGATATTTCACTCCGCGCAGAGCCAGCGGGATCAGAGCGATGATGATGACGGCGTTGAAAATTACCGCCGAGAGCACGGCCGATTCTGGCGTTTTCAGCTGCATGATGTTCAACGCATTCAACACCGGAAAGGTTCCGGCAAACATGGCGGGAATGATGGCGAAGTATTTGGCCACATCGTTTGCGATTGAAAATGTAGTCAGCGCGCCGCGAGTCATCAGCAACTGCTTGCCGATTTCGACGATTTCGATGAGCTTGGTCGGATTCGAGTCAAGATCGACCATGTTGCCGGCTTCTTTCGCAGCCTGCGTGCCGGTATTCATGGCCACTCCAACATCGGCCTGAGCCAGCGCGGGGGCGTCGTTGGTTCCGTCACCGGTCATGGCGACGAGTTTGCCGTCGGATTGCTCTTTCCGAATCAGATCCATCTTCTCCTTCGGCGTAGCCTGGGCGAGGAAATCATCCACACCCGCTTCCCGCGCAATCGCAGCCGCAGTCAGCGGGTTGTCGCCGGTGATCATGACCGTTTTGATACCCATCGCCCGCAACTGATCGAAGCGCTGTTTCATACCTCCCTTGACGATATCTTTCAACTGAATCACACCAAGGGCGCGATTATTCTCCGCGACAACCAGAGGCGTACCGCCGGAGCGCGAAATGGTATCCACGCTCTCCCGCACTTCCTTGGGAAGGGAACTTCCCAGTTCTTCCAGATATTTGGCAATCGCGTCGGCTGCGCCTTTGCGAATCGAACGGCCGTCAAGATTCACCCCGGACATACGTGTCATCGCGCTGAAGGGGATGAACTCGGCATCATGCGATCCCACTTCCCTTCCTCGTAAACCGTATTTCTCTTTTGCCAGAACCACAATCGAGCGGCCTTCGGGAGTTTCATCCGCGAGGGAAGAAAGCTGTGCTGCATCGGCCAGCGTTGCCTCTGTCACTCCCGGAGCCGTCACGAATTCGGTCGCCTGCCGATTGCCCAGGGTGATCGTTCCGGTTTTGTCCAGGAGCAAGGTGTTCACATCGCCAGCCGCTTCGACTGCCCGGCCGGACATGGCGAGCACATTGTGTTGCACCAGACGATCCATGCCGGCGATTCCGATGGCCGATAGCAGACCACCAATCGTCGTTGGAATCAGGCACACCAGCAGCGAGACCAGCACGAAGACTGTCTGCGGAGAGCCGGAGTAAATGGCAAATGGCTGCAACGTAACAACTGCAAGCAGGAAGATAATCGTCAAACCCGCGAGCAGAATATTAAGCGCGATCTCGTTTGGAGTTTTTTGTCGCTCAGCGCCCTCCACGAGCGCAATCATGCGATCGAGGAAGGTCTCGCCCGGATTGGAAGTGATCTTTACTTTGATCCAGTCCGATAGCACGCGCGTCCCGCCGGTGACAGCCGAACGATCCCCGCCCGCTTCGCGAATCACTGGCGCAGATTCTCCCGTAATCGCCGACTCGTCCACTGAAGCCACGCCTTCGACGATCTCGCCATCGCCGGGAACGAATTCTCCCGCCTCAACCAGGCACATATCACCGCAACGCAGTTTCGAGCCGGGAATCGTTTCGAGTTTGCCATCGGGGAGCAGGCGGTTGGCCATGGTCTCGGCTTTGGCGCGACGCAACGCATCGGCTTGCGCTTTGCCGCGGCCTTCAGCCATCGCCTCGGCAAAATTCGCAAATAGCACCGTAAACCACAGCCAAAGAGTGATCTGCAGGTTGAACTTGAAATCTCCACTCTTGCGGAATAGCAGTGCCGTTGTGATCACGCTGCCGATTTCCACCACGAACATGACGGGATTGCCCATCATCGTGCGCGGGTTCAACTTCAAAATCGCATCCCAGATTGCGCGCCGGACAATCTTCCATTCCCAGACAGCCTTCTTTTTATGCTTTCGCGGCGAGGGCCCGAGGTTGATCGATTGCACTTCGGAAACAGCCGTTTGCGTCATTGCCATAAAGAGTCCTTCAGAAAGTCTTGCCCGCGGCCATGAGCAGATGCTCAAGAAGCGGTCCCAGGCTCACCGCCGGAAAGAACGTGAGCGCCCCGACGATCAGAATTACGCCGATAAGGAGCACCGTGAACAACGGCGTTGTCACAGGGAACGTGCCCGATGACGGCGGAACATATTTTTTCTGGGCAAGATTTCCCGCGATGGCCAGCATGGGAATCATCATGAAAAACCGGCCGAGCAGCATGTCGAAGCCAATGGCGGTGTCGTACCACAGCGTATTCACGGTTAATCCGTTGAAGGCGGAGCCGTTGTTGGCCGCTCCCGAGACGAAGGCGTAAAGCACTTGCGTAAATCCATGCGGGCCGGGATTGGAAATGCCCGCCGTGCCGAATGTTCTGACGGAAGAAATCGCAGCAAAGGTCAAAATGACCAGCGGGAATACGAGGACGAATAACATCGCCATCTTGACGTCGTAGGCTTCGATCTTCTTGCCGAGATACTCCGGTGTGCGGCCTACCATCAGCCCGGCGATGAAGACGGCGAGCACAACGTCGATCAACATGCCGTACACGCCCGAACCGACGCCCCCAAAGATGACTTCGCTCATCATCATGTTGGCGAGAGGTACCAGGCCGCCGAGAGGCGTGTAGGAATCATGCCAACCATTGATGGCCCCGCAACTGGCATCGGTAGTGACAGTGGCAAATAGAGTACTGTTTGCCATTCCGAAGCGGACTTCTTTGCCTTCCATATTTCCGCCGGACTGCGAGGCGGTGACTCGCTGATCGACACCCGCGAGTAGTGGATTCCCACGCGCCTCAGCCCAATAGGCAACTACGCAGCCAGCCATAAATAGAATTGCCATGGCCGCCCACACAGCCCATCCATGCGCCTGCGAACCGGTCATGCGGCCAAGCGTGTAGGTAAGACCTGCGCCAATCGTGAAGATCGCGAGCATCTCGATCAAGTTGGTTAGCGGCGTTGGATTTTCGAACGGGTGCGCACTATTGGCGTTGAAAAAGCCGCCGCCATTGGTGCCGAATTCCTTGATGATCTCCTGCGAGGCCACCGGACCTTGAGCGATGGTCTGTTGGGTGATGGTATCCATGACCGGCTTGCCATCGGGACCAACCATAGGTTTCCCGTCAGGGCCGGTCTTCTGCACCTGCATGGGCTCGATCAGAGCGGCTTTGTCGTAGGGACGAAGGTTCTGAATCACACCTTGCGACACCAAAACGAGCCCCCCGACGATCGACACCGGCAGCAATACCCAGAGGCAACTGCGAACCATATCGACCCAGAAATTGCCGATGGTTTGCATCTGGCGCCGGGCGATGCCACGTATGAATGCAATCGCGAGCGCGATTCCGGTTGCGGCAGAGATGAAGTTATGAAAGGCCAGTCCTGCCATTTGGGTGAAATAACTCATGGTTGATTCACCCGAGTAGGCTTGCCAGTTGGTGTTGCTGGTGAACGAGGCCGCCGTGTTAAAAGCCAGATGCGTGGGCGTGACACCGGCGAATTTCTGCGGATTGAATGGCAGTACTCCCTGCAGCCGCTGGATAGCGTAGAGCACAATCATCGATACAGCGCTGAACAAAAGCATGGCGATGGCGTATTCGGTCCAGCGCATCTCATGATTTTCGTCGACAGCAGTCAGGCGGTAGATCACGCGCTCGATGGGGCGCATGACTGGGTCCATGAAGGTCTTTTCGCGGTTGAAGACCCGCGCCATGTATACGCCCATCGGCTTGGTCACCAGAAACACCAGGGCGAGGAAAAACAGAATCTGCAGCCACCCATTGATCGTCATATCAAAACTTCTCCGGACGCAGCAGCGCATAAAACAGATAAACCATAGTCAGCGCGCTGACGATGAGCATGATGATCGATTCCCAACTCATATCGTTCTCCGATTTCACTCGATAATTTTCGAGTCTTACTTCACGCGATCGCAGAAGCGTACGTACGCAACAGAAACTGCGAAGAATGCGACCGTAACGGCTATCCAAAGAATGTCTTCCATTGTTTTCTCCGCTTAAAACTTGACGAGGATATCGAAATCCACGAATTGTTCATCCCGTCGCAAATCCGGGAACCACACCGTGCTGCCCTGGGCTGCACAGGAGGTTTGGGCCGCCCCAAGGGTTAATTGCATGGATGAATTTCCATCGTTGCATGCGAAAAATTGCGGATACCCGTTGTTGGTGTAGGGCACGCCTCCGGAACCGGGCGGCGTAACTCCGCCGGCTCCCGACCAATAGGGCACGCTGGCATGGCGATAGTCGTACTCCCAGCGGAAAGTGATGTACTGACTGGGCATGTAGTCAAATGTGATCGAGCTGTCCCACGCTTTAAACGGGTCGCTGGGATTGCCCGTGAAATAGGGGGCATTAATTGCCGCCGATTCCGCCGTTTCGCCATTGATTGGCGGATCCAGAACCAGGTAACGGCCGGGGTTGTTGATTGCACCGCCGCCTACGGTCAACGCATACCGGTCCCTGTGGAACCACATGCGGTTGTACAACATAAAGCCGATGAAGCTCTGCTTGGGATTAATTCCCGCGCCGAAATGATCGCCACCAACGGATTTCGGATCCCTGGTGTCGCCGTGACAGCCGACGCCCTGTATATAGACACCCGCCGAAGTGGTCGTGCTCGGGCCAAACTCGCATCCCATGTCGCCCGTGAAGGTAACCGCCATCTTGTCCAGGCGATTCTCCGGCTTGTCGAAGTATTTGATTTCGACGCTGTCATCGGTGTGAATGCGTGCACGATTGGGAACATAAAGGTCATCGTGCCCCAGACCGTAATTGTTGGAGATGATGTTCATCCACGGATACGGCGTGGCTTTAATCTGCCCGCCTAAGCCTTTGCGCGAGTTCGCCGAACCGTACGATTGCCATCCGTTGATCACCCATGGTTCGATCTTCAAATGGGGGTTGGGAAAGATCTGCACGCGCAGTCCGTTAAAAAACCAAGGCGTGTTTGAGGAAACATACGAAGGTTGATAGGCCCAGTTGTCGAAGTTGTAATAACTGAAAAGACCGATATAGGACATGAAAATGCCGGCATCGATATTGATGCCATCCAAGGCGTTGATGTGGTAGCCACCGTAGCCCTCCGATATGTAACGGTAAGCCGTGTCGAGATCCCACTGTCCTTTCGCTGGACTTGGATCATTGCGCGGGGTGGTTTCCGAATACATGCCAAACTGCGTCATCAACCGCGCCCGAACATTGTCATAGTGAAAATCTCCGCCCACGCCGAGTTGTTCGAGCTGGATTTCGTTGGAGCGGAATATCTCGCTCGACCCGCTGATTGAGTTATCCCGCGGCTTGTTGAAGTCATAGGTATAAGACACATCGGCACGAATCTCCGGAGTGAAAAACTTCGAATCGAAGGCCGCTTCCTTAGTGCGAGGATTGCCATTGAGCCAGGTCCAATCCCAATCGGAGAACGGCGCGATTTTGATCTTGGCCGGAGGGTTTGCCGGTGCAGAGGTCTGCTCGGCCGTGGGAACGGGAAGAGACGGCGAGGGTGCTGTCACAGCCGAGGCAACAACCGCGGGCGAAGCATTGCCGGTGTGCGCCACCGGATAATTTGGAGTAGCTGCGCCTGTGACGGCGGCCGCTACAGCCCCGCTCATGCCGACTGGAGCTGATCCCGCGACCGGCGATGGTTTCGCCATCGCGGCTGCCTTCTGTTGCTCGACTTCAGCGCGCAGGCGCTCCACTTCTTCCCGCAAGGCCTTCAGTTCGTTTCTTATTTCCTGTTGCTCGGCTCGTTCATTGGAAGAACCAGCGCTGTCGGAAGACGGGGACGTCACCAGGTTTTGAGCGCCGGCGGTCATGGCCAGCAGCAGGAAGAACGGAGAGAGTAATAAGACGTGAACACTCTTTCGCATGAATTTCGCTCCCGAGTAAAGCAGCGTACGGACCACGCATTTTGCCATCAGCGGTCGAATTGCAGGCAGGGTTGTCGCTCTTGTCGTATCGAACAATTCTGCGCTTACGTTCGAGTTTAAATCGAATTCGCCGGCGGCCGGTGAATCGACCACTCTCGCGAAGCAGCGCCACTAGAAACCGAATCAAGAACGCTTCTCCGAGAACGGAGATGGTTGTGAACACAATCGACACCCACATCAGTTCTGCTCCAACACGCCCTACTTGTGCGGAAACATTCAAGTAGACCGCTTCGGCCATAAGAGTTGTTTAAGGAACTTCTAAAGATTTCATAAGGATGCTGTGTTGATGTCAGCGGCGATTCGAGGAGGAATCCAATAGAAGAGGAAGGGGATAGAGAACGTTGCGGGTAGGCCGAGAAGATGGAAAAGTGTGGTCGACCGTTTGCAACAACCCCGTGCCCTTCCTACTTGCGACTAACCGGACAGGACAGCCTCCCAGCAACTAAGATAGAACGATGCAGGAGCAGGCCCAGGACACGATCGAAATTGAGAAAAACGAGCTGCCGGTGCGGGAGCTGCGACTGCTGGTGGTACCCGATTCCTGGTGGGGCAACTTTTTTCGGAATTTGCGCGAACTGTTCTCGGCTAGCCGAGCGATCCCAATGGAGGACAATCGAGCCGATTTCTGGCCCGATGTGTTTGTGCATCGCGGCCTTCCCTGGCGGCGGTTCCTGCAATCGGGCGTTTATCACGTTGTGGTTATTTTCGCGATCTGGGCAGGGTCGCGCTTTCTCTCTCTCCAGCCACAGGCCATCCCCGAACCGACCTTCACCCATGCCGATGTCCTGACTTATTCGCCCTCGGAATACCTGCCCCCAATTGACACTCGTCGCGCGAATCCGGCCCCCGCACGAAAAGCCGATCCAGAATACTCGGCGCAGCCAATCATTTCTTTGCCGCCAGAGGCAGAAAACCATTCCCAAACTGTCGTTACGCCGCCTAAAGTCAACCTGCACCGCGACGTGCCGTTGCCGAACGTTGTAGCGTGGTCGCAAAAACCACAGATGCCAATTGCCCCCGCTCCAGTGGTTCTTGCATCCGAGATATCGCGTCTCGCTCCGAGGATCGATCAGGCAATCGTAGCGCCTCCGCCCGAGGTCGCGGATCGGATACCGCCGTCGGACCAACGGGAGAGAACCCCGCAACTCTCAGTAATCGCCCCACCACCGGAAATGGCCGCCGATTCTTCACGCCGGTTTGGCGATCTCGATATCGGGCGCAGCACGGTGATTGCACCAGCACCCCAGCTCTCTCTGGACGCGCAGCGCGCAGGTAGGACCGGATCGCCGTTAAAAGAACAATCCGCGCGAATTATCGCGCCGCCACCCTCCGTCGGTGCCCCGGGTAACGTGCGATCTGGAGCGAACATGATCGCGCTCAGCTTGCACCCCGCGGTAACAGCTCCTCCTCAACCAGTCGCAGGCAATCGCCGCGGCAGTTTTGCTACAACGCCCGGTGGGCATCGGGGGGCTACGGGTGCTGTTGGCAGCGGCGGAGCCACGAGCGGAGACGCAGGCGGGTCGGCCAGTAAGAAAAGTGATCTCCCCCCGGGGCTTTATGTCGGTAAAGCCGCAGCGAGCCCCTCCTCGACGGTTTCCGGCGATCATCCGGCAGCGACCGAGAACCCATATGCGGTGAATCCCAATCTGATCGCCGATCTTCGCCCGCCGCGAATTTCGGCGCGACCGCATTCGGAAAACTCGATCAAGCTTTCCGAAGAAGAACGGACGGTTTTCGGCGGCCGCAAGTTTTACTCGCTCAGTCTCAACATGCCGAACCTAAGCTCGGCAGGCGGAAGCTGGATCATTCGCTTCGCGCCGCTGCACGCTTCCGATTCGATTCATTCCGATAGCCGCGCTGAAGCGTCGGCTTATGCCGCCACATCGTCTGACGAGGACCTCTCCGCTCCTTCGCCGACCCGCAAGGTCGATCCCGCTTACCCTCTCGAGCTCATGCGACAGAATGTCGGTGGAACGGTGATTCTCTACGCGGTAATTCGCAAGGATGGCACGGTTGGCGACATTCGCGTGCTGCGCAGCGCGGACCCACGCCTCGATTCCTATGCGAGCCAAGCGATTGCCAAGTGGCAATTCGAGCCGGCAACTAAGAAAGGCTCACCTGTGGACGTAGACGCGACTTTCTGGATTCCCTTTCGACCAGCCAAGATCAGCTCAGGCTTCTAACGAATGGAGCTATCGCTGATTTCAATGGATCAGAACGCGATCCGTTCCGATTTCCACAGTGGGTTAGCGGGCTGCAGCCTTCTTTTTTTCCAGAGCGGCGTAGATTCCGGGGTCTGTGCAAATTTCGTAATAGGTGCGATCGGTCCAGCCCAGGACCGAAAAATCCTCGAGATTGATACGAGGCATGCGGCTCTCGCGTACCACGATCTTGCGGAAGATGTCTCGGTCCACCGGCACCGTGCCGCTCAAAAGTTTGTACTCGCCCTTCTCAGCCGATACTGACGGCGGCAGCTTCACCGCCAACGGGATGAGCGAAATTTCCTGCTCAAGCTTGCGGAATGCGGCCTCGTTCATGCGGATGCCACCCAGGTTGTAGCTGATTACGGAATCTTCCGGATTCGTGGACTCGCTGGCATCGCGCGACTGAAACGCATACACGTGAAACGGACCGGCTTGCGGCTCCATCACCTTGCGTGCCCGCTTATTGCAGGAAGAAAGCCGATCACTTTCGTTCAGCGCTTCGGAAATCATGATTTGCCGCTCGCCATCCATCAAGTACAGCGGCGCCGATTCCTGCAACGTGATTCCCACGCCCAGTTCTAGTTCCGGCATCTGCGAACGCCGCATCAGTTCGTTATAGCCACGCACAATTTCGATCATCTCGCGAGCCAGGACACAGGCGCGGCTAACGGCGAGTTCGGGTTCGCCCGAGTGCTCGATGATCGCGAGGATGATGGCGTCACCTTCCAGAAACACCTTCTGTGCGCCGTATTTTCCGAGCAGCTTGTTCACCGGGTCGTAGAAATTAAGGCTGAAGTAAGAGGCTGGGTTGAGTCCCTTCTCCATCAAAGTTCGCGTTAGCCGGGTTGAGTCGCGAACGTCCGCCTTGATGACAACATGACGAAGCACGCGATCTTGTTCCGGCCGCTCTTGCTGCTCATCCGGCAACAGAAATTCGTAGAGCGTCCCGTTGACGCGCGAAAGCTCACGCACTTTTTCAGTGGTGACGACATTGACGGAATCCAGCGCCGCGAGAAGAGTCTCCAGCCGGCGCAGGTCCCGATGATAAAGAGAAAAATCCTGCAGGAAACGGGCCGCGGTTTTCGCACGCTCAGCGCCGCGGCAACCCGCAACCTTGGCCACCGCCGCGTAAAGGCTGTTGGGCGAGAGCTTGCCGTGCTCCTGAATCAGGCGCTCGACGCGATCGCACTCTGGCCGGGAAATTAGTGCATTCTTCAACTGTTGTGGGTTGATGCGCGGCGCGTACTCGCTGAGCAGCGGCAGGGTGTGGTAGGAAGCTATTACGCATTCGATGACCTGCTCATCCTCGAGCAGACGCACCCACTTCGCCAGCCGCTCCTGCTGGGCTAAGCCTTCTGGCGTAGAGTCATCGGGCGTGCCCGTCCCGACCAAAGAGCGAGCATTTTCTGGAACGCATATCCAGCCATCAATGCTCTCAGTCTTGGTTTCCTCGCCATAAAGCGACCGCATGAAATTCCACACGATATCCTGCAGGCGTGGATAACGATCAGGGTCGCGCTCCCAGTTGCCGAGCATGACATAGTGTTCGGCACAGAGAAAATCGTCGCGGCCATCCTCTGAGAACGCCAGTCGATTCACAAAAAGGCCATAGCTGGCCAAGGAAACGTTGATGGCCGTTGTGCTTTGCTCCGGGTTCGCTGCCATGTCGGGAGTATTGGTCTCACTCACCCCCGACCCTCCAAAGAAGGAGCGGCGCGTGCGCGCCAGAGTCTCTTTCTCGATTTCGCGAACGGTCTCGAAAAGGTCCTGGCCGGTTTTGCGCAGGATGATCTTCTTCCGCACCTGGAAAGCCGCCACGCGCTCGCGGTACTCGACAGCTTTGCCGTGGCGAATGCCCTCGTAGTTTTTAAGCAGAACCCGGCAGCGCTCGAGCACTTGTGCGAACTGCACTTGCATCTCGAGCCTAAGGAATTTGGTAATCGCAAGCCGTGCCAGCAGATCGAGCGCAATATTTTCTTCCTTCTTGGCTCGATTCAACGCGGCCAGGTGCAGCTCGGTCAGCAGCGGCTTCCAGTCAGTCTTGTCGGCAGTTGTTCGATCGGTTTTGGGAACAGCAGCAGCTCGCAACCATTCCGGCGCCTGGCTTTGCGGTTTGGCCTCAGCGGCGAGCAAACCTTCCAGCTCGCCGTACCGCACGATCAGACGCATGACTTGCGCTCGGGCCGCGTCAACAAAACGTGGGCTGAGGCTGACATCATGCCGCAGATTGTCGACGCCAACCGATAAGCCCTCGAGTGCGATGGATGGAGCAGCTGCGACCAGTTCCGGAAGCGGAAGTCTATCCGGCTGCTTGCCCAGGCGAAAGATGGGGAGACGCGGCATCGTGAGAGCTAAAACGGTCCGAAGTCGCTGATAAGCCAGCGCATATCGAGGCTAGCACGCGCACAGCAACGCCTAAAGTTACCTAGGTTACGGAGGAATTGGATCGGGCTAAACGATAGGGCCCTGGAGGCTGAATTCGCACATTCAAAATGGGCCGGCGATAAACCTTGCTTCCTATTCACTTCCGATCCGGGCGCCTTCGAACTCATCGCCCTTTTGCCAACCGATGAGGCGCGTTAATCCGGCGGCCTCCCATCCCAGAGCAAATCCGAAGCGCGCCATCGCCGCGTCGCCGATGAAATTCATTTCGGGATGATACTCATCGCTCGGCTGGTGATAGTGGTTCTTAACGTAATCTTCATTTTGTGCGACACCCCAGCTTGCGTCATGACCTTTGAACTTTACCCCTTCATTGATGGAAAAGGCCGGGATTCCCACGCGAGCGAGACTGAAATGATCGGAGCGGTAATAGTACCCTGCTCCGGGGCTGGCATCCGGACGGATTGCCAGACGAAACTCCTTCGCAGTCGCCTGCACCCACGGATAGAACGTGGTTCGCTCCGAACCAGAGACTTCCACTTCCTGCGGCTCGCCGACCGGCTGGACCGCGTCGAAGTTCAAATCGAGCGTAATCTTTCCTGCCGGAACCGGCGGATGCTTGCCGAGATATTCTGATCCCAGCAATCCCTGCTCTTCCGCGGTGACCGAAGCAAAAATGATCGAGCGGGGCGGACGATCCCTGGCAACGCTGAACGCCCGGGCAATTTCTAGCAGGATGCCGCATCCCGTGGCGTTATCGACAGCTCCGTTGTAAATGTTGTCTCCCGGCATATCGGGACGGACACCGAGATGATCGTAGTGCGCTGTAAACATGACCGCTTCATCTTTCGTTTTGCGGCTCGAACCGGGCAGCATAGCTACAACATTTTCTGATTCAAAATCACGGACGCTGCTCACCATATGCGCTTTCAATTTCGCGCCAAGATTCACAGGATGAAATGCGCGTGTGGCCGCGTCGGCGATCAGCTTGTTAAGATCCAGTCCTGAAGCTGCAACCAGCTTCTTCGCCACATCGAGTTGGACCCACGACGCGACTTTTAAAGCTGGACCCTCCAGCTTCAGATAGGATTTCTCTCCGGAGTTCGAGTTACGCACCACTTCCCACGGATAGCTCGCCATGTCTTCCCGGTGGATGAGAATCGCTCCGATCGCGCCTTTGCGCTTGGCTTCTTCATATTTGTAGGTCCAGCGGCCGTAATATGTGAGAGCCTTTCCTTTGAAGAAATTCGGATCGTCGGACGGTGGCTCGTTCACCAGCATAAGGAGGACTTTGCCGCGCACATCTACGCCTTTGTAATCGTCCCAGCGATATTCGGGAGCTTCGATTCCGTAGCCGACGAAAACAATATCGGCATCAACGTCGGAGTTCGCCTGCTGGGTCTGATCGTATGCGACATACTCATCGAGCGGCTTGAGATTCATCGCCGCTCCTTGCTTCGGGACGAGGGTAAAACGCGTTTCCGGCAGGGTCGTGACTCCCACCAACGGAACTTTCTGGAAATATGTGCCATTGTCTCCGGCAGGCTTCAACCCATACTCGGCAAATTGGGTCGCGATGTATTGCGCGGCAATCTCCCCACCGCGCTGGCCTGTTCCCCGGCCTTCGAGCAAGTCGTGGCCGAGGAAGCGGACGTGCCACCGTATGTGTTCGGGGTCGATTGTTTCGAGCGCCGCGAAGGCGGCGGACGGCAAACGAACCGAAACTGGGTCGTGCTTCGAAGGAGTCGGAACGGCCGCCGGAGCGGGAGGTTCCGCCGGCAAGGCGCTCGCACCGAAAACAAAAATCAGGCAAGCGGTCAAGACGCCTTTCACGAAGGGTCGCATAGATCAGTATTCTCCCGCGCAGCCGGCAATGGGCTTCTGAATTAGTGGGATTAGGACTATTAACTTACAGGATTGTAATGGATGATGAGAGTAACCGAGATATGAAGAACGGTGCACTCGCGTTACGGTAGTCAAATCGACTGGCCCACAAACAGACCGGATGACCCTGAACCTTCGTTTGAGAACGATTCCTTGTAGCCTGCGTTACTAGGCAATTTCGCCTTTGTCCCGTTCCCGCGAACCGCGGGATCAGTTCTTCGACCCTCAACCTGCCCGGAAATCGCGAATCTCCTCTCCGGGCCAGAACACCGGAACCGGGGTGACCTTTTCCGCATCGGCTATCTTGCTTGAAATCGCTTCGATATCCTTCTTGAGCCAGCCCACGCTGGAAAGCTCAATCTCGCCATCCTGGGCGATCCAAAAAATAGTCGGAACGTTGGTCAAGCCATAGGCATTTGAGACTGGATATCTCTCCGTGTCGTCGAGCAGGATGGGAAAAGTGACGCCGAACTGTTTGGCAAACGCCGCGGTCTCTTTCGCGTCGTTCTGCGAAACGCCGAGGAGCCTTACATTCTTGTCGCCGTAGCTTTTATACAGCCGCTCAAGAAATGGAAACGTGTATTGGCAAGTCGGGCAGGAAACCTTGAAAAAGGCTAGCACCACCGATCGGACGGCCAACTCGTCGGGCATGGAAAATTGCTTACCGTCGAGACCTTTTAATTTAAATTCAGGGGCTTTGGTGCCCGTAGCAAGTGCCGCCATCGATTTTCCTCCGGTTCGCCGAATGATGCTTCGCAGCCAACGCATTTTGGTTTGTTCCGACTACTCCCGATATTTTAGATGAAGTACCAGAGAAGCCGTAGCGGCCGCTACGGTTCGACACACGCAGGCAGAGCAAGAATCAGGATGCGTCCCGGCGCTTCCCCGATTCCGCCCGTGCTGGAGGGTGCATCGTGCCAGGCGCACTTCCACAAGTAGAGGCATTTCCGAGCGCGCATGTAAGAGCCACCGTCGACGCACGTAGCATTCGCGTCAACCCTGAAGCCAAACGTGTAGCTCAACGAATATAGGGTCGTGCCTTCTCCGCAGCCCTGGCAAACGAAAGTCGATCGCGTTGCGCTCTCGATGGCCGCCCGCACCAGCATGGGGTGGCCGCTGATCACCTTCGCCGAAGCAACTGTGCCATCCTGCCGCACTTTGATTTCGAGTTCGACGTCTCCGGCGATTCGCGCTTGCCGGGCGAGGGGAGGATAGGCGGGCAAGTGAAGCTGATCGACGATGGCGTTTGACCTTTGCGAATCCTGGGTGCTCTGAGAAATGCCGATCGCGCAAAACACGGTCGACAAAACTACAATCAGCAGGATCGTAGCCCAATGTCGAAAAGGATTCATGTGCGGAATTGTAGATGGCTCCCTGCCATGCAACCAGTCGCCGGTCATTTGCAAAGGCTGTAGCCTTTACAAAACCCCAGCCTTCCGCAGAATCTTTCGAGCTAGTCCGGTCAGGGCAATTGTCTTGAGCTTTCTTGTGGCGAACCAGCTGCCATTTGCGTCTGCGGCTGAGCCGTTCTGCCAAACTCGCACTGTGTAATCCGTGACGGTAATCGAATGGCGAACAGTGAAACTCGGTTTCACAGTGCCGTTTTGAGACAAAATTTCCGGCAGTTCCCACATCCCCGCCATCAGCGATGCATTGCGCGGCCTCCGAACCAGAAAAACTTCTCTGCCCCTTCCGTGGTCGTCACGGCACGCGAGCGAGTAGCGAATCTCGCGCTTTTTCTGCGGTATTGACTTATTGGTCTCCGTTTCCCCGCGAGTCGCGCACAGATCGACGATGGGACAGGTCAGGCACGCAGGAGCCCGTGGCGTACATACGGTTGCGCCCAATTCCATCATGGCCTGATTGAAATCGCCCGAGTGTTCCACATCGAGAAGATGTTGAGCGGCATTCCACAATTGCTCTCGAGTTAGCGTCTTTCCCGAAACACGCTGCAGTACCCGCTCGACGTTCCCATCGACCACAGCCACCGGTTCGTCGAAGGCGATGCTGGCAATCGCGGCCGCCGTGTAGCGCCCGATGCCTGGGAGATCTAGCCACTCCTCGGCGCGATCTGGAAGCGCGCCGCCACGTTGCCGCACGATAGTCTTTGCGGCAGCATGCAACATACGCGCACGGCGGTAGTAGCCGAGCCCACTCCATGCGGCGAGAACACTGCTTTCTCGCGCTCTTGCGAGTTTCTCCACCGTGGGAAAGCGTCGGAAGAACTCGTGGTAGTGCTCGATTACCGCGGCTACACGCGTCTGTTGCAGCATGATTTCAGAGATCCAAATGTGATACGGATCGCAGTTCGCACGCCACGGCAACTCGCGCCGGTAAGTCTTATACCAGGCAAGAAGTTTTTGCCGAAAATCCGACGTGCTTAAGCTTCGGAATACTTCGTGTTTAACCACAGAATTCAACCTTTGCCACTTAGCCAGGTGATGCACGTCACGGCGCCGCAAATACCCCCGGCATACACTTTCTGTGGGTGACGGTTATGGCTGCGCACGTGCCGTTAACGGAATTCGCCCGTGTCCTCCAGCAGCATCTTACCTGTCCAGCCCCGCTTCAGAAACGGGATCAAACCGAAACCAGCTTCCAGGAGATCGAGCAAGCTCTCTTCACGTCGGAAACGACGGTCTTCATCTGCGGGGAGCAGGGCAGACCGGCGCAGCTGCAGGTGATCGATGGTCTCCTCTGTGATCGATCGGGAGAGACCGATTTCCTCATCCTCGACGCATTCGAGGACGCTGGGACTGAAGCCGAACAAAGACGTATCGCGAACTTCGCTCAGCAACTAGCCGAGCAACGGGCGCCAGTGCGCTTGGTGCTTTTCGGCGTATCAGAATCTGTCCGCGAACTTCTAAAGCCACACGAATCCTGTTACGACTGTGTCCTCAACGGTCAGACCTTGCAGACGAATGCCTCAGATTGCATTTCAAGCAAGAAAGGTCGGCTAACCGGCATTAGAGCGCCGCACCATGTGTACGTCCTTTCGGAAAAGATCTTCTGGGAAATGTTGAGCGATCCAACGTTCGCCAGGGTTTTCCGCTGATGCTTCGCTAGGTTTCCCAATGGATCACACCGTCCAGTGACGAAAATCATCGCTCCCAACCCGTAACAGGTCCACACTTGCAGTAGATTGGCAACTTCTGCCCGAGTCAGCGGGAGAGTGCCTATGCAATGCGCAAATCGTGGTCCCATTGTTTCCGGTTCCTACTGTCTCAAACCCCGCAAATTGTGTGTTCCCGCGGCACAACTCCGCAGTTGGCGCGGCCGAACATTCGACTCCCTTTCGTCGCATGAGCTGCAGCATCGCCGGAGGTGCGATTATGAAAACGGTTGAAGCTGGAAAGCGCATCACCCTCACGAATGTGCTGTTTGCCACAGATTTTTCTCCCAACTCCGATTTGGCTCTGCCGTACGCTGCCGCCATCTCCCGCCATTACGGGGCGAAGTTGTATGGCGCACATGTGGTGAGATCGGAAGATTACTTTTTCACCACGCCCGACCTTTGGCCGGCTCACCTGGAACAGGAGCAGCAGCTGCAGAGCGAGGTGGTGCAGCGCATGGAGCGAAATTTTGGCGACGTACCGCACACGCCATTGTTCGGTGTCGGTGATATTTGGAGCGTAATCTCGCGTTTCATTGGCGAATACTCCATCGATCTGTTAGTTGTAGGCACTCACGGCCGCACAGGCGTACGAAAGGTGCTTGCTGGATCTGTTGCGGAAACGATCTTCCGGCAGTCCCCTTGCCCGGTTCTCAGCGTGGGACCGAACGTTTCTCGCAAAGAGGAAGGCCAAGTGCATTTCCGCCGCATTTTATTCGCAACGAACTTCAGCCAGGAATCTCTGGCCGCTTTGCCCTATGCGCTCTCTTTCGCTGAAGAAGAACAGTCAGAGCTGGTTCTGCTTCATGTTGTGGAACAACCGGCGGCTGGCGTAGCCAATGCCGGAGCAGTTAAAGCGGCACTCGTGGAGAAACTTGAGGCGCTGGTACCGACCGACGCCGAGCCGTGGTGCGGTGTGGCTTGCGCGGTCGAATTCGGGCACGAGTTTGCCAGACCCGCAGAGAGGATCGTCGACGTGGCCAGACAACGCGAAGCTGACCTCATCGTTCTCGGAGCCCATGCGACGGACTCCGCAATCAGCAGCGTGACGCACCTGTTTCACTCGACCGTTCAACACGTCCTAGCGCATGCTTCCTGCCCAGTGCTGACGGTTCGGAGCAGTTTGAGCGTCTGACCCCAAGTGAGGACCATGTTGAGCTTTGCGCCAAGTGGCCGCGGCGGCGGAGCGAATCATTTCTTAAACAGATTTTCGAATGCCTGGCGGGCATCGGTGGGACGTACTGTCGCCGGAGTGGACGTCTCTTTCTCGCGGGTAACGCGAATCTCGTAGAACGTGCACTGGTTGCGCGCGTCTTTCTTCGCGATACGCTCTGGCACCGGCTGCATGCATTCGAAGCGCTTGCCCGGATCGAAGTACATGCACTGCTTGCAGGAGTGCAGTTCGAACCCACACTTTGGGCAAAGTCCGGTGGGCGGGATTTGGTCCAGCACGGTGCCGCACTGGGCGCAGCGGGAAACTTCGCGGGTCCCGGGCATATTTACCGGACGCGGGCCCATGCTGTAGTCCCGCCTGGCGATTGGCGTGGGAGCTTTAGCGCCAGATTTCTCTTTTGGGCTCTCGCCGGATTCTCTCCGCGGCCGGTCGCCACTATTACGGTCGCGGTCCTGGTATCCATGCTGACGATATTTTGCTGCCACAGAAAAACCCCCGCACGATGGCGTATTGTCTCGCCAGTTGCGGTTTAGAGCAAGCCCACTTAGGTGGAATTTGTCGATTTCTTGATTTGCGACTGTTTACTCCAAAACGGACAGCAATCGTCTGTATCTGTATATCCTCTGCGATCCCTGCGGTGAATCATCTTTCCTCTACAATAAGCTCATGATTCACGAGATTTTTCCCGTGGGGCCGCTGCAGTGCAATTGCTCGATTATCGGCGACGAGACGACGCGCGAAGCGATGGTGATCGACCCGGGCGACGATATCGAGGATGTGCTGGCGATCGTGCGAAAACACAATTTGCAGGTAAAGCAGATTGTGATTACCCATGCGCATATCGATCACGTGGGCGGGGCCATGAAACTGCGGGCCGCAACAGGAGCTCCGATTCTGCTGAATGAGAATGACTACGAGTTATTGAAGATACTTGACGCGCAGGCGGCATGGATCGGCGTCGCTCCTCCCGGCGACGTGAAGGTTGATCAGACTATAACGACTGGCGATCGCGTGTCGGCCGGAAGACACCAAGCCAGCATTTTGCATACGCCGGGACACACGGAGGGCAGCATCTGCCTCTACTTCCTCGCTGAGAAAAAATTGATCGCCGGAGATACGCTGTTTGCCGGTTCCATTGGCCGGACAGATCTGCCCGGCGGATCGATGGAAAAGATTTTGGAGTCCCTGCACGGCAC
The DNA here is from genome assembly GCA_030041415.1 of Candidatus Sulfotelmatobacter sp. GTDB lineage: Bacteria > Acidobacteriota > Terriglobia > Terriglobales > Acidobacteriaceae > Sulfotelmatobacter. The sequence goes on from JASHNX010000186.1 coordinate 42,531, forward strand.
GGTGATGGCACTGCCCGATGAAACGATTGTCGTGCCGGGGCACGGACCCTTGACAATCATCGGCGAGGAGCGCGAGAGCAATCCGTTTTTGGTGAAGAGATGACTCAGTTGACTGACGATTTCGGATTCTCGAAGAATGACCAGGGCCTCACTGAGCTTGGGTGAGGGGTCGATGAGTGAAATCGGGATATATCGCTAGTTAGCCGCTCGCGGCCGCGGGATGAACCGCATCATTTTCGATCGGTGGGCCAGCGGAAGCGGTAGGCCCGGTATGTGTCGTAGCCCTTCGACAGAGTGGCGTCGAAAATCATTCGTCCGTTGGAGTCGAATTCCGAAAAATGCGCCGTCTGACCCCAACCCACGAACGTGTCGCCGTTGTCCAGCAATTGTGCGCTCCCCTGCGAGAGCACCGAGAGATAATCGGGATGAGCGATGGACCGGATTAGAGTTGCGCTCTTCTCCGAGGAATCGAGCTTCAGCCAGATGATGCGTGAGTACGGGAGGACCGGCTTGGGATTCACTTCGTTATCGAATATACGTATGGTGTTGTGTCCGACCGCAATTGCATTGTGTTGGAAGGAAAAATTAGCCTCGGGACCGAAGCGAAAATCACTTTTCTTGCCCCCTAGTCGCCAGATCACTTCTCCCGTATGGCGGTCGAGCTTGTAGATGGTTGATGTGTGGCGCGCTGAGAGTAGCACGTTCCCGTCGTCGTCAAGTGCAATGCTGTTGATGTGGATGTAATCCCAGGCCGTCGTCGCCGAATCTGGCAGTGGCCAATAGCTCTCCTCGAACCCAACTTTGCCCAAGCTGTGCCATTCGAAGATTACTTTGCCGGTCGAAATGTCGATTTCCTGGATCGATCCCTCCCACACCTGTGCGTTCTTCGATCCGCCAACCGAGGACAGGTCGGCCGTAACAAGGTCGTAGATTGTAATAAAGGCCGTGCCTTGGGGCGTGATCAAGAATTCGTGAGCATCAGCATTGAGCCCGTTCCCTGCCCGCACCGTGGCGACAACGTGATACGTTTCGTCAGCGATGTAGTTCACCGACTCGCCCTCCGCGAGCTTTCCGAAATTGCTCTGCTGCGCCCACGTAAGCACCGGCTTGCCGCGATACGACTGAACCCGGAAGTCGGCTGCGACCTGACCATTTGTCACTGGGAGGAACCAAATCACGCGGCCACTGCTATCCACGATTTCAGGACCAACTGGCCCCGGCTGGGGACCGCCGCCGATACCCGCGCCTTTGGGCGCGATGAAGATCAGCCCGTCCGCTTGACCGGAACTATTCTGAAGAACTTTGACCTCCGGCGGGTTGGCGCTGCTTGTCGTCGGCGCAACTGACGGGTTACCCGCAAGACCAAGCAGCAGGAATACCACAAGAGATAAGGGACGCGTCACGATCTGATCTCCTAATGTCTAGTCCTTCTATCGAGATCGTATTGTATACCTGGCGAAAGTTGGGTTCGAGGGTGGATGCTGTGCCTGCTGGGATGATTGTTGTCAGCAGGCGTTAGCGCTCGTTGAGGGGTTTTGAACTAAATGGGGTGTTTCGCCAACCAGGAAGACAGCCGCAAAGAATCCGTCGAACCAGCCTTTTTGCCAAACGCCGATTGCCGACCAGCAGACCGATTTAAAAAGGGGACTTGCGGAAAGTGCATGGCCTTTCGTTCACGGATCGTGATCTTGCGAAGGCGGCGACAGGCTGTGAACATCAACACGGAGCGAGGCCATGAAGATCCTGCTGGTAGAGGACTCAGTCGTCGAAAGATACGAGATCGGCAGGCACTTAAGCGAGTGGGGACTCGACTATGTCTCTGTCGGAAACGGCACAGAAGCGGTCCAGCTGATGGAAGCTCCCGATGCGCCCAGCTTGGTCCTGCTCGACTGGCTGCTTCCTGGCCTCGATGGCCTCGATGTATGCCGCCAGATCAGAAAACTTGGAAACAATGGGGCGTATACCTACACCGTGATGCTCACGGCGAAGAACCGGAAACAGGACCTGCTGATGGCGATGGAGGCTGGGGCTGACGACTACCTGGCCAAGCCGGTCGATCCATCGGAGCTGCGGGCTCGAATCTTGGCAGGCAAACGAATATTGGAACTCCAGCAGCGCCTGCGGTTCGCTGCGACCCACGATTTTCTGACTAACCTGCTAAACCGTTCTGAGATACTCGCTGCCTTACGAAGAGAATTCTCACGCAGCGAACGGGAAGACAAGCCTGCAACCGCCATCCTGGCTGACATTGATCACTTCAAACGCATCAACGATTCTTTGGGTCACGCTGCCGGCGATGAAGTTTTGAAGGAAGTAGGACAGAGACTGGGATCGGATTTGAGACCGTATGACGTTGTGGGACGTTATGGTGGCGAGGAATTTCTTCTTATCCTGCCAGGCTGTGACTTGACGACAGGACGGAGGCGCGCCGATGAGATTCGTGACCTGGTTGGCAAAGATCCCTTCCTCACGCCCTCCGGGACAGCGTCGACCACGATCAGCATGGGGGTTACGATCACGTCGTTCAGTCCAGAGCGCTCGGTGACGGAGATTCTTCATCAGGCCGACGTCGCGTTGTACGAGGCCAAGAAGAACGGAAGAAATCGGGTGGAAGTCTTTTCTCCGGCGATCCAGGCCTTCGATCGCCCTAAAGGAAAATCTGCGTGCAAGGGCAGGGCTTGATCGTGACCTGCAAACAGGATTCTCTTTCACCCACCTGGTTCAAATCTGGCCGGTCACACCACTCGCCTGGCGCTCAAATCTACAGTTGCCTACCAACGCGTCGAGGTGGCTCAAGCCTATGCGTGCTATAGAAAGGGCGGGTTCGGAAGATGGGGATCAGCCATTGAAGACCCCCAAGATGCTTCGTATTCCTCGGGAAAATTCTTGTGCAGGCGTAATCAAGCTCAGCACCAGATAACCATCGCTCGGAAAATCGTAAAAATGGCCGGGGTGAGCCAGGACACTTTTTTGGCGCAAAAGTTCGATCGCTAAGTCTTCGTCGGTTTGCGTCACCGGGACGCGAAGGATGGCGCACCATCCTGCATCCATAATTAGGCGCTGACAAGAGCTTTGTGCTGCCAGTTGGCGATCGAGTTCGGCGAGATTGGCAAGAACGCGATCGAGCAACTGCCGCTGGACTTCTTTTCGCTGGTCGAGTAGAGTCGGCGCCGCCCATTGGATGGGAGCGTTCATCGAAAGATAAGTGTCGGCGATGACCTCCAGGCGCGAAAGCGCAGTTTCGACTTGCGACTGCGGGCCGCTGGTGCAGACCCAGGCAACCTTCATCTGCGGCAGGGCAGAGATCTTCGAAATGCCGCTCAGCGTAAAAGTTAAGACTTCCTGATTAGCGGAAAATGTTGATCGTGCGCGGTGGTCGTGGGCATAGTCGAGGAAAACCTCGTCCGCGATGACGGCCAGAGAATGCTCTTGACACGTACGATTGAGTTCATCGAGCTCACCGGCCTGCACAAATGACCCGGTAGGATTGTTCGGGTGAACTACGACGACGGCGCGGGTGTGCGCCGTGACCGCTTCGCGAAGCGCTGGAAAATCAATTTGCCATCCGTGATCGTAGAGGAGCGGGTAGGGAACGAGTTTGACGTCGCCGAGATCGGCGAGAAACTCGAACAATGGATAGCTAGGCTTTGGAATAAGGATTTCGTCACCGGGGTTGCAGAGCAGGCGGAAAACGAAAGAGTATCCTTCGCTTGTGCTAGTAGTAAGGATAAGACATTCGGGATCGACGCGAGTCGCATGTTGCGTTTCATAGTAAGCCGCGATGGCGGCCCGGGCGATGGGCAATCCTTTCGGCTGGGGGTCGTAATCGAGGGAGTGAGGCGACGCCAGGGATGAAAGAATCTCCCGCTCCGGGTAATCAAATCCGGCGCGCGTTGGATTGGAAATCGTTAGGTCGATAATGCGGACGCCACTCGCCTTGGCTTCTTCCAGCGCTTCTGTGAGCCGGTTGCGGGTAAGCTTCCAGTTGGTGCGATTGGAGAACATTGCAGTAGCTGATCGTTTCCCTCAAGCAACGGCCTCTGTAGGCCAGACCCGCTAATGTATCAAGTTAAGCCAACGGATCGTATTTCAAAACGGCCGCGATCCCACCCCAACCTGTGTGAGAACATTCCTAATCGCAGAAAGACGGTTGGATAAGCTCCCGGCGGCAATCGGAATAATCTCGTATCCGAAATCGCGGTAGGTGCATTCGTGAATTTTTTCAAACCGCAAAGTTTCCTCGAAACTGATGCGACGTGCCTCCGTCGGAGTGATAAAGCCCAGATTCTGAATAAACAAGACCTGTTTCTGGTAAACCGCATCCCTGCGCACCCGGTCAAGCTCGGATAAGAGGGATTCGGAGAATGGGTGTCCTAGGTAAGTCGCGAGCGCAGCAGTGCAAATCGCCGACCTGTCGTGGAACTGGATTTCGCCGGATTGACTTGGGGCGCGTAATTGGCGCTGGCGCTGGAGTGAAACGACAGCATCGATGAAGGACGGGTCTGTCCATGGTTCGGCCATGCCCTGCGCTTGTTGCAGAGCGATCAGGTCGGTCGCGGCCTCTTCGACGACGCCGAAACCATCGAGTTCAAGCCGACGGATTATCGATGTTTTGCCGGAGCCGGGAGCTCCAGTGAGAATGAAGCGCATCACGTGTTTGCGTTTTTCTATGGGAAATGCTTTCGTCGAGATTCCTCGCTTTGCCTGGAGAAACGGCTTCGCTCGGGATCACGCCATCTAACGGCGTCTCACCGAGCGCTAAGTTTCCATTCCGACAAAGGGAATCTAAGGCTGCAAGTAAAAACCCAGCTCCTGCGGTTGCGTCAGAGATTTCGTCGCTTCGTATTGGCGGCGGGCCTGCCGGACAGCAACAATCTTCTGCTGAAATTCCTGGGCGAGCGCGTCATAACGTATTTCGACATTCCCCAGCCAGAACGGCTCGTATTCCCGGAGCCAGTTCTGACGATACATGTCGCCCAGACGCGTAGCCGAATCGCGAAGGTCTTCGAGCCGGGCATTGATTGACGTGATTTCCTCGAGATCGTTGCCGACGCGGTTGGCGTCAGTCTGGTTCTGAAATGCATCCCAATAGAATTTATTAATCTCCTGCGTGAACTCGATCTTCATGCCGAGCGCGTCCCATCTCCAGGCAGCGAAAATCATGTCATCGAGAGTTTTCGGATGGGCGTGGGCCTGCGATTGATTGCGATAAAGCAACTCCAGCGCCTGCTCGGCCCCGCGCCGCATCTCGACGGCGGCAGGAGCGAGCTTTTGCATGGTCGACGCGCCCGCGGGAGTGAAGGGATCGATCCAGAAAAGGTCGTCGGTTTCGGTCTCGACTTTGATCTTCGCCAAGGCTTCGTGGCCTTGATCCAGATCATTGAGAATGTCGCGGAAGGTATTGCCGTCGGGATTGCGGTAGAAAGCCCAGTCGTAGGAATTCTTGAACTCGTCGACGCTGGATTCGCCCGGCTGCCAGGCGGCCGCCGCTCCGAAAATCAAGGTAGGCCAAGCCATAGCGTACAGGGATTCCCCATCGTCGTTCCAGGTGGTGTCCAGCATGCCCATCGCGCCGAGCGACTGGCCATCGCGCACAAAGTTGCGGATGTTGGCATAGCCATCATCAAGATTCGGCCAGAGCTGGTTCCAGTTATTCGCCCCGGGAGCCACGACAACACTCAAACCGGCGTCGCGATAAGGCTTGATTAGGCTTGCGTAGCTTGGCTTAGGGTCGTAATCCCACGGAACGGCGATCATGTTCTTCGGCAGGATGCCGAGAAGCTGGGGATATTTAATGGCGATATCGCCCCAGAACATAAGTTGTTTGTGATAGGGCGCGAGAATTGAGCTCACTTTCTGGATGTGATCGAGATAAACGCGGCCAAGACCTTCCTGCGCCGCGAGAGCAGAGGTTTGTCCCTGGCCGAGTTCGAAGGTCTCATCGCCGCCGACGTGAAGAAACGGCCCGGGAAAAAGCGGAACGAGATCCGCATACATCGCTTTGATGGTGTCGTACGAGCCATCTTTCGTTGGCGTCAGCACATGGCCGTGCGGGCGCTCGGCAACATCGTCGTAGATGTCGTACTTCAACATGTGGTGCAGATGCCCGAAAGTTTGCTGTTCGGGAAGAATGGTTACGTACAGCGCTTTTGCGTAGTCAACCAGCGAATTGATCTCTTTGGGAGTAAGTGCGGCTTCTTTGGGAGCAATGAGCGGCTGGCTGGCGAAGTCGAATACATGCTCCATGTAGAGGGCGAAAAGATTGATCTTGAATGCCGCCAGAGTACGAATCTGGCTCTTCATGTAATCTTCGGTCGGAATCGGGCCGCGGCTGATGTCATCCTGCACGCCGCGCCATTCCATGCTGGGCCAATCGCGAATGGAAACGGCAGGGCAGATGAGAGTGCCGCCTTCCGGCCGAAGAAGCTGGCGAAGTGTTTGCACCCCGTAAAAAAGTCCCTGCCCGCCGTTGGCGGCGACGATGAGGTGCGTTTGATCGGAAAATAGGAGATACCCCTGGTCGCCGATGGAATCTGCGGTGAGCCCTTTCTTAGCGAGGAAATCGCGCACTTTGCGATCCTGGAGGCGGGCGAGAACGATATTGTGATGGTCTTCCCTTTTCTCGTGCCGCGTATCCGGCTTTTCGCCGGAGATCTCGATGGTGAACCCGACCTGATCGTGAATTTCCTCCGCGAGAGTTTCAGCGGCGATACGATCTTCCTCCTGATGCCCGAACTCAACGAGAATTCTGGTGGTGGGCTTTACGCGAAAGCTGCCGGGCTGAAGGCGAAGTTCTTTGGGCACAGGGATCAGGCTGAGCGGATTCTCTGAGTTCGGCGGCGCGGCAAAGGCCAGGGCCGGCAGGAGCAGCACAAATAGGAATCGCAAGAACACTGGAGGTTTTTGCATTTGCATGGTTCTGGTTGGAATGCTGAGATCGAGAACCCAGCCCTCATTCTATCGGGAATGAGTCGTGCCGAGGCAAAAATTGTAAGCCGCTGAAGTCTATGGGCGCATCACTTTCTTTGTTACCCGTCAGAGCGATCCCGCCGTCCTCTTACAACTTTGCGAAGGCTTCTTTGTTCACAAGATATGGCATCTTCGCGTAGTCGCCGCCGTAGTTTTTTTCCAGAACATCGACCAGTCCCTGCACGCAGCGGCCGGCCATGCCTTTGTTGGGATCGCTGGAAAGGCGCGTTTCGCGGGCGGCGCTAGCGAAGTGCGGATAAAGGCGGCAGCGATCGGCGATGGCGGGATCGCGCAAGGGCGAATCGGCGGGCAGCGGTTCCTTGGCGAAGACATCGAGAGCTGCGCCGGCAATCCAGTTTTCGCGCAGAGCCTTCACAACCGCCAATTCATCAACTACAGGACCGCGGGAATCGTTTACGAGGAAGGCCGTCGGCTTCATAAGGCGCAGTGTCTCTTCGTTGAAAAGATGATACGTCGGTGTCGCGCTTTCTCCGGGACGAATCAGTGGCACGTGAACGCTAACAAAATCAGCGTCACGCAGAGCTTCTTCAAACGAGACGTACTTAATCCAGTTTTTCTCGCGCGAGATGCCGCGAGCGTGGCGAAGATCAAATTCTTCTTGAATGGCGTTGATGAACTTGTGGTTCTCGTACGCCGGGTCGTAGCAAAGAATATTCATGTCAAACCCGGCGCACTTCTTGATGAGGGCGAGGCCGATGCGACCGGTCCCGATGACCGCAACGGTTTTGCCGGTAACTTCGTCGCCGAGGAATGGCAGGTAGGGGTGCCAGTATCCCCACCGATTGTCACGGGTGAGGTGCTCCGCCGGCCACATTTTGCGGGCGAGAACGCCCATCATGAAGAACGCAAATTCGGCAGTGGCTTCGGTCAGAACGTCGGCGGTATTGGTGAAAGGAATCTTGTAACGGTTGGCGTCGGCGCGGTTAATGTTATCGAAACCGACGGCATATTGGGCAACGACCTTCAGCGTGTTTTTCCCAGCTTCAAAGATTTCGGCGTCGATAGGATCGCGCAAAGTCGTAATGAGGCCATCGATGCCCGACTTTACTTTATCGATGATGAGAGACTTCGGCGGTGCTTCAGGCTGCGGATAAACCTCGAGCTCGTAACCGCGGTTGCGTAGCAGGTTGAGGGATTCTCCGATATCGCAGGTGGCAAAAACGCGGAATTTTGCGGTCATAATTTGTCGATCGACCTGACGTTCGCTAAGCTCAACACGACGAGGACGTCATCTCCTGACCATCGCCAGCGAGTTATCGAAAATATCACGAAGTGCTCCGATCCGAAATACAGACCTTTGCTTTGGATGACGTTGAGCGCTCCGAACGCATGCTTTACGCCAAACACACGCCCCACATCTGGGCGAAGCTTTAAACTGGCACCACCGGTATTTGAGAAGCGTGAGATGCGCCCGGGCGAAGAATAACGGATCAGGTCCTGGTATCAAATTTCCAGCGGGTGGTCTTGGTCGCGAAGTATTTTTCCCACAATCCGAAGGCGACTCGTGGCCGCAGGGCAAAGACTGGCTCTTTCATCGAGAGGATGTCGTCTTTCATTCCTTTCATATCGAATTTGTATTTGCGCTCATAGACCGGAAGGAATTTTCGCCGCGCGGCGATATCGGCGATCTCCGCGACGCCTTCGACGATCACTGCTTCGCTCGCTTTTTCGGTACAGACGATGCAGTTTTGATTCTGGACAAGGTTGCGAGCTTTCCGTGACTGGCTGCCGGTGCTGAAGAGAAATCGCCCGTCTTGCCACAAGCCCCAGACAACCATGGTGTGCGGCGAGCACTCTTTTGCCATACTCCCCGTCTTGACGGTCGTAATCCAGTAGTTATGGGATCTCTTTAGGCGCTGCTCGGCCCAGCTCCACGGAAGGAGGCCCTTACTGCTGTTTGGCAAACCGTAACCGGGAGCGTGAGGGCGCGATGCCTCAGGGCTCAATAATTTAGGCTTATCAGTACGTTTCAACCGGCCTCGAATTATGGGCGGCGTGCCCGATCACACCCCGTTCATTCAGATTTCCACTCTACGGCGAAGCTCGCGCCATCGGATGCAAGAGCCGAAGGAACCGACGTCTCTTTGCCATTGCTGTTGCCGTTTCTGGTGGATATCGACTCCTGTACGGCATCGCCGAAATCCGCAATCACGCCTGTTGTCGAGGAGTCGGTTGCTGAATCAGTGCCGTCACTGATTCCCGTATAAAGCTGGCCAAACAGATCCACATCGAAGTCGGATAGTTTATTGCCATCCATTTCCTCGATCCATTCGGCGGAATTGCGAGGTGGAACGCCGCTGCCGTCAGCGCCTTTGAATTCCACCTCTTTACTGAAAGATTGGCCTGTAGTGTCGTTGGTGATGGCGACCGTGTATTCGTTGTCGCCGTCGTAGGTCACGGAGGCAGAGAATTTATCGCCTGCGGCAATCGAAACATCGCTGATCACCACGGTGTTCAGTGGATAAAACTCGTACCAGACGTAGTAAAAAGGCTTGCTGCCAATGCAATCGGCATCGGTGCCGGTTTGTTCGACCGTATTCGAGCTCCAGCCGTCGATTCCCACCCATTCCGAAGAATCGGTGTTCGGAGTTTTTGTGCAATCGACCGAATGCACGATCCATGAGCCCTGCACATAGGTGAAGTCAGAACCGGTGACGGCATAACCCGTCCAGATGGTGTTGTAGGAAACGGTGACGTGCCGGAGCGGATCGTAGTAGGGCGGGCGAGTTCCGGGCGCTACGATTCTCGGGCGATGTTGGCTGGCAGCGATCGCCTGGGCATCCAACGCATCGCTGGTGCCTGAGCTTTGAGCGACAGCGGATGAAATTGCGAGCAGAAAAAGAACGATGGAGATTTGCAGCCGGATGGGCAACATATTCTCTCCTGGGACGAGGACCGCGTTGCAAACGCGGTGCGCTGGGATCGGCTGATTATACGCAAGGAAACTGATTGGGAGTAGGGATTTGTGGCTGGGACGACCCAACTCGCGAAACTCAATATCAACGTCTTCTGCGGTGGGTCGTGTCCTGATCAAGAGAGCATCTCGCAGCCACATCGCCGGTTTGAGGGCGGTGCCCCCGGCGATGTCAAAACGCTCATTATTCTGGGTGTTTGCCGCCGTTGGAATGAAAAATCAACCCCGCCCAGTCAAGATCGCACCGAGCGGGGTCTTTTCGGGGAAGGTCGCAAAATCCGTAACTATTCAGGGGTCCATTTGTTCGAGACGGGGCTTGGGTCGAGCCGTTTCGAAGCCGCGAGGGATTCTATATCGAATCTCAGCGGGCCAACTGAGCAGCGTGTGGATTGTTCGTAATTCGTAAACCGCCTGAAAGCTGCTTCAATCGTGGTTTCGCAAGTTCCAGAGGAAGGAGGTATCAATCCCTGGAGTTCGTAACGCGATAAGCCTGTGTCCAGGTAGTCGTT
>JASHNX010000187.1 GCA_030041415.1 Candidatus Sulfotelmatobacter sp.
AAGGCAATTGCAGATGGAGTGCACAAAGCGCTGGTCGAAGCCATGGACGCGCCTGCGCAAGATCGGTTTCAGGTAATTACGGAGCATCCGGCGAGCGGTTTGATCTACGACCCGACCTATCTAGGCGTGCAGCGCGACGACAACATTGTTTTCGTGCATATTACCCTTTCGACGGGGCGCAAGCTGGCGCAAAAACGCAAGCTTTTTAAGAAAATCACTGAACTCCTGTCGGAGAATCCCGGGCTTCGGCCTGAGGACGTGATGATTAATCTGGTGGAAGTTGCCTGGGAGAATTGGTCGTTCGGCAATGGTGAAGCGCAATACGCGCTGTGAACTACTTTGTTCCTACGGCGGCGAGTGTAACCGACTCGGGCCGCTCAACGGGAACAACGTCCTGAGTTTCGCGCCAGTCGGCGTAATGCCCTGAAACCATGATATGGAAGACCCACTGGTGACGCTCTTCCTCGGGTTCAACGAGTCCGAGCGCTTTCATGTAGAAAAGATAGCGTTGCATCCAGTGGATCTGGTCCTGCGTCATGCCACGGCGCTGCAGGTCGACGGTGAGTCCGGCCAGATGCGATGAGGCGGTGTCACCCTCTGCGGGCGCCGCATTGCGATTGTGACGGCGCAGTTTTTTCTGACCCTTGACGGTTCGCACGGCCGAGTTTACCTGGATCTGCTCATGAAAGCGGTGATAGTAAGCCTGCGACAGGTCCTGCACAAAGTCTCTCGTCCAGGGACGGCAATAACGCCGCGAAGGATCGAGGCGCGGATCGAAGCGCAGCGCTTCGTTCGCAAGGATCGGCTGCAGCGCTCCGCTCTCTTTCAGTGCTTCGAGTTCGTTGTCGTCCTGTATGCGGGGAAGTTCCAGGCGGTCGATTTCTGCGTTTTGCAATAACAAAGACTCGTGCGACGGGCGGAACATTGGGTTCCAGCGCGTCCAGTGAAAGCGATGAAAACGGTGACGGTGGATCGGCTTGCGCATTGCGGTGGTCGTGGCCGCAAATGCGGAGCTGCAGATAAAGGCAAACAAACAGAATAGAGTCAGTTGGCGCTGTAATCTCAAGACTTCGTCTCGTAATCTGCCGCGGTCCATTCCGCGACGGTTGGAATATTCTAAGCTACGCTGTCAAGCGTTCCTACGATTGACTGCGAGCCTGCCATTACGAGCGTTACCGGAAAGGGTGACGATACCGTGGTTACCTCCACGTTACCCTCCGGCTTCGCATCGCGCTTGCGCCAGAGAAAGGTGCATCCAGAGCGCCACTGGCAGAAGAGGATTACGCGATGCTCATGTGCTAACGAAACAGCAATTTAGCGAGCGTTCGATGCCGAACAGATGTGACAAGTTGTGTCCGAGTGACAGAAAATCGCCCGCGTAATGAGGGAAAACACGCAGATCACTTGCGGAGAGCCGTTTTTTGCGCTCTCAAATTGCCCGTCCAGCGCGGGAAGTCGCGGCTCACGGAAGTGTAGTGTACCTCTGAATCAGTCGTGAAACACTCTCACGACAAGTCACGAGTGTAATTAGATTTCTTTTGCCCGAAGACAAGGACGGGCGGCGAGAACAATCAGCGGCGGAACAGATCGCCGATCGCCTGCTTCATCACTGCGCCGCCGACCTCGGAGATTGACTTGGTCAACGGAATGTCCTTGGGGCAAATCTCGACGCAATTCTGCGCATAGCCGCATTCCTGGATGCCACCGTCGCCCATTAGCGCGGCAAGGCGATCGCGCTTGAGGGCTTGGCCGGTGGGGTGCGTATTGAAGAGCCGGACCTGCGCAATGGTTGCTGCGCCCACGAAGCCGGTGTCTTCATCGAATTGCGGACAAACCTCCATGCAACAGCAACAGGAAATGCAGCGGGAAAGCGGATACGCGGCCTCCTGCTCCTGCTGCGTGAGGCGGGGGCCGGGACCGAGATCGTAAGTGCCGTCGATGGGAACCCAGGCTTTGACCGCTTTGAGATTTTCGAAGATCACGCTGCGATCGACGGCGAGGTCGCGAATGACGGGAAATTTTGAAAATGGTTCGAGTTTTACCGGCTGCTCAAGATTATCGATGAGCGCGGAACAAGCCATGCGCGCGCGTCCGTTTACGAGCATGGCGCAGGAGCCGCAGACTTCTTCGAGGCAATTCGAATCGTAGGTGATCGGGGTGGTCTGCTTGCCGTCGCGGGTGACGGGATTGGCGGCGATCTCCATGAGAGAGGAGATGACGTTCATGCCAGGATGATGAGCAAGTTCGAATTCTTCCCAGTACGGCTTGGAGGTGGGAGTGGCTTGACGCTTGATTTTGAAGAGAACGGATTTAGTGGACATTCAGCAATTCTTCCTTGCGCCCCTGCGATATATCGCACGTCCGGCGCGATAGAGCCACCCGCCCATAGTTAGGAGCCACATCGATAAAAGGACCCATCCGAACGAGTCGCCACGGACGATCATTCTGGCGGAGTAGCTGATCCATAAGATCGACACGACGATCATCAATCCAGCAGCCACGAGTTGCGCGGATAGGTCCGATCTCATCGCCATCTTGTAGCCCTATTTCGCCGCGTCGTACTTTCTCGGCCTCGGCGGAATCAGCGAAATATCTACTGGCTCGAACTCGAACTTCGGTTCGTCAGCGTCCGGAGCGAAATATGCTTTCGTCGTCTTCAGCCAATTCTTGTCGTCGCGGTCGGGGAAGTCCGGTTTGTAATGCGCACCGCGTGATTCGTCGCGCATCCGCGCCCCTTGCGCGATCACCCGCGACAGCTGCAGCATGTTGTAAAGCTGCCTCGTGAAGACGACGCTAGTGTTCGCCCACTGCGTACGGTCGCTCAGGTTCACTTTGCGGAAGCGCTCGAGCATTTCGACTAATTTAGCGTCGGTTTGCTGCAAGTTTTTGTTGTAGCGGATGACGGTACAGTCTTTCGTCATCAGCTCGCCGAGCTCGCGCCACAGCTTGAACGGATTTTCATTGCCCTGATTGTTGATGAGCAGCGCGTTGCTCTCTTCCTGTTTCTTCTTTTCCGCCTCGAAGCATCCGTTGCCATCGGACAAGGCTTGCAATCCGCGAGCGTATTTCACGGCATTCGGCCCGGCAATGCTTCCGCCGAAGATGCAGGAAACGAGCGAATTCGCGCCGAGCCGGTTGGCGCCGTGATACTGATACTCGCACTCGCCGGCGGCGAAAATTCCGGGAATGTTCGTGGCCTGTTTGAAGTCGATCCACAAGCCGCCCATGGTGTAGTGCATGCCCGGGAAGATCTTCATCGGCGTGTCGCGAGGATCGTCGCCGACAAACTTCTCATAGATTTCGAGAATGCCTTCCAGCTTGCGATCGAGAATTTTGCGGTCGATGTGCGTGAGATCGAGATAGACCATCGGCTTGCCGTCGATGCCGAGGTTGTGCTCGAAGACCACCTTGAAGATAGCTCGCGTAGCGATGTCACGCGGCACAAGATTGCCGTACTTCGGATACCACTCCTCGAGGAAATACCAGCGGTCTTTTTCCGGAATCGACTTCGGATCACGCTTGTCGCCCGCAGTTTTCGGGACCCAGACACGCCCGCCTTCGCCGCGGGCCGATTCCGACATCAAGCGCAGCTTGTCTTCGCCGGGAATGCATGTCGGATGAACCTGAATGAACTCACCGTTCGCGTAATAGCACCCCTGCTGGTAGAGCGCCGATTGAGCAGAGCCGGTGCAGACAACAGAGTTGGTGGACTTGCCGAAGATCGCGCCGTTTCCCCCGGTCGCAATGATGATGGCGTCGGCGGGGAAAGTGCGCACTTCCATGGAGCGCAGATCTATGGCGCAGATGCCGCGACACACGCGGTTGCCATCAAGCACGGCCGACAAAAACTCCCAGTGCTCATACTTCTTTACTTTGCCTTCGGATTCGTAACGCCTGACCTGTTCATCGAGCGCGTAAAGAAGTTGCTGGCCGGTGGTTGCGCCGGCAAATGCGGTGCGGTTGTATAACGTGCCGCCGAAACGGCGAAAATCAAGCAGGCCTTCAGGTGTGCGATTGAAGGGAACACCCATTCGGTCGAGCAGATCGATGATGCCCGGGGCGGCCTCGCACATATCTTTTACAGGAGGCTGGTTGGCGAGAAAGTCTCCACCGTAGACGGTATCGTCGAAATGCTGCCAGGTGGAATCGCCCTCACCCTTCAGATTCTTTGCGGCGTTTATTCCGCCTTGGGCACAAACCGAATGCGAACGCTTCACCGGAACGATCGAAAACAGATCGACATTTCCGCCCATTTCGGCGATCTTGATCACGGCCGAGAGCCCGGCCAATCCCCCGCCGATGACGATAATTTTCGGAGCTGCCATTTTCACTCCACCGGCTTTCTATGCGGCGCGGCATGATGAACCATCGCGGCGGTGCCGGGTTCGACCACTTGCAGCGGCTCCGAGCGGAACGTCGCAAGGCTCGCCAGTCCAACGCCGCTGAGCAGGAAGAAAAAGCAAATGCACACGATCAGGAAGCGCTTGCGCGCGACCTCGCCGGAAACGATTCCCCACTTCGCGCAGAACAGCCAGATGCCGTAGGCGAAGTGCCAAGAGGCGGCGATCAGTCCCACTACGTAAAAGAGGAAGAGCGGCGTTTGGAACACCTCATTTTGCACCTTGCCGAAAGAAGCGTAGGGATTGGCGTGCAGATCGATGCCGGTAAAGCGCATCGTGTAGGTATGCCAGAAGATGTAAATGAAGGCGATGCCGCCGGTCCAGCGCTGCGCTGTGTACATCCAGTTGCCGGTCCAGGGATAGGAAATCACATTTCCTTCGCCGCGATACCAGATGTAAAAGCCGTACAACGCGTGGAACGCGATGGGCAGCCAGATGCCGAACAGTTCGAGAAAAAATACCAGCGGAAGCCCGCCGAGAAAAGCTACCTGCTTGGCATACGCGGCGGGACCACTGATCGCTGTGGCGTTGGAAATTAAGATATGTTCGAAGAGAAACGCCCCGACGGGAATGATGCCGGTAAGGGAATGAAGCCGGCGCAATACAAACGAAACGCCTTGCCCGGCGCGCAAAGGCGCTACCCCATGCATTGCTCCTCGCGCGATCGGAGGAGCCGTAGAGCCGGCCGCTGACGCCACGAAAACTCCTTATGAGTTCGGAAGTGATAAGAGAACTTTTTATTATCACGGGCGAAAGAAACCAAGTCAAGGAACGCTCAGCGATTCGAGTGAGCGTCGTACCAATCGAGGAATTTCCGGAATGCGGCGCCGCGATGGCTGTAGTGGGATTTTTCCTCCGCGCTCAGTTCGGCAAAAGTTTTTTGAATTTGGGGAAAATAAAACAGCGGATCGTAACCGAAACCATTCTCGCCGCGCGGAGCGTCGAGAATAATTCCCTCGGCGGTACCGCGAAAGGTGGCCAGGGTTTTGCCATCGCGGGCGGCAGCAAGGACGCAAACAAATCTTCCCGTACGTTTTTCCGGCGGAACGTTCTTCAGTTCACGCAGCAAACGGGCGTTGTTACTATCGTCGTCGGTGTTGGCATTGGGTTGATGGGGTTCTTTGTTGTGCAAATCGGGCGCAGCATAACGTGCAGAATGCACGCCGGGTGAACCGCCGAGCGCGTCGACCTCCAGGCCGGAGTCGTCGGCGAGCACGATTTCGCCGTGTGCGTAGCGGCTGTAAGCTTCGGCTTTTTTCCGTGCATTGGCTTCGAAGGTGAGGCCGTCTTCAACGACCAGGGGCAGGGAAGAGAAACCGGGAATGCCGGCGATCTCGATGCCGTGGGTCTTTGCTGCACCGACGAAGTCGTGCAATTTGCCGGAATTGGAAGTTGCGATCAGAATTTTCTTAGTCATCGATTTAGAGCAGCGTGTTCTCAGCGCAGCGCGAGCCATGAAGGCCGTCGTCGCAAAGCAATGACCAGCAAAACACCGAATACAGAAATCCATCCGCCCAGTTTGCGATCCCATGTCCGGGCAAACGTGATCTGCACGCGATTGCTGCCTGGCTGCACGGGAATCAGCATTTGTCCGGTAGCTTCAAGCGTTCCCGCCTGCACAACCCGCCCATTTACTTCTATGCGCCACGCGGGATAGTTAAACAGCTTGAGGACGAGATTATCCGGAGCAGACATGTCGGCCGTGAGGAGCTTCAGAGAGGCGTTCCATTGCAAAACGTGGATAGCAGCGTGAGCAGGGCCTTCGACTGTAACGCGCCTCGCGTCTTTATCGATCACGGACGGATCGGCCGCGATGGGCGTGTACTCGTCGGTGCCTTCATACCCGATGTTTGATTCCATGTTGTCCTGCATCTCGCGCAGATCCGGGGCGTAGTCCCAGTAAGGCGCCTGATAGCGGTGCCAGACGAGCGCGATGACGGCAAGGAACGCGAAATACAGCGCCGCGCGTGAGATCCAATTTCGCAGGGCTGCGGTGACGAAAAAAGTGAACGGGATCGCGAGGCATAGGAGCCATCGCCACGGAAATTGCATGAAGCGCAGCTTTGGAAGAATGCTCCAGAGCGGTAAGGTGACCGGCAGCATCATGACGGTGCAAGCGCCGGCCCAAGTTACGAGTGCGTACCAGAGTTCGTGATCACGACTGCGCCAAATGCGCACCGCCCAGGCTGTAGCGATAGTTACGAGAATCTCGGCGACGGCAATCCAGGAAATCACCCGGTTGAAGGCATCGTGCTCGGCATCAGCAGTGTGAATGAATAAAAAGTTATCGGCGACGCGATATCCGGGAGAGATCGCCTGTGCGATATCAACCCACTTTTGCTCGTGGATTGCGGGCGATAAATAAAACCCGGCCAGAGCCGCGCCGAGCAAAACCGCAATGCCTCCATCCAGCAAGACCCCAGGCGAGCGGCGCTGCCACGCTATTACAAGCAGCAACAATGCCAGTGAATAGTGAATCATCACTGCTGCGGGGGCGTTGGTCAGCCAGGCGCAGGCGAGGACTAGCGCTAGAAAAACTGCCGCTCGGCGGAGCTGGCTTTCAGGGCGCAAGATCAGCACAAGAAGTAATGGCAGCAAGCAAGCGGCCAGCAGTTCTGCAAAAGCGCTGCGCCAGTAGACGATCACAAGGTTATAAGGATTGACGGCATACAGTACGGCGGCAAATGTTGCATCGCGCCGATCAAACCACTCGCGCGCCAGGAAAAACATGGACACACCGGCGGCGGTTAATGCGATCCAAATGTAGAGGCCGGGGACCAAAGTCCAAGGGAAAATTGCGGCGAGGGCTGATCCCAGCGTCCACGAACCCGGTGGATAGAAAATAAATCGAGGTGCACCGAAACCGAAGTTGGCCAGTTCGGCCCAGCGGGGGAAAATAATGCCCATCTTCCATTGCGAAAGAACTTCCAGCCAGGAATAGAGATGAAATTCGAAGTCATGCCCGGAAGGAATGCCGAGAGAAAAAAATGGAATTTCAACGGCGAATGCGGCGGCCGCGACCAATACAAGAGGCGTCCAAGTAAGCTTCGCTTTTGTCGTATTCGCCGGGGTCGCCGAATTCTGTTCGCCCAAGCCGGATTTTGTGGTCGCTGCCAGATATGCACCGCGTTGCTTCACCAGGAGATGCAAGCAAGATTCGAATCATGTTCTCACAAGCCGCCACGAGCCTGCACGAATGCTCGCTCTTGCGGAGGCACCCTCGAATTGGGTGGATTTTGAGATCTTGTGATTTAACCCAAATTTAATGCGGCTGAAACGATTACGAAACAGGAGGGAATTAGGTTGATTGGCATTGGGGTGGAACAGAACACCGGGACTTGAGGAACCCGCGCCAGAGACGGGGTGCGGGTTCTTCGATCCTCGGTAGTTCTGGCCGCACTGCCTCTCGCGCGCTCTCTCAATCCTCCTGCTTTGATTCTCCCTTCTGCCAGCAAAAAATCCTGACCTGCCAAGCCCAGCCAGCCGCCGCGCGAGGCACGGCTGCGCGGTTGAGAATCTGAAGACGTGTAAACGTTCGGCCTCAGATAAGCAGTGGATTTGGAGTGCGCCGTTAAATGGATCGTGAGGAGTAGGTGTGGAAATTCGGTCGAACTAGGCTTCGACGCTCTCGCCCGATCGCTGGTGGCGGAGTTCGGAGAGAAAATCATCCTGCTGAAGTTGAGATCCTCGCCTCAACAGTTCAAGCAAGGGATCTTCCATTTCGTCGCCTGATTCTGCCGGTCGCTCAAATTCTTTCAAATCTGCAGTCAGGGCACGAGGCGAAATGCTCAACTCGAGCATGGACTCCGGCGCGTTGCGCAGAAGGTTAATAACATTTTCCACCTGCGCGCGTTGTTCCGCGGTGCGCGAGGGGAACTCTACGCCCATTCCGTGCCCGGGATGAGCGACGCGGACCATGCCGTCGGTGTGAACCTCCATATCGTCCGTGCGCAGACAGAGATCGACCATAGCGCGCTCGGGGAACGGCGACTCGCTTTCCACATAGCAGCCGCCCAGACTTAAATCCGTCAGCTTGCAGTGAGGGACGGTCTCTTCCTGTTCTTCACCAAGCGCCACAACCGCAGCGCGCAGCCATTCGTGGAGCTGCGACTTAACGGATTCAGCCAAGTCGAGAAAGTGGACTCCAGTCAGACCGTTTGGATTGGCCCACGCGACTTGCCCGTTGGCGTGAACTTCGAAGTTAGCATCGGCGAGCTGAAAGCGAACATTGAGTTGCCCACCTTTCGCCTGGGGTTCGGCGGTGAGAAGTTCCATTCCGGTCTCGCTCAAGTCGATGAGAATGCCCTCAACTTTGCGGGAGTCGGGAAGTGTCACGTCTACGGCCGCCTGCACCGGGACACGATGCGCCCGTCGTCGTTCGCGGTTCAACAATGCGGCTACCGCACGCAGGCCAGCCTGAGCGGTCTCTTCCAAAAGCGGCTTATAAAGGATGAAGTGTGTTCCGCGGTTAAGGACATGGCGGGCTTTGGCAGACTCGGCCAGTAAAGCTACAGTAACGGGAGTCCGAGCCGAATTCAACCGGGTAGATTCCTGCAGAACGGCATCGGCTGAGGAAGCATCTTCGAAGTCGACAATGATTGCGTCAAAGCGCTGTTGCTGAAGGCGATCGATGGCGGTGGGAAGATCGCTGAATCGCTCCACTGCGATACCGAAAGCTGCCAGCACGCGGCCGAGGATGTCGCAAGCGCCGTCGTCGGTGGAAACCAATAGTGCCAGCAGGGTCATAAGTCGGTTTAGTGCGCGATCGAGAAGGAATTAGGGCCAGCGGGGCGCGGAGGGTCGACTCGACTTCGAGTTGCTCCCACCGGACGCGGCAGAGGCGGCTTTGGCGGCGGCATCAGTGGCAGGCGCTTCTTCGCCGTCCATTAGGACAGCATTATCGTCATCGTCATTCTCGGCGAGCAACGGCGCCACTTCACGGAGCTTTTCCGCGGCCTGCTGAAGCATCTCGATCTGCTTTCCCAATTGGGCATATTTCGTCTGCTTCTGCCGCAATACCTCATGAATATCCTTCATACTTCCCCCTCTGGAAAATGTAAGGAGGCTTGCGGTTACGGGTCAACGGTAATCCCCTCTCGGGCGTTACTGGGGTAATCTCAATTACGGAAGGAGACGAATGAAAAAGCCCCGCCTTCGGCGGGGCTTTCGTCGGCCGAACGATTGGGCTCAGGGCTTAAATTTCTTGCGAAAGATGCCTGCCAAGCCGAGCATACCGGTCCCGAGCAAGCCGAGAGTTCCTGGTTCGGGCGTAACGGTGATGACGCTGTTGCCGCTTCCCACGCCGACCGATCCCGTGAATCCGTTCTTGCCGGTGTCAACGGTGATTTGGGTGGTGGCACCGTTCACCGCCAGGCCGTTGTACCACGTTCCCGAGATGGCACCTGTGAGGGTGTAAAAGATTGAAGGGCTGACGCCAATTGTGCCGCTGGGAATCCAAGTGGTAGTGCCGGTGAAAGTGCCGCTGAAGATCACGCCGTTCGGCAGGCCGCCCGTTCCATTACCCATAATCACGAAAGTTCCGCCGCCGCCAAAGGTCCCGCCGTACAAGAGACTCCCCGAGGAGAGCGCGCCCGTGGTGAAGGCAACGCTACCGAGATTCGTTCCTTGGATAATGCCCATTCCATTGAAGCCCGTGACCTGGGTCAATGCCGAGCCGCTCAAAGTCAGGTTAATGGTACTTCCGGCAAGGCCAGTGGTGCCGCCGTTTGCAGTAAGTGTGCCGCCGGTGTTGGTAAAATCCACTTCATCCGCAAAAGCTACCAAGGGCAGAGTAAGGACGAGGAGGGCCAGTAACACGATCCGCTTCATGTCGAACTCCTTTTGTCGCTTTACCGCTTGCACAAGGCCGTCTAGCTTGCGCAGTCTAGTGTAAGCCCAAACCCGCGATTGCAACGGCAATTAGTTTCGCACAGGTACCGGACCAGTTGCCCGGAAAATGTGTCGAAGATTTCCACAAGAAGGCCGAAAACCGGCTGGAGACGACCTTTCCGCACGGACCCCTAGCATAGGAAAAAGTTTGGTGACCGCGCGCGAATAGCCGAGCGGCAAAGGCCAGCCAAGCCGTGGAGGCAACAACTTCTAACCGGCCGCCGTGGTTTCGGATTCCGTGCCGATAATATTTCTGAGACGGCGCGAGAGGTTCGTAGCCAGGGACCGGTAAAAGCGCGAGCCCAGGTGAGGAAATAGCTCAAACAAACTTTGCAGGGTCGGCCGGTCGAGGTGGTAGGCCTCGATATTTTCATCGGCGACAACGTTGGCGCTGGCCGCGGTATCCTCAAGGAAGGACATTTCCCCGCAAACCTCGCCGGGACCAATCGTCCGCGTGGGCGCCGAACGCAGCTCCACTTTCGCCTTTCCCTTCAGCAGAATATATAGACCGTTGATCGCCTTGCCTTTTTTCACCAGAAAATCGCCCTTCTTAAACTGGACGCGGACGGCCTTATCCGCCAGCAAGTTCCAATCGTTGACGGTGAGGTATGTCAATCCATTTCTAGCCGCCAGCATAGTGGCAACTTCTCGTTCGATAACCTTGGACATGGGTGTGCGCGACCTGGACGCGGCAAGTCAAATCGAAAGTAAACAGAGACAAACGAAGCAAACAACAGGGCAAGGTAAGGTTAGCAGAAAAAGGGCGAAGATGAGAATCGGATGCGGAAGAAAAGGAGCCTGCTCATTGCGTCATCCGATACGTGATCTGGCCAGTACCTTCGGCGTGTTGGCGGCGCTTCTCTAATGAGGGCTAACGCCCACATTTGTAGATGTCAACGGTCACCCTCACATGGGCATTTTCAGAATTGCCGACGCAATGTCCTCAAGGTTGGTTTCCAGAGCAAAGTGTCCCGTGTCCAGAAGTGTGACAACTGCATTAGGCAGGTCTCGCTTGAATGCTTCCGCTCCCGGTGGAACGAAGAAGCTGTCGTTCTTGCCCCAAATGGCGAGCAACGGAGGCCGGTGGGTACGGAGGTACTGCTGGTATAGGGGATAGCGCTCGATATTGGCTTTGTAGTCAAGCTTGAGATCGACCTGCAGGTCCATCATGCCCGGGCGCGCCAGGAGTGCAGCATCGAGCCAGTAGGCTTCGGGTTCGATCTTCGAGACGTCCGGAACTCCCTGGAAGTACGCCTCGCGAACGCCATCCAGCGACATACGTTCTTTGAGCTCGTCGCGAATGGCCGCGGATGGTTTCTTCCAGTAGGCGCGCAAAGGAGCCCACGGCCCCTCACCCAAGCCTTCTTCGTATGCGTTGCCGTTCTGCGAAATGATCGCGGTAATGCGGTCCGGATCGGCGACCGCAAGGTTGAACCCGATGGGCGCACCGTAGTCGAAGATGTACATGGCGAAGCGTCGCAATGCGAGCGCGTCCACGAACCCCTGGATGGTTTCCGTCAATTGGGCGAAGGTATAGCGATAATCTTTTCCATCCACTTTGGTAAAGCCAAATGAAGGCAGGTCAGGAGCAATCAGATGAAAGCGGTTCGCGAGCCACGGCATCAGGTGCCGAAAGTAGTGCGATGAGTTTGCGAAGCCGTGCAACAACAATAGAACTGGACTACCTTTGAGGCCAGCCTCTCGGTAGAACACGGTGACTGGGCCAATCTTCAGCGTGGAATGCCGGACCTCTGCCACGTCAATCTTCCTCTTCGAGTTTCGGAATGCGGTGACTGAAAAAAGATCGAACCTAGGCCGCGAGTCCAGTCACTCCTTCAACCACCGGCCTCCGAGTTTCGCTGGATCCAGTATGGGCGTTTGCCATCTGTTCTCACATCGCTTCGTGAGTGATGGGATGAATGGTGCGCCCGGACGGAGTCGAACCGCCAACCCCTAGCTTCGTAGGCTAGTGCTCTATCCAGTTGAGCTACGGGCGCGGACTGCGCGACAGCGAGTGAGGCTCGCCCAAGAATTATAACGGATCGAATGGTAGCATGTGGCTGCGCCGGAAACATTTTTGGGAGGGTGTCGCGAGAAGGAATCGCATTCAGCCAAAAAGAGTAACGAGCCGCTTGAAATGTGTTCGTCGACATGCCGCGCGGTAACTAAGGTGTTCTCCCGAAGTAAAAGTTTCCGAGGTCTGAGAAATTCCTACAAGGCGCTGGCGCGAGGCAATCAATATTATGAGCCACTTAGAGAACGGCACGCGGTGTGCTGTATGAATTCCAGACGAAGTGGCGCGCAACGGGGCGCTCCAAGAAGAACTTCGGCCAGAGGTTTTCTTGGACGCCCCTTTGCATTTGCCCCCAAAGGGCAAGCTGCCAAGATCCTTTCCTCCGGTTCGTCGCTGAACCCTCCGGTTCGTCGCTGAACCCTCCGGTTTGTCGCTGAACCCTCCGGTTTTAAGCCATAAGCTATTTTCTTAGGCAGGTAATCTCAGGCAAGCGCAACTTGGTCGCGCACATCGATTCCTGCCTGGCGCAAAAGGCGGGAAACCGCCGGCTCCTTGAGTCGGGAGGCGTCGAATGTGACTCTCACCGTGCGCCGCTTGTGGTCGAACTGCACCTGTTGAATGCCATAAACCTCGCGCATGCCGTCGATGGCGCGCAGTTCACTCTCGCCCGGGGTTGCCCCGTAACCGAAGACGATTTCTAGATAAGTCATGCAATGATCCTCTGACGGGTAGAACGGATTTGGGATTTGTTTCGTTCGATGTTTTAGGACCTGCCTCACAAGAAATAATGGCAAGTCTGACGGCAAGCGAGGACAACCACCCAAATTCGAGCTCCGCATCTCGGGTGGTTACCTTATGCCGCCTCGCCTTTCACCTGAATTCCCGCCCACTTTTCGAGCAGGCTCAGAGTGGCGGCATAATCGAGGTCGCGGTGCCCGTCCTCGCTGGCCATCTCATACACCTCCTCCACCGTTTCGAGGCCGGGCAACTTTACGCGCACTTCCTTGGCGGCTTCGAGCGCGAGGAGAATGTCTTTGTGCATCAGGCGCAGCGGGAAGTTGGGGGTGAAGTCACGGTTCAGGACAAAGGGAGCTTTATATTCGACCACCCCTGAGCGAACCATAGTCGCTTCGATAAGGGAAACCAACTGCTTGGCATCAACGCCGAGTTTGGTCGCGAGTGTGAGAGCCTCGGCGAATCCTTCGAAGATAAGGGCGATTTGCAGGTTCATCGCCAGCTTGGTGGCCTGGCCTTTGCCGGTTTCGCCCATGCGAAAAATCTTCTTGCCCATGGCGGCAAAGAGCGGACCAAGGCGATCAAGAACGGCTGAGTCGCCGCCAACCATGAAGATCAGGGTCCCGTTGGCGGCTCCGATCTTTGATCCGGTCATGGGCGCATCGACATAGGCAGCGCCCTTTTCTTTCAAGCGGGCGGCGAATTTTACTGTGGCCGAGGGCGAGATCGTGCTGGAATCCGCGACGATCATGCCTGGGGCCAGCGATTGCTCGACGCCATCCGCCCCGAACAGAACCTTCTCGACCGCGTCGGTGTCGGAAACGCACATCCAGACGACTTCCGCCCCTCGCGCTGCAGCAGCGGGAGTGGGCGCTACACCTGCGCCTTCTACTAATTTTCCCGGCGTACGATTCCAGACGGTGACTTCGTGACCCGCCTTGGCCAAGTTCGTGGCCATCGCATGGCCCATAATTCCCAATCCCAAAAAGCCTACGCGCATTGCAACGTTCTCCTTACAAGCTAACTTCTCGGATTAGATATGAGTGGGATGATCATGGTCAAGCAAAGTCGATGGAATTTGCAAATTCAACGGACGAACGGAAAGTGGCCATGTGCAAGGATATTCACATCGACAGCGAATCAACTACAGGGTATAGTTCTCCGGATGTTTTCACATCCCCTGCAAACCTGAGTCTCCTAAAAAGTTTCCCAGTGTGGTCCAAAACGAAACAAGGAACTGAGATGAAGACGACATTCTGTGGTTTCGATAAGAACAACCGCATCTTCTTATTTGCGGTTGCGGTGCTCGGAGTTCTGGTATTCGCTCTGCAATCGCCGGCGCAGCTGGCGCGCCTCAGCGTGGATAATCTGACGAACAGCGACAGCGATCACAAGACCGAAGTGGAGCCAGATTTTTTTGCATGGGGCAACACGATTGTGGGAACGTTTCACGTGGCGCGGCGACCGGGATCGATTGGCTGGGGCAGCGGCGATATCGGATTTGCAACCTCGACGGACGGCGGAGTGAACTGGGTGCACGGCGATCTTCCCGGGTTGACCGTGAACTGGGAGGGGGGCACCTACGGGGCGGTCGCCGATCCTTCGGTCGCCTATGACGCCAAACACGGCGAATGGCTGATTTCCAGCTTGCCGCTCGTCGGGTTGAACTCGAGTTCGCGCTATATCGGGGACGTTGCGGTGAGCCGCTCGACCGACGGAGTGCATTGGGGAAGCCCGATCAATATCGACAAGACTCATCTCGACGACAAGAACTGGACGACCTGCGATAACACCCCGTCGAGTTCTTATTACGGCAATTGCTATACAGAATGGGATCAGGCTTATGGCACTGGCGATGTTCTGCTGAGCGTATCGAGCGATGGAGGACAAACGTGGGGTCCCGGGCTGGCTTCGTCGGATCACGCGGGCGGGCTGGGAGGCGAGCCGGTCGTCCAGCCGAACGGAACGGTGATTGTTCCCTTTCAGGGCGGAGGGATTGACGTGTTCAGTTCGACGAACGGCGGGGCAAGCTGGGGCAAGAGCGAGGTGATCGCGAACATTGACAGCCACCTTGACGCCGGTGGGATACGGAATCCGAACTTACCTTCGGTCGGGATCGATGGCGCGGGCAACGTGTACGTGGTGTGGTCCGATTGCCGTTTCCGCAAGAATTGCGCCTCGAACGATATCGTAATGAGCACGTCCAGTGATGGAAAAACCTGGAGTGTGGTGACGCGGATTCCTATCGATCCCACAACGAGCACGGTCGATCATTTTCTGCCTGGGATTGGAGTAGACCCGGCGACTTCCGGAAGCACGGCACACCTGACGATTGTGTATTACTTCTACCCGGTTTCAAATTGCAGTTCCGCCACTTGCGAGCTTGAGGTCGGTTTTGTTACTTCGTCGGACGGAGGCGCGACGTGGACGGCGGGCACGCAGATTGCTGGTCCAATGAAGCTGGCATGGCTTCCGGTGTCAGACGAGGGACCGATGGTGGCCGACTACATTGGAGTTACTTATATCAACGGAAATGCATTTGGCATATTCGCTGACGCGAGCGCGCCTGTCGGCAGTACGCTGGCTGAGGCGATGTATACGACCACACAGCCGCTGCCGGCACCGGGAAGCGCGATTCGGTTTAGCAGCGCAGCCGATAAGCCGGTTGCCGGGGCGAAATCCGATCACGAAATGCATTTCTATTACGACGATGAGGGAACGAGGGAGATGCCGCGGTCGCGCTGGATCAGGAACACTTCCGGACACTAACCGGCAAGCTATTCGATCCAGACAGACGTTACTCAAGTGTCTAATTCGAGACGGAGGAATCGTACGAATTACGTTCATCCGGGAGCCAAGTGAATTAGAATAATCGCAAGGGTCACAGCAATCATCCAAATAAATAGGCCCCCGGGATGATCAAGGCAACACTTCGCAATCGGGCTCTCCGCAAACGGGCATCGCAATTCGGACGCTTGGTGCGCCATTCGGCGATGACTCCGCGGGTGGGTGAAACTCACAAACCGTGTCTGGTATCGAACGGTGAGCTGGGTGTCACGTTCATCGGACACTCCAGCTTTTTCGTTCAGATGGGCGGGCAGAGTGTGATGATCGATCCCAACTTTGCGCGCTGGCTTTTCGTTCTGAAACGGCTGCGGCAGCCCGGGCTTCGCGTGCGCGACCTGCCTCCGATCGATGTTGTCGCGGTGACGCATGCACACTTCGACCATCTTCACCGCCCATCACTGCGTGCGATTGTGCAGAATAATCTGCGTACCCGTGGGAAAGCGCCTGCCATCATTGTTCCCACTCACGTAACGGACTTGGTTTCGGATCTTGGTTTTTCCGAGATTATCGAGCTCGACTGGTGGAAGAATTCGCGCCACGGTAGCCTGGCGGTGACGCATGTTCCCTCACGGCATTGGGGAGCGCGGATTCTGAAGGACTCGCATCGCGGTTATGGCGGCTATGTGCTGCGAGCCGGGAGACATTCGGTCTATCACGCCGGCGACACCGCTTATTTCTCGGGCTTCCGCGAAATCGGCCGGCGGCTCGCGCCGGAGCTGGCTCTGCTTCCCATTGGCGCTTACAATCCTGAGACTTTCCGCAACGTTCACACTGATCCCGCCGACGCTACGCGCGCATTTCTTGACCTGAATGCCCGCTGGATGGTTCCGATGCATTATGGGAGCTTCCGCCTAACGCACGAACCCGTAGACGAACCGCTGCAGTTGTTGAAAAAAGAAGCCCGCGCTGCGGGCATCGAGAACCGAGTTGTTGTGCTGGAAGAGGGCGTCACTCGATTCTTCTAATATCCGGCCTGTGGTTTAGCGAGATCTCCTCGCCTCCGTAAAACGTCTGTGACAACGCCACCGCGGTTTCGGGTGTAGACTTCCTTGCCACACGTTTTAATTTCCAGCCAGGAGGCAAACATGTCCGTGAAACCCATACCCGAGGGATACCACACGCTTACCCCATACATGACGGTGCGCGACGCCGCTCGCGCCATCGAATTCTATAAACAGGCTTTTGGAGCAGTCGAGAAAGGCGTGATGAAAGGACCGGACGGAAAAGTTATGCATGCAGAGCTGCGCATTGGCGATTCGCTTTTCATGCTGGCCGACGAATTTCCGGAATTTGGATCGCATGCGCCCCAGAACGGGAGCAGCGCCACGGGCTTGCACATTTATACCGAAGATGTCGATGCCGCGTTCGACCGCGCCGTGAAAGCCGGAGGAGTCGTGGAGATGCCGGTGAGCGACATGTTCTGGGGCGACCGCTACGGCAAGCTGATCGATCCGTTCGGGCACAAATGGTCGATTGCGACTCACAAGCGCGATATGTCGATGGACGAAATGAAAGCGGCGCAGGACGAGTTCATGAAGCAGATGCCGAAAAGCGCGTGAGAAGCTAGTCCGTCAGCCGTTCATGCCGAAAAAGTTGTAACTCAAAAGCCAGGCAAAAAGCTCACGAAAGAAAAAAGAAAAAAGAGGAGCCATCAGGCTCCTCTTTATGTTGTGGCCCACTGTTGTAACCGCTTATTTGATTACCAGCGTCTGCCACTTGACCGTGCTGTACTTCGAGTTGGGATTGGAATTGACCTCGCTCACCGTCGCACTGTCACTTACCGTGGCATTTACCTTTGCGTTCACGTTGACCGTGATCTGGACGACCACTCCCGTGGGTGTTTTGGGCGACCAGATCGGCAAGGTTCCCAGATTGCATGTGCCGGCGACGCTTCCGCACGAAGTCGTGGGCGGCGTAACTGTGCAAATCGGCAGCCCGAGAATGATGGCGCACGACTCACTGGCAAAGCCGGCACTCACGAAAGTGGTTCCTGCCGGTATCGGGTTGCTGAGGGTGACCTCATCCGCGATACTCGGTCCGGTGTTTGCCACCGCAATGTAATAGGTCATATTCGTGCCGGTCGGAACTACCAGATCTCCGACCATGGCGACGTCCAATCCGGCAGATCCCACAACTTGGTAAGTAACGCTGGAAGTTCGCGAGGCGTTGCCCGCGACGTCCGAAGCGACGGCCGTGAAGGTTTGGGTTCCAACGGCTGACGTGTTCAGGGTTATCG
Source organism: Candidatus Sulfotelmatobacter sp. (assembly GCA_030041415.1). GTDB lineage: Bacteria > Acidobacteriota > Terriglobia > Terriglobales > Acidobacteriaceae > Sulfotelmatobacter. The sequence goes on from JASHNX010000187.1 coordinate 18,122, forward strand.
GAGACGTCGTGACGCTCTGCTGACCGCTGAAGACTTGCGGAGAGCCCAGCGCCCCGCAAGTGGCGATGCCGGAGAAAATGTTTGAGCTGGTTGGGTCTGTGCAGCTGACAGTAGCTGTCAGTGTCGAGTTCTGTGCGTAGTAGCCTCCCGCAGGATTGAGAGTGATCGACGTTACCTGTGGAGCCGTGAGATCGACGTTGAACTGCACGGTCTTGAACAATATGACGTTCGCTCCGGGGGTGCCAGGCTGCACGTTGAGCTGTTGCGGGAAAACCAGCTCTTCGAAGGCATCGCAGTCCACCGAGAAATAGTGGGCGTCGTAAGCACCTTCGACCAAGGGACTAGCTGTGTTGTTGTTGTCGTAGGTAGAGATCACGCCGCTGACGCTGAAGGGCTGCGGATTTTGGGTTGACCACGGAGTTGCCGGAGGTGCACCGGGGACAGGGCATGGGATTTGGTTGTTTAACGTCTGTTCAGCCGGCAAAGGAAATGTAGTGTCAAGCAATGTTCCGTGGGGTTCGGCGCCGACAACCACAGACGCGCCCTGAGCGGCATGGAAATTGTTCGGGTTCGGGTTGGGGGTTGGAGGCGGAGCAACGCTGAATGACGCCGGAACCATGACAGAGTTGTTCCACAGCGGAATCGAAGGTGAAGTTGTCCATTCCGGTTCGCAGCAGAAGAAGATGTAGCTTGAGTTGGTGGTTGTGCCGGTTCCACCGCCATGGGGACTATTGTCTTGCAGTTCGGTCATGATGCTCTGCGGGCAGACTTGTGTCGACAGCGGGCCGCCAGCGGGATAAGTGCATTGCGAGCCAGGCACCACGGCATCGGGTCCCATGGCAATTCCCGGGGCATAGCCCGGCGGAATGGTGAGAATTCCGTTGACGATGTTGGTTTGATTCTGGAGCACGTCAACTTCCTGCTCGAACAAAACGTTTCTGACCGTCGACTGCGGACAATTCGCTCCCGCGGGAGTGGAATTGGCAGTCGTGGTGCACTCGATAGTGTAGATTGCGCAGACATTCTGGTCCGCCGCGGCAATGAAGCAAGACGTGTCGGCCATCGACGTTCCACCGACAATCGACGTCCAGTCAGACTCGCTGATTCCTGAATTGTTGATGAACGGAGTTGTTCCCCCTTGTATGGTGAGAGTGCCGGCGTCTTGGGAGACGAGGTAGTTGAAATCGAACTCCGAGATCGTGCCGCTGTTGCTGTTAAAAGAGAAAGTCTGACTCAGGCCACTGCTAGAGCTGATTGGCTGCCCTTCAATCGTCGGTGAGAAAGTCCAGCTCAGAATGTCTTGCGTCTCCCAATCTCCGCCGGTGGCGCCCGTGAATCCTACGTAGGCCGTTCCCGCGCTCGTCAAAATCGAACTCAAATTGACCGGTACTCCGCCTGGATACAAATTGACGCCGTCGAGGTAGACCTCAATGTTGGCTACGGTGGCGGGGGTGCAGGTGGAGCAGGTGGGAGTGTAGTCAATGGTGACGGTATGGATGTTTCCGTCGGCAAAGTCTTCCGTGAGAACAGGCTGACCGATTGTGGAGTTCGGACCACTGTCGCCTTGGCAAAGATAGTTGTGGTGAGAGGTGTTCGGTCCTGCGCCGCAGCTCTGGATGGCCACGTGGTACACGCCATTGGTTCCGGCGGCAGGATCCCAGGGATTTTGGAAGCTGTCGAGTTCTACGGCGAGACTGGTCGGGATGCCTTCACCCAGACTGGGATTCTGGTTGGCATCGTCATCACCGTATCCCAGGGCGCCACCGTTGCCGCCGGTATAGCCGATTGCTGCTGTTTGGGCGGACGAGTTCTGAATCATGAAGCTGATTCCGTCCGCGGGAGGAGTGGACGGATTGGTGAATTGGAACTGGAATGTAGTGCTGAATCCGTTGGAGATCGTTTGCGGTTGCACATACCAGGCGGAGCCGGTCTGATCTCCCGAGCTGGTTGTGAGTTGTAGCGACGTGCTCGTACCCACGACGAAGCCAGCATTGTCATTCGTAATTGTGCAAGTCTGGTTCGAACTGAAATCCGGCGTGTAGTTGGGTGAGGGAGGGCAAGCGGCAGAAGCACCCCAACTTAGTGCGCTTGCTGAAATAATGACCGCGAGCGCGACGGCCGCTTGTGTGGCTAACGTGACAAGCCGGGATTTTCCACGCCGAGGAGTGCATATCGCCTCGGCTAGCGATTCGCTTTGCGGAGCGCCGTTAACGGCGTTTTCATTTGCCTCACGCCGGAGGCCGTGAACCAAGCCTGTGATATTTTTGCGCATGACAGGGAACTCCTGAGTTGCAGGGATTGAACTCCGCACTAAAAATCTTGGTTGGTTCCTCGGGGATGGGAACCGCACTGGGAACAGGGTTCAGAAAACTTGACACCGCACGATCGCTCTACAAGATACTCTTGGTACGCCGAAAGTCAAGCCAGACTTGAGAAGTTGCAAGCTTTTGCAACCAGTCGCGAGGCTTGCGGCGGTAGGGATTTTGCGTGCGGACTGACGAGCGGAAACGCGCCAGGAGAACGCAATCGACCAGGAGAGAATCGAATGGCCGGCAGTGAGTGCCGGCCATTCCAACATCGGCGAAACTAAATTTATGCGACGGCCTGCGTTGTACCGCCGATCGCGCTGGCCTCGTCACTGTGTATGTCGAACACGGCCGACAAGCGCGTCAATTGCAGGAGGTCGGTAACCCGCTTATTGACGCTGGCCAGTTTCAATTCGCCGCCTTTATTGCGAACCGTGGTATGCGCTTTTACCAGTTCGCCCAACCCTGAACTGTCGATGTAATTCACATCGGCAAGATTCAGCACGATCCGCTTATGACCTTTATCGACCAGATCGCCGACAACCTCGCGAAGCATCACGTTACCTTCGCCGAGAGTGATTCTTCCGCTGACGGTAAGGACGAGCGTGTCCCCCGCCTGGCGGGTGCTGGTTTGCATTCTGCCCGGAGTATGGCGGCCCTCCATGCCCATGCCTAATTGATCAAGGATGGCGCAAGCGGCAGTAGCCTCAGCCTGTGATTCTGTACGAACTACGATGAGCGAGCGGCCTTCCTTGAGTACTTCGCGGAAGAAAGCGGTATCTTCTGCGGACTTGTCCCACGCAGTGGGTTCGGTTTCAGACCGAGTTGCAGCCGAGGCCATTGCAGTGCCTGCACCGGCGCCCGCCGCACCCAACAGAGCCGCTGCTCCAAATCCGAGCGCGAAAACAGTCCCAATCCCGGGAAGAAGCAATGTGCCCGCGATCACACCGGCGGTCATGCCGGCCGCCCCGCCCATAAACCCCCCTATCGAGGCACCGAATTCTTTTGCCACGGCTTTGGCCTCGGTTTCCGAGCGAGTCAGGAAAATGATCGACTCTTCCGGCACTCCGCTTTGCCGCAATGCCCGTACCGCTTCCTCTGCGCGATCACGGGAGGAAAACACTCCAATTCCAGTTTCCATAATGGTCTCTCTCCTTGCCGGCCGAAAATTTCAGGCGCACTCCGCCCGGCGCGTCGCCTCCCTGTGCATTCGGCAACACTCGGCCACGTTTTCTGGCGCATAACTGTGGCTCCAGGAGAAACATTTGTCAAGGACAAAACGAAAGAAAAACTTACATCTTGCGGAGTTTCTCGTCCATTTTGAAAGTTTAGGTCCCTCTTTGGGTACCGTTGCCGGGCAGTGTCGTTCAAGGGCGTGTTGCAGCGGGAAGCGGATTTGCAGTGCCTCTGCGATATGATTTGGGTGCCTGGAAATGCATCGACTTGTCAGGAAGACATATGCCTCTGATTACATTCACTACGCGCCGGGGAAACCGAACGCCCGACGACTTTGTTCTGACTCTCCTTGGCGCGCTTGTTGTGTTCGCGATTCTGTTTTCGATTCCGCGAGCGAAAGGAGCGGACAAGGTTTTTCAAATTTCAAGCGCCGCCTTTTCCGGAAATCAAATGATTCCAAAAAAATTTACCTGTGATGGGGCCGATGTTTCTCCTGAATTGGGCTGGAAGGATGCTCCTGCAGGCGTGAAGAGCTTTGCCCTGATCATGGACGATCCGGACGCGCCGGTGGGCACGTGGGTGCATTGGGTCTTGTACAACCTTCCCGCCGATGCGAAAGAACTGCCGGAAGGCGTTACGAAGCAGGAGCAACTTCCCGATGGTTCAGTCCAGGGGCGCAACGACTTTCGCAAGATCGGCTATGGAGGGCCATGCCCACCCGCTGGCAAACTTCACCGCTATTTCTTCAAGTTGTATGCGCTCGACACCAAACTGGGTCTGAAACCCGGAGCCAGCAAATCCGACGTGGAACGAGCCATGAAAAGTCACGTGCTGGGCGAAACCGAGTTGATCGGGCGCTACGGGCGGTGAGCGTTGAGTTGCGCCAAGATCTAGAGGCGAATGCTTGGCGAAAATCCAGATTCCCGCTACAATATTCGAATGCCGTCCCCTCCGGCCTCTCTTGCATGGGCACACCCACTCGTAGCGGAGTGGTTCGTCGGCTGTTTCGGCACGCCCACTGAGCCGCAAGAACTGGGCTGGCCGCACATTCTCTCCGGGCGCACCACGCTGATTTCCGCGCCTACCGGATCCGGTAAGACTCTAGCGGCATTTCTGGCCTGCATTGACCGGCTGGTGCGGAAGGCATTGGCCGGGGAGCTGGCCGACCGAATCGAAGTTCTCTATGTCTCGCCCCTGAAGGCGCTGGGAAACGATATCCAGAAAAATCTGGAAGTGCCGCTGGGAGAAATTCTCGCCATGGCGGGCGAACGTGGCCTGCTGATGCCGGAGATTCGGACCGCGGTTCGCACCGGCGACACGCTCATGCCTGAGCGGCGTGCCATGTTGAAGCGGCCCCCGCACATCCTGGTGACCACACCCGAATCGCTTTACATCCTGCTGACAGCAGAGAAAAGCCGTGCAATTCTTCGCGATATCGAGACCGTGATCGTGGATGAAATTCACGCCGTCGCCGACGACAAACGGGGCGCGCACCTGGCTCTATCTCTCGAGCGCCTGGAAGCGCTGACTCACAAAAAGCCGGTGCGAATTGGACTTTCGGCAACGCAGAAACCCATTGAAGAAGTGGCGCATTTTTTGACTGGTCATTCGGATGCGAATCAGCGTCCTGATCCCGTAATCGTAAACGTTGGCCACAAGCGCGAACTCGATCTCGCGGTCGAGGTTCCACCGATGCCACTGGGGCCGGTGGCTTCGAATGAAATGTGGGACGAGGTTTATAACCGCCTCGTGACGCTGGTCGAGCAGCACCGCTCGACCCTGGTTTTTGTGAACACGCGCCGCATGGCAGAGCGCGTAGCGCACCAACTCGGCGAGCGCATCGGTGAAGAAAATGTTGCCGCGCACCACGGCAGTCTGTCGCGCAAGCTGCGGCTGGCGGCAGAGAAGAAATTAAAAGAAGGCCAAATACGCGTGCTGGTGGCGACCGCGTCGCTTGAGCTTGGAATCGACATCGGCACCGTCGATCTCGTTGTGCAGATCAATTCTCCGCGGTCGATCGCGGTTGCTTTGCAGCGCGTCGGGCGATCGGGACACTGGCGCGGGGCAGTTCCCAAGGGAAGATTATTCGCGACTACGCGCGATGATTTGCTCGAGTGTGCGGCGCTGGTGCGGGCGATCCGGCAGGGAGATCTGGACAGGCTGGTGATTCCTGAATCGCCGCTGGATATATTGGCGCAACAAGTTGTGGCTTCGTGTGCGGCCGAAGAGTGGGATGAAGATGAAATGTTCGCGCTGGCACGGAGGGCATATCCCTATCGCAATTTGAAACGCGAAGTTTTCGATTCCATTCTCGAAATGCTCGCGGAAGGAATCGCTGCGCGGCGCGGGCGATATGGTGCATATATTCATCGCGATCGGGTAAATCGAAAGTTGCGAGCGAGGCGCGGAGCGCGGCTGGCAGCAATCACCAGCGGCGGAGCGATTCCCGACAATTCGCTTTATGCGGTGGTATCCGAGCCGGATGGTTTGACGGTGGGAACCGTTGACGAAGACTTCGCAGTCGAAAGCATGCGCGGCGACATCATGCTGCTCGGTAATACGTCGTGGATGATTCGCCGCATCGAGACAAACAGCGGCCGCGTGCTGGTGCAGGATGCGCATGGTGCGCCGCCCAGCGTGCCATTCTGGAATGGCGAAGCGCCGGCGCGGACCGAAGAGCTTTCTGATCATATTGGGGTTCTGCGGCAAAAAATCAGCGAGATGCTGCCGAACACCTCCCCGGTTGGCTTCTCCGCGACGCAGCCAGAAGTTGCTGCCGCGGTTACGTGGCTGAAAGAAGAGTGTGGTCTTGATGATTCCGCGGCTGAGCAGTCGATCGAATACATTTTGCAAGGGCGTACAGTGCTCGGTGCCGTCCCGACCCAGACCACGGTGATTGCCGAGCGCTTCTTCGATGAGGGCGGGGGCATGCAGTTGGTGATTCACGCCCCGTTTGGCGGACACATCAATAAAGCCTGGGGGTTGGCACTCCGCAAGCGTTTCTGCGTGGGGTTCAATTTTGAATTGCAGGCTGCGGCCACCGACAACGGCTTAAATATCGCGTTGGCTGAGCAGCACAGTTTCCCCCTCGGGGATGTTTTCAATTTTCTGAATGCGGCAACCGTGCAGCCGATCCTCGAACAGGCGGCGCTCGATTCTCCGATCTTCGGAACACGCTGGCGCTGGGACGCTAACCGCGCGCTCGCCCTGCTTCGCTTTCAGCATGGTAAGAAAGTTCCTCCGCAGATTCAGCGCATGCGATCGGATGATTTGCTGGCTTCGGTTTTTCCCGATGCGGCGGCATGCTTCGAGAATATCGAAGGCGAGCGAAAAATCCCCGATCATCCGCTGGTAGCCGAGGTGATGAAAGACGTACTCACTGAAGCAATGGATGTGGAGGGCTTGAAATCTGTCTTAAGCGGGTTGGCGTATGGACGCATTCGCTGCATTGCGGTGGATACTCCAGTGCCGTCGCAGTTTTCTCACGAAATTCTCAACGCGAATCCGTACGCGTACCTGGACGATGCACCGCTTGAAGAACGCCGTGCGCGCGCCGTGCAAATGCGACGAATGCTACCCGACGCGGTGCTCGAAGAAGTGGGAGGGCTCGATCCGGCTGCGATTGCGCAGGTGAAACAAGAAGCCTGGCCCGATGTGCGCGACGCTGATGAACTGCATGATGTGCTGCACACGCTAGTAGCGCTGCCGGAGGCAGCGGTTACAGATCGTCAGTGGGAGTTCTTTTTCGAAAGGTTAGTCGGCGAGAGACGTGCGGGATTGGCGGTTAGTGGTCCGCAGCGCTACTGGGTTGCGGCGGAGCGAGTCAAAACATTCTCTGCAATTTTTCCCGATGCGCGTTTTGAGTCCGCGTTGAGTGAGGTTGAGACGAACGACTCGAGCCGCGACGACGCTTTGTTGACCCTCGCCACTGGATGGATGTCGCACACCGGGCCGACAACGGCCGCAGAGCTGAGCGGAGTTCTGGGACTTTCCGCCGATGAGATTACCAGCGCTCTGCTGCGGATGGAAGCAAGCGGAACGATATTGCGAGGGAAATTTATTGGAGCTGCCTCGCGGGCAGGAGTGCCCGCGCCACACGAGGCTGTTAAGCTTCGCTCGGCCGAACAGCCGATGGCGGCTGTCCCTACGACAGAACCTGAGATTGAATGGTGCGAGCGGCGTCTGCTGGCGCGCATTCACCGGCTGACGGTTGCCACGCTACGCAAGCAGATTGAGCCGGTCACTAAGGCGCAGTTTATGGAATGGCTGTTGCAGTGGCAGCATGTGGCGCCGGGAACGCAGGTCATCGGCGAGCGCGGCGCGCTGGAAGTTTTGCGGCAACTGCAGGGATTTGAGATTCCCGCGAATGCATGGGAGCGGCAGGTGCTGGCGCGGCGGGTTTCCGATTATGATCCGAAATGGCTCGATCAGCTTTGTCTGATGGGGACGGTTGGATGGGGAAGGTTGTCGCCGCATCCGGCTACGCTCGATTCGACTCAGCCGAGAAATGGCGATGAATCACCTTCGCCCGCGAGACAGCGGCGCGTGATTCCGACCAGTGTGGCTCCGATCACATTTTTTGTTCGCGAAGATGCGGACTGGATGATGCCACGGCATCCCGCGGCTGAAGGTTCGGAAGGAAACGGCCTCAGCCACGGTGCACAACTCGTGCTTGATTTTCTTCGGCAGCGGGGGGCGTCGTTTTTTGCCGATATTGTACGTGCCACGGGCAAGCTGAAAGCGGAGATTGAAACTGCGCTATGGGAGCTGGTCGCGGCTGGTCTGGTCACAGCCGATGGATTCGACAATCTGCGATCGCTGATCGATCCCAAGCGGCGTGCGGGGCAGGGAAGCGGACGCATTGCGCGTCCCCGGCACAGCGCGGGGCGTTGGGCATTGCTGCACACGGAAGAAGCCGTGGAACGTTCACGCGCAGTCGAGGCTGCCTGCTGGATGCTGCTACGGCGCTACGGAATTGTGATTCGTGATGTGCTGGCTCGCGAATCGAATCTGCCGCCGTGGCGCGAATTGCTCATTGCATTTCGCAGGCTGGAAGACCGCGGCGAGATTCGTGGAGGCCGCTTCGTCGATGGATTCGTGGGCGAGCAGTTTGCCCTCCCGGTGGCCGTGGAATCGGTGCGGGCGATGCGCAAGCTCGATCCGGCGCCGGGGGCGGTTACTCTGTCGGCTGCGGACCCGTTGAACTTGGTGGGAATTTTAGTTCCGGGTGAACGAGTTCCGGCGATCTCAGGAAATAGCGTGACCTACAGGGATGGGGTGGCGGTGGCAACGCCTGTCGTCTCTGCGGCTGTTGCTCCCGAAGTAGCGGCTGGCTAGCCAGCTTCATACCCGAGAGAGAAAGGAAAAAAAATCAGGGGCTCGATGAGGGGGCCCTTCGAGTCCCTGATTGCGCAAGGCCAGGCAAGAACAGATAACTAAAAGCGCTTCCCCCATCGCTTTTTGCCGAAGGCGTGGCGCATCCGCATTGCTGCACGCTGTTTGCCATCAGTAAGATTCACGCGAAGGAATGCCAAATCACTATAAATAAAACGGTTTAATAATCGTTCGAGGTACCACTCTTGGTCCGGTGCCGATGAGAACGCTATCCGAACGGATAGCGACTATCTGTTCGGATATTGGAACGGAACCAGTTCGGGAATGAATTTCGGCCGAAAGTGTGATAAGAAAGGCCCGACGGAGGAAGCTTGCGCCCTCGACTGCTGGTGCTTTCCGGCCCCCTGAAAGACTCAACCATTCCTCTGTCCGATGCCGAGGTCACGATTGGACGCGAGGCTTCGAACGCGATCGCGGTTTCCGATCCTTCGGTCTCGAGAAAGCACTGCCATATCGGCGCCCACGACGGCCGATTCCTCGTCCGCGACCTGGAAAGCCGCAACGGCACGCTCGTAAACGGGACTCCGGTCGAGGAGCATTGGCTGCAGCACGGAGATACGATCTCTGCGGGAGATTCTTCCTTTCTTTTCTTGCTTGAGGATCAGGATCTTCCTCCGAGCGTGGGGCTTGTGGAATTTGAGGAATCGAGCCCGACGGCAGAGACCACCATCATTCATCCTAGAGACGTGGTTTACCTGCAACCGGAAAAATTGTTACGGGAGTTGCCTGCCACTTCGAGCGTGGCGCGCAATCTGAACGTGCTCCTGAAGATCAGCCGCATCGTTCATGCGATCCGCGATCTCAACGAATTACAAACCCAGTTGCTCGATCTGATTTTTGAGGTTGCTCCCGCCGGCCGGGGCGCGATTCTACTGGCCGATAGCGAAGGCCAAGCTTTCAACTCGCTGTTTGCCCGCATGCGCCAATCGGCGAAAGCACCGCTCGTCAAAGTGAGCCGGACGGTGGCGCGACAGGTGATGGAGCAAGGAATCGCAGTTCTCGCCGCGGACGTTCTGGCGAGCGATAACCTGCGGCAGGTCGAGAGCCTCGCCGCACTGGATGTGCGCTCTCTGCTCTGCGTGCCGCTGACGGTATTCCAGCGCACGATTGGATGTATCTATCTCGATAACGACGCGGGCGGGGTTCGGTTGAATGAAGAACACCTGCAATTAGTCACGGCCATCGCCGGCATATCGGCGGTCGCGCTGGATAATTCACGACGCCTTCAGTGGCTGCAGGAGGAGAACGAACGCCTGATCGTGGAGATCACGCAGGATCGCAGCCTGGTGGGGGAAGGCCCGCGCATGAAGGAGATATACCAGTTCCTCAGGCGGGTTGCGCCGACGGATGGAACGGTTCTGATCGAGGGCGAAAGCGGCACGGGCAAGGAGTTGGCCGCGCGAGCGATCCATAGAAACAGTCCGCGAGCGAGCAAGCCCTTTATAGCGATCAATTGCGCTGCGATTCCCGAGTCGCTTCTGGAGAGCGACCTGTTCGGCCACGAGCGCGGCGCGTTTACCGGAGCGGGGTCTCAGAAAAAGGGACGCTTCGAAGTTGCCAACGGAGGAGTGGTTTTTCTCGATGAAATCGGCGAGCTGGCGCCTACACTGCAAGTGAAATTGCTGCGGGTGCTGCAGGAGCGCGAATTTGAACGTGTCGGGGGAACGCATCCAATCAAAGTCGACATTCGGCTGGTTGCGGCTACGAACCGCAACCTCGACCAAGCAGTGCACACCGGGAGATTCCGACAGGACCTGTATTACCGTCTGGCTGTATTGCGGATGACGATGCCGGCGCTGCGCGATCGCCGAGAAGACATTCCCATGCTGGTGCGGCACTTTGTGCAGAAACATGCGAAGCGCTGCAAGGTGAAGGTGCGGCCTGTTTCCAGCGCGGCGCTGGCTTGCCTGGTGAACTACGATTGGCCGGGGAATGTGCGCGAACTGGAAAACGCAATAGAAAGGGCACTGGTGCTTGGATCCTCGGACATGATCCTGCCGGAAGATTTGCCGGAAACGCTTCTGGAGCGCACACCGCCGGAAATGACGGAGGCGAAGTATCACGTGGCGTTGAAGGAACTGAAAAAGCGACTCATCCTCGACGCCGTGGAACAGACGCAAGGAAACTACGCCGATGCGGCTCGCATTCTGGGCGTGCATCCCAATTACTTGCATCGTCTGATTCGCAACCTTGATTTGAAGGAAAGTTTGAGGGAAGTGCTGCGCAACATTCCATCGCCAATCTGAACAGGAATTCCAGATGCGAACGCGTCAGCCGTCCTGTATTTGGAAGCTTGCCTGCGGTATCGGGCGTTTGTGGTAGCCGAGTTGTTGGACGTTCTTCTAAGGCAGCTGCAACTTCAGGAGCTGCGCAGGATCGAGATAGGTTCCCTGCCAGCGTACCGCAACGTGCAGATGCGGGCCTGTGGCACGTCCGGTTCCTCCGCTCAGCCCGATTTCCTGGCCACGTTTTACCTGATCACCCTCTTTAACGTTGAACTGGGAAAGATGAAGATACAGCGTGAGTAAGCCCTGCCCATGATCGATCACGACGAAATTGCCTTCGAAGAACAGCAGCCGCGCAAGCAGGACGGTGCCGGCATTCATCGCTTCGACAGGAGTGCCGGCGGGAACGCGAAAATCCAAGCCCAAGTGTGGGCTTGAAGTCTTTCCGTTGAAAATGCGCTCGGAACCGAACACGTCGGAGATGGCGGCTTCGGCGGGAGCGTTGAACTGTCCGTCCCATTCCCGGCTTGGACTGACGCGATTGAGATAATCCTTCTTTACCTGCTGACCTTCTTCAATTTGTTTCACCTGCTCGGGACTTGGTTCGGTGAACTTGCTCTCGACATCGAGATTGACTTTGATTTTTGGGTAGTTACCGCGGGTCACGATGAAGGTGCGTGAGAAAGAGATTTTTGTCGCTGCTGTTTTACCGGCGAGTTTTTCGCCGCTTAGTTCGAGAGCATACGAACCGGGGGATGTTTCCAGGCTGACCCCGGCGAGCGCAAACCAGATTTTTCTCCTTTCACTGAAGGTGAAGGGAAATTCGTGACCGAGCCAGGAACCGTTCAGGGACTGCAAGCGGGAAGGCGCTTTCACCTCGAATAGTACGGGACTTCCATTGACCAGTTGTTTTGGTTGAGCGTGAACGCTCCATTCAGCGGCGGATGCTTCAGGGGCAGAGATTGCAGAGAGAAAGAAGCAAAAAATAATGATTGGGAGTCGGTTGGCAGGAACAGGCGATCGCCTAAGTTTCACGCGATTTAGCCTAACATCCGCGCGTGTTTGCGTGCTTGCGGGATTTCGGGCCTGGGTTGAACTGCAGTTGCTATAATCAAGTTCGGCGGTGGGAATAGCTCAACTGGCAGAGCACCGGACTGTGGCTCCGACGGTTGCGGGTTCGATTCCCGTTTCCCACCCCAGATTTTCCTCCCGCCTTTCACGCGTCGATCTTCTGGTTCTCGCTTGTCCGCGATGCATATGGGTTGTTCAGTCTTGCACACCGCCGATACTCTAGGCGCGTTGTGCTCTGGCTTTCGGTTGTGATGAGATCGGCGCGGAACCCGATTCCTGATCTGACAGCCGGTGTTGCCGTAGCACATCGTCCCAGAAAGTGCTGTGCGGATCAATCGTTGAGATTCCGAGCTGACCGGCCATGGGAGTGTTTTCCTCTCCCAGCCAAACAACCATGAAGTCTTCTTGCCTGTTTTGGCGCGCGAGAGTCACCCTGGAACTGCGCTCGATTTTTTTATAGACATCTTTGAGCAGACATCCTTGCGGGCTGATGTTGACGGTCATCGCTTCCAGCTCAAAGATCTGGCCGTCGGAGTCAGTTGCAATGAGACGGACCGGAATAGCGACACTGACTCGGGAATCGCGGCGGTCGATCCTGAACTGTGCCATCAGGCCGCTCAGTTCGGCGGCGATGGCGGCTAGTTCCTGTGCAGCCTTTTCGGAATCCTGTGCCCGGTTCAAGGTGCCGTCGGCCGCTTGGGCGACTCCGCCGATGTTTTCGGAAATGTCGCGCGCTCCATTGGCGGCTTCGTTGGCGTTACGTGTCATTTCGCTGGTAGTGGCGCTTTGCTCCTCGACTGCCGCCGCAATTGTGGCCGAGATGTCGTTGATCTGGTCGATGACACTGCTGATCGTTCCGATAGCGCTGACGGCACCTTTGGTATCTCCCTGAATGGCGCTGATTTTACGGCTGATGTCCTCGGTGGCTTTGGCTGTCTGTTTGGCTAGTTCTTTGACTTCGTTCGCTACCACGGCGAAGCCTTTGCCGGCTTCTCCGGCGCGAGCGGCTTCGATCGTAGCATTCAGTGCCAGTAGATTAGTCTGCTGCGCGATGGTGGTGATCGCTTTGACCACAGCACCGATTTCCGCGCTGGAGTGCCCAAGTTTTGCCACCGTGGAATTGGCCTCTTCCGCGGTGCTTACGGCGGAAGAGGCTACCTTTGCAGCTTCATTTGCATTTATTGCGATGCTCTGGATGGTCGAAGTCATTTCGCCAGCGCCGGTCGAGAGGCTTTGCAGATTCTGGCTGACCTGCTGCGTCAAGTTGGAAACTGCCTTGGCTTGCTCGGCGGTTTGACCGGAGTTGCCGGTGATGTGCTGGCTGGCCTCGAGCAACTGCTGGCTCGCCGAAGCCAGTTTGCGGGTATGAACAGCTACGCCTCGCAGAAGTCCCTGCAATTTATCCATGAAGAGGTTGAACAATCGGCCGATTTCGCTTAGCTCGTCTTTGCCCAGGTTCCCGGAAATATCCAGGCGCTTTGTTACGTCCCCATCGCCTTCCGCGATGTCCTGGATCATGCCTGTCAGGCGCGCGAGCGACTGCGAGATGGCGCGTACCAGGGCCAGGCTGCCCAGGCACATCACAACCAGGGTAGAGATCACGAGAAGGTAAACGACAAACTGAATGTGGCGGGTGTGGGCGTTGGCTCTTTGCGCCTGATCATCGAGGGCCAGGCTAAGTTTGTCTTGATGTTCGGAAATCGCGCGCAAGAATTCTTCGAAAGCTGGATTGGCTTTTTCGATCATCAGTTGATGCGATTCGACGTTGTGCGCGTGGGCCACTAAGTCAATGACTCCAGCATCGGCCTGGGTGAGTTTGTCGAAAGCCGAGGCAATGTCGGAGCCAGTTCCCGCATCCTGCTGAATCTTCTCCCCCGCCTGCTTGATCAGCGAGTCATTCTGATTCATCAGATCTTCAATAGCGTCTGGATCGCTCTGCTGAATCATCCTTTGGGTATTGCCTTGAATCTTGACCGCCATATCGAGCAGTTGAAAAGATGCCTGACTCTGAGCGCGCGAGCGGGAAGCCACCTCACTCGACAGCGACACCGATACGTGGACGAGACAAGACAATCCGAGGACAGCTGCCGCGGTGATGCCGACGGAGGCGGCGAGAGCCAGGGTCATGCGGCGCGCGATGCTCAGGTTCATAGCGTGTTCTCCTGCCCGCGGTTTAGCGAAGCTTGTCAGCCCGCAATCCGAAAACGATGGAGCCAATGGGTTTTTTCCCGTCCAGAACGGGAAGGCCAACCTGGATCAATTGCCAGCCGGTGGAATCATCCAGCTTCACAGTGCCGATCCAGGTTTTGCCGCTCATAGGAACTTCGTGTTTGGGCATGCCTTCGTGAGTCCAATGCTCCGTCTTCGCGTCAAAGCCGACTTTGCCACCATCCGCACCTGAAACGAAAATCTTGGAAACCACATCGTCTTTCTGAGATTTCAGGTATCCCGAAAGAGAATTCTTGGCAATTGCGCGCACGAAGGGATCGAACAACGAAAGGCTGTGCCATTTCTCATTCGTCATGGCTTTTGCCTCCGGAGACGCCGGAGTTGAGTTGTAAGCTCTAACGGCGCTGACCACCTGAGAATTGTTGCTGATGCTTTCTAAGTGTTTGATTTCCGAATTCAGCTTCGCCTGTAGTTCCGGCGGCGCCTGCGCGGGCACGATGCCGGAGAATGAAAGCATAGCCAGAATGATCGAGCTTTTGAGTGTCATAGGGCGCACGTTTGAGCCTCGGGGTTTGAAGTAAGTGATGGTTATCCCTGCATACCAATATCGGCATGGGGACGATGAGCATTACCGATTGCGTGCCGGGATCATCGAGCCGTTTTGGAGGTGGTTCCGTTCTGCTCAATCACCGGAATAAGTTTGAAAAGTACGGTAGAATGTGCACTTCAACCCATGAGGCGAGTTCTCCATTCACGCTTTTTATCCCGGCGATTGGGACCGCTGGAGTTGCGCATGCTGGATGGCCTGTGGGCAAGGGGAAGCGCCACGGTTCGTGAGCTGCTGGAAACTGATCACTCCGATTTGGCCTATACGACTTTGATGACGACGCTTGACCGCCTCTTCAAAAAAGGGCTGCTCACCCGCACCGAGGAGGGCAGGGCGTTTCGCTATGCTCCACGCATGAGCCGCGAGGAACTGCATCGCGAAGC
>JASHNX010000188.1 GCA_030041415.1 Candidatus Sulfotelmatobacter sp.
GAAGGCCCGTTTGGCGCGCAATTGGGGATGACTCCGTATAACGATGTGCGCTTTGGCCTGCTCGGCGGATCGATCGTCGATGCGAATGCGCTGCTCAGGTCGTACATCTGGCACTGCATTGGAATTCCGATTGTCGCTTCCGTGCTGATGATCGTGCATTTCTGGCGCGTAAGAAAAGACGGCGGAATTTCCGGCCCTGCGCCGGTGATGCTGCCGGAGGAAGCGGACAAACCGAGACGCGGGCCGAAGGCAGCGGGAGAATGATTTTTATGTAGCGACAGCCGCCCTCGGCTGTCGGGCCGGGCGCAGCCCGGCAGTTCTGTGACCACGAAAAATCCGTCGAGCGTGACTCGACTGGACGGCCGAGGGCGGCCGTCCCTACATGGTTCGTGGAGAACTTATGGACTGGCGACAACTTTGGGAAATTTGTTCCGCTCCGGATAACGTCCCTATCGTGGGCATGGTGCCGCTGCTCATTTTCTACATTTATCTCGCCTTCAAGCAAGCGCACGCCAACGATCAACTGATCGCGCAGCTTGAAACCGACCCAGTTATAGCCAAGACACATCACCGCAAGACCTGGCCATTCAAACAAGGCTGGCAGAAGGAAGTTCACGTCTGGCCATTCTTGTTGCGCATTGAATTTCTCGCGGCCATTATTGTCACCATCATTCTGATGGTATGGTCGATCACATTAAACGCTCCCCTCGAAGAACCCGCCAATCCCAACCTGACGATGAACCCTGCCAAAGCGCCGTGGTATTTCCTAGGGTTGCAGGAGATGCTCGTCTACTTCGATCCGTGGATCGCGGGGGTGGTCATGCCAACCATGATCATCATTGGCTTGATGGTGATTCCTTATATCGATACCAATCCGCTGGGCAGCGGCTATTACACCTGGAAGCAGAGGAGATTTTCGATTTCTACATTTTTATTTGGCTTTGTGGTTTTGTGGGTCGCGATGATCATCATTGGAACATTTATCCGCGGCCCGGGCTGGCAATGGTTTTGGCCGGGGCAAACGTGGGATCACAATCGATTGATTTATGAGGTCAACCGCGATCTGCCCGATATTTTTGGCATTACTTCGAACTTGGGCAAGGGAATCTTTGGCGCAATTGTAGTTGGCGGCTATTACGTGATCGGCGGATTTCTCGTGTACTCGTTGTTCCGGCGCTTCATGGCGAAAGATTTCAAGCGGATGAGCCTGTTGCAGTTTTCGCTCACGCAATTTCTTTTGCTTACGATGGTCGCCTTGCCGCTGAAGATGGGGATTCGCCTTTTGTGGCACATCAAGTACGTGTGGATTACGCCGTGGTTCAACATTTAGAAGTTTGGAAGTTAGGCGTTTGAACTGTCATTACGATGTCATTCCGAACCGGTCTATAGAGGCAGTGAGGAACCTGCTTTCTTCAGGCGATCGTACAAAAACAGGTTCCTCGCCCGCGCTTCGCGCAATCACGGAATGACAAAAGCAAGATGCAGTTTCGGAGGATGCATTGCCTGACAAGCCCACTCCCGAGCAGGACCCGATCACAAGCAAATCGTATGCCGCGTACTATCTGATCGCGACGATCATTCTGATGGTTACGTTGTTCTGGGCCCTATGGGATGAGAATTGGGGCCAGCGGCCGTGGAAGGCGCTTCAGGAGCAGTGGAAGACGCGTTACCCTGCATTTCTGAATACCGCCCGGTCGAAGTCGGTGGCTTCGGAAAAAGACGTCGAGAGCAGTGCCGACTACGCTTCGCTCCAGCGCGCTTACGAGACTGCGAGCAAGGACACGAAAGACCAGGCAGCCTCGGTGCGCGCCCAACTAGATGACACCAACGCGCGTCTGCTTGCCGTGCAAAGCGTTTTTACCGATCGTCGCGCTTATGTCAACGCTCTCACTTACGAGTTGGAAACCAGCACCAGCGCCTCCTCGAAGGCTAGCAAACAAAACGAAATCGACGCGTACAAAGCGGAGCTGGCGACCGTCGAGTTTCCCGATGGCAGCAGAAAAAAGTTCAATTTCCCTCAGTTGGAAGAGACCTACAACAGTATTCGCGATCAGAAAACCCAGCTAAGCCTGCAACTGGGTGACGTGTTGAAACCGGTCACCGCGGCCAAGACGAAGATGGATGAATACATCTCCGATCGCATGGTCGAACTAACGCCGCAGCAAATCGACGGCCTGAAGAAAAAGGCGGAAGACTGGGATCCGATAATCGTACAGACCAATGTTGCCGAGGCGAACATCGTCGACCGCTGCGAATCCTGCCACATGAACATTCGCGAGCCATTGAAGATCACTGCGGTGGCGATGACTGCGCGAGGCGAGAAAAAACCGGACGAGTATGCCGAAGCCTTGGTCAGTCATCCGCAGCCCGCGTTGTTGAAGATTCACGATCCGGATCGGTTTGGCTGCTCGCCTTGTCACCAGGGTAATGGCCGAGCGACTACAAGCATTGAGAAAGCTCATGGAAATTACGAGCACTGGCTATGGCCGCTGTTTCCGAAAGAAAACGCCCAGGCTGGATGCCAGAACTGCCACGCCGCGGACATGGTTCTGGCGAGCGGCGACGTGCAGTGGGAAACCATCAATGCCGGCAAAGATCTTTTCCGGCAAAAAGGCTGCATGGGCTGCCATCGCTATGAAGGTTACGACAAAGAACCGGATCAGCTGAATTCGATCAGCCAGCAGATCAATCAGATCGAGTCGCAGAAAATCGATAATCTGAAACAGGCCGCGTATTTGATGAAACAAGCCGATGCGGCCGAGAGCAACGATGAAGCCAATCGGTTTAACACCCAGGCGGTTGATCTGCGAGTGGCAAACAGCAAGCTTGATGGGCGCTTGCAGCAGCTAGATTTTCAATCGCATAGCCTGATGCAGGACATGAAGAA
This sequence comes from Candidatus Sulfotelmatobacter sp., assembly GCA_030041415.1. Classification (GTDB taxonomy): domain Bacteria; phylum Acidobacteriota; class Terriglobia; order Terriglobales; family Acidobacteriaceae; genus Sulfotelmatobacter. Next base: position 2,888 of record JASHNX010000188.1, read on the forward strand.
AGTTGGGCCGAACCTCAAAGACATTCGCCTCAAGCTGAATAGAAATTGGATTCCGGTCTGGCTGAAGAAACCCACCGATTTTCGTCCGACGACAAAGATGCCGAATTTCCGGCTGACCGATCACCAGATCGAAACCATTTCGGCCTTTATCTGGCAATCGGGGCTGACCGATGCTTTGCCGAAACACAAGCCCGGCAACGCCGAGCATGGAAAAGAGCTGTTCTTCGAGCGCGGATGTCTGGCCTGCCACTCGATTGGCGAAGGCGATCAGATGCAAGGTGGAACTTTTGCCGCGAATCTGTCGCGCGAAGGCGAGAAGGCAAACTACGATTATCTGGTTCGCTGGGTGCACAATGCGCGCGAGCGCACTCGTCCCTACTGTCCATACGAGAAAAAAGATATCGGACCGGACGATTACGCGAAAAAAGGTTTGCCCTATCAATTCGATCTCGAACACAGCCGTTGCCCCAACGACGGCCACGAACTGCAAGTGCAGAACATGACGGTGATGCCGAGCCTGCGTCTCTCGGAAGAAGATGCCGAGGATGTGGCGACTTTTCTGATGACACAGAAAGAGAAAGAGCCATCCTCGTACGCCGACGCCTCGTACATGAACGACCCAAGCCTGAGAGCTGAAGGCAAGAAATGGGTGCAGCACTTCGGATGCGCGGGTTGCCATGAAATCGCCGGCCTCGAAGACGAGGGCCGCATCGGAACCGAATTGACGTTTGAAGGCAGCAAGCCGATCGAGCGCCTCGATTTTGCTCTATACACGGTGCCGTCGCAGCGCGGCGGCGAGAATGCCGAACCGATCAAGAACAAAGAGGATCTGGCGCGTCTCCCCGACGGGCCGGCGACCAAGCCATGGTACGACCACAAAGGATTTTTCGAGCATAAACTGGCCGAGCCGAACGTTTTTGATCAGGGCATGGTCAAGGGCGAAACCGAAGCGTTGCGCATGCCCAATCTGCATTTAACCAAAGACCAGATTCTCGATCTCACGACCTTCCTCATGGGCAGCGAAGAGACTTCCCTGCCTGCAAGCTATCAGTACAAGCCGGGCGACACGCGCCAGGACATTCAGGCCGGCTGGTGGGTTGTCAAGAAATACAACTGCATGGGATGCCATCAATTTATTCCCGGCCAGCAGACGATCTTGATGGGATTGAAACAATATCAGGACGTGCAGGAGCAGTTGCCGCCGAAATTGCTGACCGAGGGCGCACGCGTCGATCCCGAATGGCTGCGGAGGTTCCTGTCGAATCCCGCGTTGAACACGACAGACACAAATAGAAACGGCGTACGGCCTTATTTGAAAGTGCGCATGCCGACGTTCTCATTCTCAGACAACGAATTGAGAATCCTGGTGCGCTTCTTCCAGGCTCTGTCGCAACAGCCATTGCCCTACATTCCTGAACAGGTGCCGCTGCTCACGGCCAAAGAAACCGACATGGCTCGCAGCCTGTTTTCGAGCACGGCTGCGCCATGCTTGAAGTGTCACGCAACCGGCGATGCAAACCACGACAAAATCGCGACTGCGCCCAACTTCCTCCTGGCGAAAGAACGTCTGAAGCCAGACTGGGTTGAGCGCTGGATTACCGATCCGCAAGCAGTCAGCCCAGGAACCTCGATGCCCTCCGGCTTGTTCAAAGAACAGGGCAATCAATGGGTCTTCGCTGGGCCGACGCCGCCTTCGTTCCAGGGCTATCAGGGCGATCACCGCAAGCTGTTGACCGATTACATTTTCCAGTTAACGCCGGAAGAGCAACGACGCGTAGCAGCGGCAATGCCGCACGCGAAAACAGCAAGCGCACAGCCGATCCACAAACAGCAGCATGCTTTGGCTCGGTCGAGCACGTCGGGACAAGCACTATCGGCGTCGACCGGAGGTTCGCGATAGAATGCCGCGTATCGGCTGGATCGGGATAACGGCGAGGGAAAACAACTTCGAAATGAATGTTCAAATACCTAGAAAGGGCGAAATTATGAATCGGAAAACTGTTTGGACAATTTTCGGCGCACTGGCCGTTTGCGCATTGCTGCTTATCGTGGGGTGCAACAAGAAAGAGAGCAGCGAACAACCGACCAACAACATGGCTGAACAACCGCCTGCTGCAACACCGATCGATCCGGCAACAGTGGCCACGATCGACGGTACGGTGAAGTTCGATGGCAGCGCCCCGAAGGCTGCGAAAATCGACATGAGCCAGGATCCGGCCTGCAAAGGCATGAATGAGGCAGAGAACGTTGTGGTCACTAATGGCGGCCTCGGCAATGTGTTCGTCTACGTGAAAGACGGGCTCGGTAACCGCACATTCGATGTGCCCAAAGATGCCGTTGAGCTCGACCAGCAAGGTTGCAAGTATCATCCGCACGTGCTCGGCGTGATGGCCGGACAGACGATCGAGATCAAGAACGACGATCAGACGACGCATAACATCCATCCGACTCCGAAGGACAATCGCGAGTGGAACGAGTCGCAGCCGCCCTCCACCGCTCCTCTGCAGAAGAGTTTTGCGCGCGAAGAAATCATGTTGCCGGTAAAGTGCAATCAGCACCCGTGGATGAAGATGTACATAAACGTGGTAAAGAGCCCGTTCTACGCAGTGACCGACAGCTCCGGCAAGTATGAGATCAAAGGTCTGCCGCCGGGCACATACACGATTGCCTTCGTGCAGGAAAAGTTGGGCGAGCAGGATCAGCAGGTCACGGTCGGCCCCAAAGAAACCAAGGTGGTCGATCAGAGCTTCAAGGACGCAGGCATGTAAATCGCGGTGTTTCCATACTTCTGGCGGCGGGGGTATGGATTCCTTTGTCCCTGGCCGTCCGTTTCAGGTCTCCGGCCGCACCATTGTTCGGTGCTAGAATAAAGTGTCCAGCACGGTGCTTGACACGCGCCGTGCTGAGTGCGGAAACCCTCACTCTGGTTCGAACCAAGGGGAAGCATTCTGAAAGCCGTTCGGGCAAAATACAATCCTGCGCATCATGCATTCGCAGTCTTCACGGCGTGCGCTACCCTGGTGGTAATCACCGCAGGGGCCATGGTAACCAGTAACGACGCGGGCCTCTCCGTTCCCGACTGGCCTACTTCGTTCGGGTACCTCGTCAAAGTGCCTCATTTTGTCGGCGGCATCCGCTACGAGTGGAGTCACCGCATGGTCGCAGGGACTCTGCTCACGCTTACTCTGGCTATCGCCCTGTGGACTTTGCTGGTTGAGCGGCGGCGCTGGCTGCGTTGGTTGGCGGTGGCAGCGTTCTGCACTGTGATTCTGCAGGCTACTCTGGGTGGAATGACTGTTCTTTTCTTTCAGCCACCCTGGCTTTCGACCGCGCACGCTACCGTGGCGCAAACATTTTTCTGCATAGCGGTAGCCATTGCGCTATTTACCGGACGCAAGTGGGTGGAAGAACAACCGGCCGTCGAGTTCGATTCGCGGCGGCCGAGCCTTTTTACACTGACGTTGTTTTCAATTTTTGTTTTGTACGTTCAGCTGATTTTGGGCGGCATGTTCCGCCATCACGGCATGAGCTGGTGGCCTCACGTGTTGAATGCCGTCTTTGTTGCGATCGTGCTGACCTGGACTGCAATCCGCGCGCTCTCGGTCTACTCACGGATCGAGGCCGTGCGGTGGCCAGCGATCGTCATGCTTTCGTTACTGGTTGCGCAGCTCTGCCTCGGCTTCGTCGCATTTTGGACTCGGGTCGAATGGGGCAGGAACGCCGTTCAGCCCGAACTGCCGATGGTTGTGGCAACCGTGACCCATGTTGCTGTAGGGGCATTGTTGCTCGCAACAACGGTCGTTTTAGCCATCCAAGTATGGCGCCATGTTCCAGTGGCATTTGCCGAGCGCACATCGCATGCTCTGGCTCAAGAGAAAGTTACGGCCACATAAGGTTCTTCGATCGGGGTTGGCCGACAGAATCTCACTAGAGTGCACCTTTAATTTCAGGAATTTTTCGTGGTGTCCAAAGTTGCCGCATTCGCCGATGCTGATCCCGGGCTGAACTCAGCTGCCCTCGACCCGGTCATTTTGGTCGAAAATCTGGTTCATCGCTATGACGACCGCACCGCGCTGAATGGCGTCACTTTCGACGTGCGTCCAGCCGAGCTGTTCGGACTGCTCGGACCTAACGGAAGCGGCAAAACGACACTGTTCCGAATTCTCTCCACATTGATGATTCCGACTTCGGGGCGTGCAGTGATCCTGGGGTGCGATGTAGCACAGGAGCCGGCGCGGGTGCGGCGGCAGATTGGAGTCGTGTTTCAAGCGCAGAGTATCGATCTCAAGCTCACCGCGTTCGAGAACCTGTGGCATCAGGGGCATCTCTACGGATTGCGCGGCGCTCCTCTGAAGGCCCGGATTGAAGAGGTGCTCGGGCGAGTCGGATTGGCCGACCGTGCGAAGGATCTCGTTGAAACTTTTTCGGGCGGCATGCAACGGCGAATCGAATTGGGCAAGGGACTCTTGCACCATCCGGGGGTGCTGTTGCTCGATGAGCCGACAACGGGTCTCGATCCGGGCGCGCGACGCGACCTGTGGCAATATCTGCAAATGCTGCGCGATGAGGAGCACGTTTCGGTGTTGGTGACCACTCATCTTATGGAAGAGGCCGAGCGCTGCGACCGGCTGGCCATTATGAACGAAGGCAACGTGGTTGCACTGGGCACGCCCGCGGAGTTGAAAAGCGAGATCGGCGGTGACGTGGTGCAGTTGGATGCCGCCCGCGATGCGGGCGTTCTTGCCGATCGGATTCGGGCTCGGTTCAACGTACAGACAACGGTTCTCGACAACCAAGTCCGGATTGAGCGCGAGAATGCGCACCGCTTCGTCACCGAGGTCGTTGAATCATTCCCTGGCGAGATCGAAGCGCTTTCCATCAGCAAGCCGGCGCTCGAAGATGTTTTCATCCGGCGCACGGGACACAAATTCTGGAGCGAGGAAGAGGCGCAGTCAAATTCTGAAGATCATGGGAGGTAATGCTGTGATAATGCTGGCTCTTTCTATTGTGCTGGGCATTGTTCCCCTGGCTGCGGTGGTATGGACGTTGATGAACGGGATGATCACCACGGTTGACGGATTGTTCCTGGCGCTGATCCTGCTGACCATTTCGGGTGCTTTCATGCTCAATGCGTATTGGGAATTGCATGACTGCGGAATCGTCAAGAAGAAGAAAGCCGCGGTTGCGCCTAAACCTCCCGCTGCAAAGGCAAGCTGATTTCATGGCGACGCAGACTGCAGTCTTATCCAGGCCAGCCGTTCCGGTTTCCACCGGTGTTCTGTTGCCGGCATACACGCTGTGGTGGCGCGAAATCGTGCGCTTCTACCGGCAGAAAACGCGTGTAGTCGGCGTACTGGCATCGCCACTGGTGTTCTGGATCGTGATCGGCTCCGGCTTTGGCACGTCGTTTCGCTCGGGAACCGCAAGCGGCCAACAGCACTACATGGATTATTTCTATCCTGGCGTGCTGGTAATGATCGTTCTGTTTACCTCGATTTTCACCATGATGTCGGTGATCGAAGATCGCAAGGAAGGATTCTTGCTTTCGGTTCTGGTTGCACCCGTGCCGCGCTCGGCGATTGTTTTGGGCAAGGTTTTAGGAGGAACTACGCTCTCTGCCGTGCAGGGAATGATCTTCCTTGTCTTTGCGCCGTTTGCCGGAGTTCATCTCGATCCGGTCCAGATATTGCTCGTCGGTGTGGTTGTGTTTCTGGTTTCGTTTGCTTTAACCGCGCTGGGCTTTGCCATTGCCTGGCCCATGGATTCCACGCAGGCGTTCCACGGCATCATTAATCTATTTCTGATACCGCTCTGGCTTCTCTCAGGTGCGTTGTTTCCCATGAGTGGCGCTTCCGGCTGGATTCGCGCCTTGATGTATATCAATCCGCTCACCTATGGAGTGGAGGCCCTGCGTACTCTGCTTTATCCGTCGATGCTGGCAACTTTTTCTTTGCAGGCTGCGATGGGTATATTGGTTCTGTTTTCGCTTGTCATGTTTGGAGTGGCATTTCTGATGGCTAATCGAAGGAGCACGAGGCCTGCCGCATGATCGCTGAGCAATATGCCTATTTCCCTCCACTCATCGCGGGACTGAACGGAACCAGTGCCGCCCTCCTGGTTACCGGCAGGTATATGATCGCGCGCAAGCGTGTGGCGGCGCACCGCGCGTGCATGCTCGCCGCGGTCGCGTGTTCAGCTCTGTTCCTCGCCTGCTACGTGTATTTCCATGCGCACGTCGGCGACATCCTTTTTCTGGGCCAAGGCTTTTGGCGCAAGGTCTATTTCGTGATTCTTATCCCGCACGTGATTCTTGCCGCCGTCATTGTTCCGCTGGTGATCATCAGTTTGAACCGGGGTCTGCGCGCCCGGTATCAGAGCCATCGCGCCATCGCACGGTGGACTTACCCCTTATGGATGTACGTCAGCGTCACCGGCGTGATTGTGTACTTCATGCTTTACCAGTGGTTCCCGCATAGCTGAACGAGCAAAGTTTCAAAGTCGAAAGGCTTGAAGGTTGCAAGTGCCAGATGGAAAGCGTTCAGATCTCCGACGCCTTCAAGGTCTGAAACTTTGCAACCTTGAAACTTTGAATCCATGTCGCTGCTCAAACTCAAGATCGATGTTTCGGGAACTGTAGGCGACGAAGCCTGGCGCGAGATCAACCAGTTCGATCAGATTCAGAGCGCAGACTTCGGACCACAATTTGGCAGCGGCGGACGCTGCAATCACCCGCCCAATTCTCCTCACGGTAAGGGCGAGTGGATCGGAGCGGAGATTCGGCTGCAGACGCCGCTTCTGGCACAATATGCCATGTCGCATTATCTGGAACAGGAGCGCGTACTGGACGCCGATGTCGAGGACTAGAGAAGAACGGTGACGGACGACGATCCAATTCTGCAGCCTGCCCGTGCCGCGCGGAGACCCGGCATGTCTCGGAAGCAGAAGTTCCTCTTCTTCCTTACGGCGTGGCTGATTTGCCTGATGCCGTTTCTCTTCTGGTGGAACACCTGGTTCGGAAGAACGCTTTCGGACCGGCAGTTGACTGAGTACCTGCACGATACGAAAAAACCCCGCCATATTCAGCAGGCTCTGGTGCAGGTCGGAGAACGCGTTACGCGCGGCGATGCCAGCGCCAGACAGTGGTATCCCGACCTGGTGCGGCTCTCGACCGATCCGGTGGAACAAGTGCGCAACACCGATGCCTGGGTCATGGGCCAGGACACATCCGGCCCAGGATTTCACGAGGCACTGCTCAAGATGCTCGCCGACCCATCCCCGATGGCGCGGGGAAACGCGGCGTTGTCGCTGGTGCGCTTTGGCGATGCGACGGGCCGTCCGCAGATCTTAGCCTTGTTGCAGCCAGTGCAGGTCGTCGCTCCGCAATCCGGACGCATCATCGATTCGGATCGCCTGGGCACTCCGATTCACGAGAACGGGTTGATTGCAAAACTGCAATACGGCAACAAGCAGACGGCTGAGATCCGATCGCCGATCCCAGGCCGCGTTCGCTCCATCGCCGGCACTGGAGCGAATGTCGCGGCCGGCTCGGAGATCGCGGTCGTCGATCCCGCAAGCGACCAGGTATGGGAGGCACTTCGTGCGCTGTATCTCGTCGGCCAGCCAGACGATCTGCAGGCCGTTCGTCCTTACGAGCGCGAACTGCCCGATGTCTCCAACGATGTGCGCCAGCAAGCTCTGGAAACGGAAAAGGCGATCCGGGAACGATCTGGCACATCGTAAACTAAATTCCTAGACCGCCGATAGCACCAGAGCGGATTGTCCAACTGCACTTCGCTTACTGCATTGCGTAGGCCGCTACTCTCTGAACTTCTTTCCACGCGGCGGACCGCGGATCGACCAGATCGAAATGGGTTGCATCGTTCATCTCAACGAGCTTTACATTTTCTTTTGCCTTCGTCTTCGCTACGGCATAGCTTCGGCTCAGCGATAAAGGAACATCGGCGTCTATCGTTCCGTGAAGAATCCATTGTCGCGCTTTGATCTTCAGCGCCATCGGATCCGCTTCGCGATAATGATCTTTGACCTCGATCGGCGTGCCGCCAAGAAACTCCACCACAGCATCATTGCTCAAGTGCAACTCGTAGGCTTGCTGCAGGTCGATTACGCCCGCCAGGGAAATCGCCGAGGCAATCCCTGACTCATGCGCTGCCAGACACAAAGCAAGTTGCCCCCCCGCGGAATGGCCGATTGCCGACGCGCGCTTTGGATCAAAATGGTAGCGGCCTGCATTCTGCGTCAAGAATTGAAACGCTGCACGCACATCGGCAAAGGTACCCGGCCAACCGCCTCCGGCATTGCCAACGCGGCGGTACTCCAGGCTGGCGCTGGCAATCCCCATCGAAGTTAGCGCGGCACACAAGTGACCGGCATATTCGAGGCCATACCTCGCCCGCCAATATCCTCCGTGGATGACAATCGCCAGCGCATGCATGTCCTGCCCCTCGGGAAACCGCAGGTCAATAAACTGATTCTCATCGCTGCCGTATGTCATACGAGCATCAGCCTTTGGTGCGGGCAAGCTCAGAATGTCTTCGGCTGGAATCACAATTCCTCACAATCTTGCATGATTATAAGGTCAGGATTCGATCGTTCAGACAATACTGAAATCGAATGCTGCGCGGGCGCCGACCGCGCCCTGCCTCCGACCCAGCCCAAACACCGCGCCAGATGAGCTACTGAGACTATTTTTTGCCAATACCATCACAAATCATTTCTCTCCGGCGCGAAAGTTCGCTATTCTCTACCCGATGTCGACTTTGCCTCTTTCCGAACTTCTCGGCGCCACCGTTTACGGCCCTACCGGTGAGGCCACAGGAAAAGTGCGCGAAGTCATGCTTGCGCCCGAGTCCGACCGAAACCGCATCGCATCTTTGATTGTAAAAACCAAGTCCGGGAATCGAGTTCTTCCATTCTCTGCGGTCTCGGCGATCGATCCCAATATTCGTGCTTCGACCACGGCTTCCGAATGGCCCGCCGCCAATGGCTCCGAGGGTTTGTTTCTTCTGGAACGCGATCTGCTCGATCAGCAGGTGATCGATGTTCACGGACGCAAGGTAGTTCGCGTCAACGACGTGGAACTACATTTAGAGCAGACCACGGAAGCGGGAAAGCCACACGCGGTGTTGAAAGTGCAAGGCGTGGATATTGGCGCTCGTGGCGCGATTCGCCGCCTGCTTCGCGGCTTAGCGCCGCGTGCGGCGCTCGACCGGGCGCTACAAAAGATTCCTCCACGCACCATTCCCTGGAGTTTCGTCGATCTCATCGAGACCGATCCGGCGCGACGCATCAAGCTTAAGATTTCTCACGAGGGGCTATCGAAACTTCACCCTGCCGACATTGCCGATATCGTCGAAGATCTGGCGCCCGACGAGCGCGAAGCGGTTTTTGAGACCCTCGACGAAGGAGTGGCCGCAGAGACGCTGGAAGAGGTCGATCCCAAGGTTCAAAAATCGATTGTCGAGTCTCTCGACTCCGAACGCGCTGCAGACATTGTCGAGGAGATGGATCCGGATGCCGCCGCCGACTTGCTCGCCGACCTGCCGGAAGAACGCACGGAACAGATTCTTGTCGAGATGGCGCCGGAGGCGAGCCAGGAAGTGGTCGAACTTCTCGAGCACCGAGAAGAAACCGCTGCCGGGCGCATGACCACCGAGTTCCTCGCGCTGCCGGTTACTGCCACGGTGGAAAATGCAATCGGAGTGATGCGCGAGTTCGAGGGCGGGGTCGAATCGGTGAATACCATCTATCTCGTCGACTCCCATGGAACGCTCGTCGGAGCGGTGCCCCTCGTAAATCTTGTCCTGGCCCATTCGAATACGCCTCTTCTGTCACTGCTTCAGGAGCCCCTGGTTTCGGTTCGCGAAGAAACCAATGAAAATGAGGTTGCCGAGATCTTCGATAAGTACAATTTGATTACACTGCCCGTTGTCGACAAAGATAAGAAATTGGTCGGCGTTATCACCTCCGACGACATCATTACGATGTTGCGCGCCAAGCTGTAAACAGCACTTTCTTCGGCGCACCCGCGACTTTGTATAATCATTCGTTCCCAAGGAGACGTACCTTTGCCCTTCGACGACCTTCGGCAATGGATCGCGGCGCTTGAGCGTGCCGGCGAGATTAAGCGGATTCACACCCAGGTTGATCCCATTCTCGAAATCACAGAGATCACCGACCGCGTAAGCAAATCGAAGGCCGGCAAGCCTGGCGGCCCGGCACTGTTGTTTGAAAATGTCAGGGGCTATCCGGGATCGAAAGTTCTCATCAATCAGTTCGGCTCGGAAGAGCGCATGAAGCTTGCTCTCGGCGTCAAGTCCTTCGACGAATTCGGCGAGCGGATGCGTATGTTCATGGACGTAAAATCACCGCAGGGTTTTCTCGATAAACTTAAAATGCTTCCGTTGCTGACGGAAGCTGGAAAGTTTTTCCCGAAGACGGTTCCCACAGGGCCATGCAAAGAAGTCATCAAGCGGGACAAATTCTCGCTGCTCGATTTCCCCATCTTGCAGTGCTGGCCGCAAGATGCCGGACGTTTTATTACGCTTCCCTGCGTGAGCACGCGCGATCCAAAATCCGGCAAACGCAACCTGGGAATGTATCGCCTGCAGGTTTTTGACGAGCGCACGACCGGTGCCCACTGGCAGAGACAAAAGGTCGCGGCCGAACATTATCGGCAAGCCTTACGCGATGCTCGAAGCAGGGAAAATTCGCAGACCTCATCTTTGTCTGCGAGTTCCGGAGCCGTCGATCTCATGGCGCGCACTTCTGGTGGACAAGAGCTCGCCGAGACCGGCCATCCTTCCGGCAAGATGGAAGTCGCAGTGGCAATTGGAACCGATCCCGCCGTCACTTTCTCGGCGATCGTTCCGGCTCCGCCAGACGTTGAAGAATACTTGATCGCGGGATTTCTCCGTTCGGCACCGGTTGAACTGGTGAAGTGCGAAACCGTCGATCTCGAAGTGCCTGCCACGAGCGAAATCGTCCTCGAAGGATATGTCAACCTCGATGAACTCCGCACCGAAGGCCCGTTTGGGGACCACACTGGCTTCTACTCGCTCGAGGACCTCTATCCCGTCTTCCACATTACTTGCATTACTCATCGCAAAGATCCAATCTATGCCACGACCATTGTCGGCAAACCGCCCATGGAAGACGCTTACATGGGAAAAGCGGTTGAGCGAATTTTTCTTCCTCTGATGAAGCTGACCATCCCCGAATTGATCGACATCAATCTGCCGATCGAAGGTGTCTTTCATAACCTGATGATTGTTTCCATTCGCAAGTCCTACCCCGGCCAGGCGCGCAAGGTGATGAACGCAATCTGGTCGCTCGGCCAGGCGATGTTCACGAAATGCATCGTGGTCGTCGACGAAGATGTAGATGTGCAGGATATTGCCGATGTGACGTTGAAAGTTCTCAACCACATTGATCCCGGCCGCGATATCCAGTTTATGCTGGGGCCGGTGGATTCGCTCGACCACGCCTCGCGCTTGCCGAATTATGGATCGAAGATGGGCATCGACGCGACGCGCAAATGGCCCACGGAAGGCTTTACGCGGCCGTGGCCGGATGAGATCCTGATGGACGCGAAGACGAGAGCGGTGGTCGATGGAAAGTGGAAGGCGCTGGCGAAGGAGTTGGGGCTGGACTAGTTGTCTCTGGCGCTGCCCCTGCTCGTAAAGAGCGGCATTTCTGTTTTGTCGATGTAGCTGTGGCTGTTAGCCGTGGCGGAGGTTCTTCGACTCGCACTCGTGCGTGCTTCGCTCAAAACGACACGTGGATGGAAGTAATTTGCGAGAACCGCAGGTCTCCTCGACATCCTTGGCCAGCGCTGCTTTACCTCTTATCCAACTTCCTGCTTTTGAGCGCGTCCGAAAAGTGTCTCGGCGACCTCTGCCAGCTTGCCCATAACTACGTCAGCGAACAGTCCTACTAGGAAACCAATAGCGTATGCGTATAGCCTCTCATCAATATCCTGGTTTCTCGAGAACGTTACTCCAAAAAAACCCGCTTGAATCACGGCATAAGCGGAGACGGCCAGGAAAATGCCCATGAAGGGCGATGCGAGCCGCCACGCGATCAGATCTTTGCGCCAGATGCCCTTCGAAATCACCCTCACGAACCATTTAACAGAATAGATCCAACTTCCGGTGATCCCTCCCAGGGCGCAGCAGAGCATTTTCTCCACTATCTGATGATGCTCGTGAAGGTTCATTTTAAGCAGCACGATGGTTACGATTACTGCACATACCAGCACGCCCGCGAGGTAGCTGCCTTCCTTCCAGATTTGCGCCCAAGCCTCCGGAGGATAGGAGCTCTGCCAGGCAGGGGCGGCACGGGAATGTTCAAGCGAGGTATCTGAAAAGGCAGTGTTCAACTTTGGAGCATGCGCGATGCTCATAGACCCTCCTTCGGGACACGGCCACCCCACCACGCACCATGCCCGCGCGAAAGCCTACACGCGACCCAGCGGCTTATTACTTTGTAATTCCGGGAAGCCGATAAAGCTGTGATGCATGGACGCATACAGTGTGATATTGCCCACGAAAGGGCGGCGGTTTTGTGAGCACCAGGTACGGGCGACCCGAGTGTGAGGTGAGATTGACCGACCGTGATTCTTCGACTTGCGCTCGCATGTCCTAATAATGACAAGTGGGTGGAAGCCTAATTTGCGCGAACCGTCTACCTTCCGCCAAACATCGGTGCGAAACCGCGGGCGCTTCCGGCACGCTACAGGAATTCGCATACGCCCGCGCCGCACTGTAGGGGTTTTTCAGAAGGCGGGTCTCCCAGCCATCCTCCACGACCACATGAGGAACGAAGTCGCGGTGAGGTCAATTGCGGGCTCGGTGGTGCTATACGATTGCATGTTATCGCGATACACGGCCGTCTCCGCTGGATTGAACGGCCCATCGTTTCCATTGAATCCCTTAAAAATGTCGACCCCGTTCGCCGGGCAAAGAATCATGCCGCTGACTAGCCCAGAAGTTGCGTACGAGGCTGGACCCTCCACAGCGGCTCCCCACAAAATTGGCGTGCCTCCCGAGGTTCCATTCAGCGCTCCCGCAAGGTTTGCCACCTGATGCTGAATGCAGTTGGGAAACGTGCTGCCGTCGCCGACGATAAAAGAAGATCCCCATGCATTAGCACCGAGGATATTCGCGAGCCAGCGTTGAGAGAATGTGTCATACTTTTGCGCCCGAGTGAGAAAATACGCCTCGCTAGCCATCACCGCCAGACCCGCGCCGTGGGAAGTCGTGTCGCCATACTCCCACTGGTAACCGAAGCCCCAGACGTCGGCATTGGCCTGGCTGATTGCGTCGCCGACCTGCAATAAGAGTTGCCTACGAACCTCTTCTTGCGATACAGCCAAACCCGCAGGATCTCCCGCCATCTGCAGCGCCCGATAAAGTTCGAAATGCGCCAGTCCGCTTACGTCGTATAAATTCAACGTGTCCGAGTAGCCCGCCTCGTAGATGTTCTTGATATAGTTAGCCGCAAATTGAGCTGCCTGGCTCAGGTAGTAGTTGGCATCGGCGTGAGGCAATTTCGCGGCTTTATCGTCCACGGCCGCTTCCTGCACTGCAAAATAAAGCTCCGTTGCGCCCAATTCCATATCGTCTTCCCAAACATTTTCGGGATAACCGTCAAACGGAGAAGCTGTGAGTAGGCATTTGGGGCATGTCCCCGAACCAACGCTGGGCGCGGGATCCGGATACACTGTGTCAGCCAAGGCAAAAATATCCTCCGCATTCCTGAGGCACCGATTTGCCAGCGCTGGATTCGTGGCGCGGTTGAGCTGGTAGCACAACGCGAAATCGGCCGAGAGGCGACCGGCAAGATTAGGACTAATTGGAGCACCGGCCGGTGCCGCAATATAGACGGGACGGTAGCAAATGAAAAATGTGGTGTAGGGATCGCACGCTTCCGGATCGCCTTGCTGCCGATAGTGATCGGCTGCCTGTGGCAAGGTCCAGATATCGTATTCGGTAATCAAGCAAAAAGGCGTTTCATAAGTCCCGCCGCAATTGCCGGCAGCCGAACTCGGATCACCTTCGCCGTAATAATCCCAGTCTTGCGAGTTATCAACCTGGTAATAGAGTGTTTTTGTCTCGTCGTCCCACATTCTCAGCAGCCAGTTCACGCCGAAATTCGCTTCGCCGGTGAAGTCGGATGAAACTGGCGCTCCAACTCCGCTGCTGCCTGCATAAGAAACTGAAACCGGCGGCGCCGGAGGGTTTAACTCGGCGTTAGCGCCCATCTGATTGGGAAAATCGCGGACTCCGATCTGCATCAATGCGGCCGTGTAGCTGACGGTTTCGACATATTTCATATAGTCGCCCGCATCCCACCATCCCCCAGCCGCGTCGATGTCAGGAAGCCCAGCAGAGACTAATGCCGGTTTCGGCGGCGCATTGTCATCGAAATCGTTGTTATCGACGAACGGCGTCGTGTAGATGTGAGCATGCTCGTCTTTAATGTGCCCTGGCGCCGTCCGAAGCGCGTTGCGGATGAAGTCCGCGCCGTCCCGCTCCGTTTCGTAGAAAAACAATGTGTTCAACAACAGGCCGGAATAAAGAACATCAGGACTATCAACGGCAAACAGCGGCGAAACCGCTCGCTCCGTTGCGGAGACCGAAATGCGATAGAGATCGCCGCCAGGAACTGTGAAGTCAATGGCATACACAAAGTAGGCCGCGGTTGCGCTGTGGCTCCATTTCCCCAGCATGCTGCCAATAGCGCCGGAAGCGGCAGTGGCACCGTTCGCATTCGTTATCTTGAACGTTCCTCCATTTTCTGCGACGGTCGAGATCAAATACGCTCGAAACGGTCCTTTCCCCGTTTCGTATCCTGCCTGGCTGACGCGCACATAGGCAGACTGAGCCTGACAGGGCTGAAGAGCGGCCCGCAGGATTAAGAAGAAAATTGAAAGCGCGATGAAGCGAAAGGGAGAATTGGGATAGCTGCGGCTGGGTAACGGCATGGTCCCTCACTGAGGCGGCTGGCTGTATTAAATGGATTTAATACAGGCTAAGATCATGCTACTTTCCGTCTGGCTCGTCAAGAAAGAGGGCTGGGCCCGTCAAATGCGGGAGTGAGAAGGCTTCGACCCTCGCCACCACATCTCCGTTTCCGCGGGGTAGCGTCGTTGGAAGCTGTGCGACCTCCACACAGTACGTCACGCAGATAGGTGACGGCGGTCACGGCAATGCAAAAACGCTCCGTGCCAGAATATCGGCATTGAACTAGTCCTTACTAGTTAAAGATCGCCCGGTCCCAACCCACAGAACCCCACAAGCCGTAACCCCAGACGGCGGGGCCGGGCGCCTTAAAAAAATAAAAGAGTGAAGCTTAAAGAGAGAGTCGAACTCCTTCGGAACTCTCTCTTTTGCTTTCAAAGATGAAAGTGCAATCGAGATTTTCCCCGGTCGCTTTCTTGCCCCATCGATTCCTCCCTTCATCTCTGATCGCGTTCAAGCCGGTCCCCAAAAAAGCCCGTGTCTGTCGCGGCACACTGTGTTCGGTCGAACACATTCGGGCGTTGCATCGTAGGGATAACTCTTTTGTTTCGCTATGCGGAGGTTTGGCGATGGTCTTGCCCCCCCATGGTCCCGGGTAAGGAGAAAACATCATGCAGTGGGTAATCACGTTTGTCGCGGTGGTGGCGGGATTGATTCTTTCACTGGCGGTTGCCGTAATCACGGAGGAGCTGATTTTCGGCCGACTGATGGCGATGTTCTTTTACCGTCCCGCAGTGCGTTCCGCGATGGCGCCGAAAAACGAGTCGCAGCGTTAAGGAGAGTTCGAACAAAGATTCCTGCAGGGGAGAATGAAGATGCTGACATTGAAATATTTGCTCATTAGCTGCGGCATTTCAATGATCTCTGCCGCAATCGGTCTGCTCGCCTACGATGCTTACTTAAGTGTCTCGCGGCGGTTGCATGACGGGTCCACCGGAACACCTGAAGGCGAGCCCATAGTCGTTCGCTGGCGAACCTCGCTGGCTTTGGGCCTGTTTTCTCTGGCTCCATTGCTGCTGGCATTCAGTATTGTCGTAGTTCCCAGCGGGATGGCGGGCGTTCGAGTCAGCCAGCTGAGTGGCACTTTGCCGGGCACGCTTTATGCCGGAGCCCATATGGTTGTGCCTTTCGTCGACGATGTCGTGCTGTTCGACACCAAAGATCAGATTTTCACAACCGGAACCGTCGAAGATGGAAAGACGCTTGGCAAGAATTCCGCCAAGGCGGAACCTTCAAGGACCGAGCCGTTGAATGTCCAGGCAAAAGAGGGATTGACGCTCGGCCTCTCCATCACCGTGCGCTATCGCTTGGACGCAAATAAGCTGGATTACATTCAATCCAATCTGCCGCGGCCGATAGAAACCGAAATCGTGCCGCCGACAGTCGCCAGCGTGTGGCGGGAGATCGTACCGAACTATACAGTGCGCGATGTTTTTTCGGGAAAGCGTGAAGAGGTGCGCGAGAAAGCAGCCGCGATGATCACCCGGAAATTGTCGGTGGACGGGATCATGGTGAAAGAAGTCATGCTTCGAGACATTCAGCTGCCCCAGGAATATGCGGAAGGACTCGAGAGCCTCTTGCTAAAAGAGCAAGAAAATGACCGTATGGGAATTGAAACTGAATTGAAAGGCAAGGAGGTCCGCATCCCCGAACTGGAAGCCGAAGCGGAAAAGGCGCGGCAGGTCAAGCAGGCGGAGGGCGCAGCCCGCGTTCGCGTTTTGCAGGCAAAGGCGGAATCGGACGCGATGCAATATACGCTGCCCCTCAAACAGAAGCAGATTGAAGAGACCAAGCTCGAGGCCCAAGCACGCAAAGAAGCGACGATCCAGAACGCAGAAGCCGATGCACAGGCTAAAGTCATCGACGGGAAAGCGGAAGGCGAGCGACAAAAAGTACTGGCCGAAGCTGAAGCCGATCGTATTCGCGTCACGGTTGCGGCCGATGCCGAGCGCCTCCAAAGCGAAGCGGCCATTCTCAAAGGAAACCCGTTACTGATCAACAAAATCATTGCCGAGCGCCTTTCAGATAAATTGCAAATTATGATGGTGCCGGCAGATGGAAAATTCTTCTTTGCCAATGATGTGCTTCACGGCTTGACCTTCGCCGGCCAGAGCGAGGGAAAATCGTCCCCATAGTAACCCTAAAAGCCATTCACACGCGGCGCGTAGAGTGGTGAGATAGGATGCGAGCTTTAGTCTCCCGAACGTGTGAGGCCAGGCGGAAAAGCATCAGCCATGAGTTTCCGACGCAAACTCCTCGCCGTATTCGCTATGACGGTTTTTCTGTCGGTGGCTGCGGTGACGTGGCTCGTTTCTGCAATCACGCGCCGGGCGTTTCAGCATAGCGAGGATGAACGAGCCGCGGCGTTGGTGGCGCAATTCCGCCGCGAGTTCAATCGCCAGGGTGAGATCGTCGCGCAACGAGTTGCTGCTATCGCCGCATCCGAAGCCTTGAACCGTATGGCCTCAGCCTTAAGTCGCTCTTCAGCGGATTCCGGACCATATTTCGAGCTTGCGAAAACCACGGCCGAAAACGATCAGCTTGATTTTCTTGAATTTGTCGAATCGGACGGCACCATCGTTTCTTCAGCGCAGTGGCCGGAGAAGTTTGGTTATCAAGAGGGCTCGTTCGCCAGTCTCTATTCGGAGAGCAAACACGGTTTTTTTCTTGAACAGCAAGGCTTGCCGGATGGAACAGCACTCGGGCTTCTTTCAGTCTCCACAACTCACACAGAACAACCGGTTTACGTGGTCGGGGGACGAAGGCTCGATCAGAATTTTCTTTCCGGGTTGGATATGCCGGCAGGCATGCGCGTCCTGCTCTACGAGAATCGCGGCGAGCGCTTCTCGGCTGCATTCATCCTCGATTCTGGGCAGACGTTCGCCACAAGTCTCCCTGCCTTGGACAAACTGCGGCCGCTTATCGAGTCAGTGCTTGAATCCAGACAAGATGAGACGGGCATCGTGCATTGGTCGGGGAATTCAGCCGAGGACGAGGAATTTCATGCCATGCCTTTGTTGGGCATCGGCAGTGACAATGGCCAACATTTGCTGGCGATTTTACTGGTCGGCAACTCGCGCAGCACGTATGTTTTGTTGATGCGACGCATCCGCTCGGCGGCCCTGATGGCTGGCGCGGGAGGAATCGTGTTGGCGATCCTTCTCGGCAGTTGGACTGCGGCGCGAGTCACAAGGCCGGTGGAACAATTGGCTCACGCGGCGCAGGAAGTTGCCGCAGGCAATTGGAACACATACGTCGAGGTGACCGGACCGGACGAATTCGGACAACTGGCCGATTCTTTCAATCGCATGACGACCGAGTTGCTCAAGCAGAAAGAGCGCCTGGTTCAGTCCGAGCGGGTCGCCGCGTGGCGGGAACTGGCGCGGCGGCTGGCACATGAACTGAAAAACCCATTGTTTCCGCTGCAGCTCACGGTCGAAAACCTGGTTCGCGCCCGGCAACAAACCCCGGAACAGTTCGACGAAGTGTTCCGTGAGAGCTCGCGCACTCTTCTTGCTGAAATCGCAAACCTTACCGGCGTGATTTCAAGGTTCAGCGACTTCTCGAAAATGCCGCATGCGCAGCTGCAGCCTGTACAGATCAATGAAATCATTCGCAACCTCGCGCAGCTTTTTCAAGCCCAGTTGGAAGCTCCCGAACGCGCTAGGATCACCTGTGAATTGCAATTGGACGAGCACTTGACACCCGTGGCAGCCGATGCCGAGCTTCTGCATCGTGCGGTTTCGAACCTTTTATCGAATGCAATTGATGCAATGCCGCAGGGAGGAACACTAACGCTGCGCACCACAGATGATTGTGACAAGGTTTTCATCGAAGTGGCAGATACGGGGACGGGATTGTCGCCGGAGCAGCGCAACCACATCTTTATACCGTACTACACCACTAAAGAACGAGGCACAGGCCTTGGTCTTGCGATTGTGCAGTCGATCGTGAGTGATCATAGGGGTAGAATTCGCGTGCAGAGCGAGCCTGACAAAGGCACGAGCTTCATCATTGAATTGCCAAAGAGTAAGAACTCTGCCGCGGAAGAAGGCTAAGAGAGTTTCAGGGTGAATGCTTTGGTCAGAAAAGCGCATTTACTGATCGTGGATGATGAGGCGAATACGCTGGCGTCGCTGGCTCGCGCGTTTCGTCTAGCGGGGCACGAAGCGACGGTATGCGATCAAGCGGCGAAAGCGATTGATCTGGCAAAGACCCAGAATTTCGATCTCATCCTGTCTGATGTTGTTATGCCGGGCAAAGGCGGGCTGGCATTGCTGGAAGAGCTGAGATCGCTCGGATTCTCTACACCGGTCGTGATGATGTCTGGGCAGGGCGATATCGAAACCGCGGTGCGAGCTACCAAATTGGGCGCGCTCGATTTTCTCGAAAAACCAATTTCGACGGAAAAACTCCTGCTGACCGTCGAAAACGCGCTAAAGCTGCAGCGATTGGAGAACGAAAATCGCCAGCTTAAGCAGCGCTTGGGCAAGCACGAGATCGTTTGGAAGGGAGCCGCGATGGAACGCGTAATGGCCCAGGTCAAGCGTGTTGCGGCGAGTGAAACGCGCGTGTGCATTCTAGGCGAGACCGGCACGGGGAAAGAACTGGTGGCGCGCACCATTCACGACCTCAGTCCGCGCAGCCCGGGGCCGTTCGTGATATTGAACTGCGCCGCGGTTCCCGCCGAATTAATCGAATCGGAATTGTTCGGCCACGAAAAGGGCTCGTTCACTGGAGCGGCTGCGAGGCATATTGGGAAATTTGAACAAGCAGACCGAGGGACGATTTTTTTGGATGAGATCGGCGACATGCCGCTGGCCATGCAGGCAAAACTGCTGCGGGTTTTGGAAGAGGGTGAAGTCGAGCGAATCGGAGGCGATAAGCCGGTAAGGGTGGACGTGCGTGTGGTTGTCGCCACGCATCGCGATCTGGAAGCGCGGGTACGCGAGGACAAATTCCGGCAGGATTTGTTTCACCGGATTTATGTTTTTCCGCTCACGCTGCCGCCGCTGCGCGAGAGAAAAGAAGATATTCCAGCTTTGATTATCCACTTTACTGCGCAGGTTTGCGCCCAAAATGGATGGAAGCCGATTACATTTTCTGCCGGTGCTATGGAGGCGTTGCAGACGAATAGCTGGCCGGGAAATGTGCGCGAGTTGCGAAATATGGTGGAGCGGCTGATCCTGGTAGCGAACAATA
>JASHNX010000189.1 GCA_030041415.1 Candidatus Sulfotelmatobacter sp.
ATTCTTCATCGACATGCGCGGGGTTTACGTCGCCGGACATGACCGCAAATAATTCTATGTCGCTCTGGGTGAGCGTGCGGACAAGGCTAGCCGAATCTCCCACCTGGAGTTCGGCAAATGTGCGGTTTTCAATTCGACTCATGGTATCCTCCCGCGGGTTGCCGCGTCCCTGTCACGGGAGTCTCTTAAAAATGAAAACCTCCGCCGCAGATCAGTACCTCGCCAGTGACGTAATCGGAAAGAGGAGAGCAGAAAAAAAGGACAGCGCCAGCCGCCTCGTCGGGTGTCCCCAGCCTTCCCAAAGGGCAGGCTTTCTTAATCGAATCCAACATGCTCTGCTGCACGCCAATCTGAATCTTGTGTCCCTTCATTTCAATTTCCGATTGCCCGCTGGTCAGCGGTTGCGCCAGCCGCGTCTCGATTAGCCCAAAGCCAACAGCGTTTACGTTGACGTTATAGCGCCCCCACTCTTTCGCCATGGTTTTAGTCAGGCCAATCACGCCCGCTTTGCCGGAGCTGTATCCCGCCTGTCCGGCATTGCCGTCTGTGCCGGCAATCGACGTGATATTTACCACTTTGCGCATGACTCGCTTGCCGGCGGCGATTTCTTTCTTCGCCGCTTCACGGATGTAAGTGGAAGCTGCCCGCAAAATTCGGAATGGAACCATTAAATGAATCTCGAGCATGGCCTGGAATTGCTCGTCGGTGGTCTTCTGAATCACATTGTCCCAGCTGTAACCGGCGTTGTTGACGACGATATCCACCGATCCGAAAGCGGAAAGAGTGGCTTCGATCAATTGGTTGGGGAAGGACGGCTGCACCAAGTCGCCGACCAGGCGCTCGACGTGGTGTCCGGCATTGCGCAGCGTGCAGCGAGTTTCGCAGAGGGCGGCGTCGTCAAGATCGTTGACCATGACGCCGGCACCTTCGGTTGCAAGTCTGGTGGCGATCGCTCGCCCGATGCCGCGGCCGGCTCCGGTCACAAGCGCTGTTTTACCTTCAAGAGAAAATGGCATCGTTAGTAGCCTCGGACACTTCGTAAGAATATTACTGATGCCGCCGGCAACTGGCTCCATCGAGTCACATGTTGTTTTTGTCTGTCGCCAAGGGAGGGTTGTGCCGCGGGTCTTGTCAGGGGAAACCGAGGCCCCGCAGTTCTTACGAGGTTAATGCTGCAGCGCGGCATACATTGCAGTATAACGCCGCTTTCCAGATTGTCAAGGCGGCAGCCATCACATGTGGTAGCCGCCGTTGATGTTCAACTCTTGACCGGTGATGTAATCCGCCTCCGAAGCCAGGAATGCTGCGGCTTTGGCAATTTCTTCGGGACTGGCAAAGCGCCCTAGCGGAATCTTCGCCTTGATCTGTGCCGCGATTTCCTCGGGAATCGCATCTACCATTTCCGTTGAAGTAAATCCGGGCGCAATCGAGTTGGCAGTAATGTTGAACTTTGCCATCTCCAGAGCCAGCGTCTTGGTGAATGCAATGATGCCGCCTTTACTTGCCGAATAGTTGGCCTGGCCGAACGCTCCCATTTGCCCGACAACGGAAGAAATATTGATAATGCGTCCAAACCTCTGGTTGATCATGGCGGGCAACGCTGCGCTGGTGCAATAGAATGTGCCGTTCAGATTGACGTTGATCACCTGCGCCCAGTCGTCTTCCGTCATTTTGCGCATCGTGCGGTCGCGCGTGATGCCGGCGTTGTTCACCAGAATATCCAGGCGTTGCCACTTGTCCAGTACCGCTTTCACGATGCGTTGTGCTTCGCCCTTCTGGGAAATATCTCCCTGAATCAGAATGCACTCCGCTCCCAATTCGCGAATCTCTTTCGCTGCGCTCTCAGCGTGAACACTGTCCGAACGATAATCCAGAGCGATTGATGCTCCGCGACGCGCAAGCTCAATCGCAATCGCGCGCCCGATGCCGCGTGACGCCCCGGTGACCAGCGCCACTTTTCCTTTCAACGATCCCCATCCGTTGTGACCATTGCCGCGGTTGTTTTCGTTCTCTACATTCGCCATGACCGTAGTCTCCTGGGAGTTAACCCTGACAATTGCGGGATCAACCCGCAAAATTGTGTATCCACCTACCGCGCCCGCGCCAAATCCGGGCGCGAACACGCGCATTGGTCGGTCGATGCGGCCTTCGCGCACCGCATCGTGAATCGCCAACAGGATGCTTGCCGAGGAAGTGTTGCCCACATGCTCAATATTGAAATAAAGCTTGTCTTCTTTCACGCCTGCGGCCGCAGAGAGCTCGGCGACCATGGTCTTGTTTGCCTGGTGAGGGACAACGATATCGACCGCATCCATCAGTGAGCCATCGCCGCCATCTGGATGCGGCAGGGAACTCACTTCTTTGATCATCTGGACTAAATAGCGCCGGGCGAGCGCCTTCACTTCCGGGCCATAAACCGTGATGTTGTTATCGAATTCAGGGTTAGGCCAGATGATGGAGTTCACTTCCGACCATGGGCCGCTGGCATACGTCTGATAGACATCAACATCCGAAGAAGAACCTGCGGGCGCCGGTGCGATCATTACGGCCGCGGCGCCGTCGCCGAAGATCATGCGCGAGGTACGAACCGTGCCGATCTTGTCGGAAAATTTCTCGGCACAGACCACCAGCACCGGACGCTCGATTTCCTGCAGCAGCCGAATCGCCTCGGCAAAGCCGTAGGGCATGCCGGCGCAGGCCGCGATAATATCGCAGGAATTGTGGGTCTGCAGAATTCCCAGCTCGCCGGAGATCCAGCTTGCGACGGAGGGAATGAGACGAGTGCTCGTGCAACTGCAAAATAGAACCGTGCCAATCTCGGCCGGCTTTCGACCTGATTTCTCCAGTGCCTGCCGCGCCGCCACCAGTCCAATCTGCTCCAGGCCGAGCTCCGTATACCCACGCCGTTCAATCCCGGTCTTTTCGGAAATCTCTCTTGCTGTCATTCGCGACCAGCAATAGGCGTGATTGCTGATGAGATCGTCGTTGGTGCACACGATCTCCCCCTCGTAAACCGCAATTGCCTCCAGCTTCGGCAAAACCCGAAACGTTTCGCTCACTTTGACCGGAGGGTATGGACGAATGGGTTCGCTCAAGGCAAGGGTTTCCGGGAGTGGCAGGCGATTGGATGATCGTTGGGGGCTCGAGCTCGACGCATCCATACTTCCCTTGACCTGCCGGATAAATTGCAGCACAGCGTGATTCCGCGGATGATAAGCCACGACATAATCGTCATCCTGCAGCGCGCCGACCTCGATTCGACTGCCCAAGTCCGGGCTCCACGGATATTGGTTGTGAAGGATCATGCTCTGCCGCATCAGCGCTTCGAGTTCGGGGACGGGGTGAATGCAGTCGATGACATCTTCGTAGGTGTAATGCAAGTAGTCGCGATCGTAGTTCAGCAAACGGTAGGTAAGATTGGAAGGCTGCGCCATCATTTCAGCGACGGTACACTTGATCGCTCGTAGTTCGCCGCCCGCGCTCGGCTTGTTACGAAAAACATTGAGCAGCATTGCGAAGATCTTTTCCTCTTGCTCTTCATCCCACATGGCGGGCAGGGCATTGCATCCGGCTTCGATGACGGTAACGATTTCGCCCGC
>JASHNX010000190.1 GCA_030041415.1 Candidatus Sulfotelmatobacter sp.
CGAAACACGACATCACGTGCTTGCCCGGCGGCGCGACCGAGGGATCTGTAAGCGACGGAATCACCATGTCGATATAGGGACGACGCGAAAAGTTCCCGTACTTTGCGTCATCGTAGGCGTGTTCCATATATTCAACCGATGGTGAAATCGACATCGCGCCACGCAAATGCGCGCCGGGGCCTGGCATGCACTTGAAATTCGGCAGCGCATCGAGCGCCATGTTCACCTTGCCCGACGAGCCACGATATTTGAAGCGGTTGATGTCTTCTAAGAATTCCGAAGGCAAATGCTCGGCTTCGATGAATCGATTGAATGTCTGCCGCGGGTCGACGCTGGATGAAATTACGTCAGCGTAGATCTCATCGCCATTCGACAACACGACGCCCTTCGCTCTCCCATCTTTTACGATGATCTTCGCAATGCCAGCTTGCGTACGAATTTCCACTCCCGCTTCGCGGGCCGCGTCGCCAATAGCGTTTGAAATGGCACCAGTTCCACCGCGCGCAAATCCCCAGGCGCGGAAGGCTCCATCGATTTCTCCCATGTAGTGATGAAGCAAAACATACGCGGTTCCCGGAGAGCGTACGCCGAGAAATGTTCCGATGATTCCCGAGGCCGACATCGTCGCTTTCAGCACGTCGGTTTCGAACCATTGATCCAGAAAATCGATGGCGGACATCGTCATGAGCTGGACCTGGTTGTACTTGTCGTAGCTCGACATGCCCTGAAAGCGGCGTCCGATGAAGAGCAGCTTCATCAGTTCGCGCGGATTCAGCGTGTTCGGGTCGGGTGGAACCATGCTTAAAATCGGCTTCACGAAGCGGCACATGGCCTGCATCGCTTTGCCGAATTCGTCGTAGGCTTCGGCGTCGACGCGCGAGTGACGGGCGATTTCGCGATGGGTCTTGCCGTGGTCGTTTACGCGCCACAAATAATCGCCGTTCGGCATGGGAGTGAACGTGCCATCGAGCGGGAGGATTTCGAGGCCGTGGCGCGGGAGGTCGAGGTCGCGAATAATCTCCGGCCGTAGCAGCGATACAACATACGAGCAGACGGAAAACTTGAATCCGGGAAAAACTTCTTCCGTGCAGGCTGCGCCGCCGAGAATGTGCCGACGTTCGAGCACGAGAACTTTCTTTCCAGCTTTTGCGAGATAAGCGGCGTTGACCAGGCCGTTGTGGCCTCCGCCGATCACGATGACGTCGTATGAATTTGGCATAGCTTCCACTCCTGGGCAGCTACTTGTTTTAGCGCTGAGATTTCAGGAAACGCAATGATACTCGCGGAGAGAGTACGGCAACAGCGGGATTAGAGTCCGCTGGGAAGGACGGTCCATTGGAGAAGGCGTCGCATTGAGGACTTATTGTAGCGTTTACAGCCTTCGTTTGTACATGAGATCCATCGCTCCGCCTGGAGCAACCGACTCCGCTCGGGATGACGCCATCTTACGCATCTGACTCGCTGGTATAATCCGGCTGCGAACGAATTTTTCAACGAGGCCACGCCTTTGCCTATCGGAACCGCATTTCACGAGCGCACTTTTCCCCTTTGCCATAGCCTGAGTTACCGCGAGTGGTCGGGATACTACACGGTCAGCGTGTACGAGGTGCATCACGAGCACGAGTACAATGCGATCCGCAATGCGGCGGCGCTGATCGATATTTCGCCGCTCTACAAATATCTGATCACGGGCAAAGACGCAACACGGCTGGTGAACCGTGTGATCACGCGCGACATTAACAAGGTGAAAGTGGGGCAGGTGATCTATTGCTGCTGGTGCGATGAAGAGGGCAAGGTCATCGACGATGGCACGATTTCGCGCCTCGAAGAAAACGTCTACCGCTGGACGGCCGCCGATCCGAGCCTGCGCTGGTTCCGGCAGAACGGTCTGAACATGGATGTGCGGATTGAAGACATTTCGGAGAAAACGGTCGCTTTGGCCTTGCAAGGCCCCACGTCGGCGAAGCTGCTGAAAGCTGTCGCTGAAGCTGACATAGCCAACCTGAAATATTTTCGCGTGACGCGCGGAAAAATTGGCGGCGTACCGGTCGATATTTCGCGCACCGGATACACGGGCGATCTCGGATACGAAATTTGGATTCCAGCAGGCGATGCGGTCAAGGTCTGGGACGCGCTCACAGAAAAAGGCCGGCAATTCGATCTGCACGCAGCCGGTATGCTTGCGCTCGATGTCGCGCGAACCGAAGCTGGGTTACTGCTGATCGAAGTCGATTACACGAGTTCGAAGAAGGCGCTTATTCCCGCGCAGAAGTACTCTCCGTATGAGTTGGGTTTCTCCAAGATGGTGCATCTGGAAAAAGAAAATTTCATTGGCAAGAAGGCGCTGGAGCAGGACGCGAAGAACGGCGTGCCGCGGCAGTTTGTCGGCGTGGAGGTCGATTGGACCGACGTCGAGCAACTTTATGAGCGCTACGGCCTCACCCCCGCGGCCCCGGCACAGGCATCGCGAGTGGCGGTACCGTTGTATTCGGGAGACAAGCAGGTCGGCAAAGCCACGACGACAAGTTGGTCGCCGATTCTGAAGAAGATGATCGCGTTGGCTAGTGTCGAGACCGAATATTCCAAGCTCGGCACCACGCTGCAAATGGAGATTACGATTGAGGCGATCCGTCTGAAGACAAACGTTAAGGTGACGGAGATGCCGTTCTTCAATCCGAAGAGGAAAACGGCGAGCCCTGTGTAGAATAAAACGGCCTCTGCCACTTTTACGCCATGCCCACGCGAGTCCAGCGGCGAACGGTCGATCTCTCGGCGTATCCCGATCTCGTCGTCATTTATCTCGGCATGCGCGTAAACCAGATCACCGGAATCAAGACGCTCCTGGGATTCGGTCCGAAGATCGCGGCTTCCGCTGACGCTCTTCCCGATGGCCTTCTCCGGCACGAAACCTTTCTGTTCTCGCTGTTTCCACCGCATGCGGGCATTCGCCAGTACTGGCGCGATCAGGAGTCGCTGCTGAAGTGGACGCGTTCGGATCCGCATCGCGAGTGGTGGCAGAAGTTTCTGAAGGATTCGGGTGGAACCGGCTTCTGGCACGAAACCTATCTTCATCGCGGCGGGATGGAAGCGATCTACGACGATATCGTGCCGAAAATCGGTTTCATGGGCTTCGCGCCAATCCTGCCTGCACGAGGGCCAATGTTTGGGGCTGCTGCCCGCGCCGGAATGAATTCTGCTGGGGAACCTGTCGTCGCGGAAAAGGAGCTATACGAGGACTCGGAACGCAGAAAAGTTGGGTGAAGCTCTCTGGATCAATTTGTCCAATGGGATCACCGCTGCAGACACCGATCCGCGCGGTATTTGGTCTTCCGCCCAGTCGAGTACAACCACACCCCGACGAGCAACAGTGCCAGCGTCCCGCCAAGCACTTTGAACAAAGCGAGCGGCTTGTTTGCTTCATCGGGCTGAGGAATCAATGAAAGGGCAATGGTCAAGGCCGTAGTTAGAAAGCCAACGGCAGCGACAAACTTCGCCACGGACTTTCCTCCCGGCACGCGAATTACTTCGGTTCCAGACGGCTGACGCTGCAGCTTTATCATGGCGGCAAACAAATACAAATAAGGAATGAAATAAAAAATCACGCCCAGGCTCACGAGCACGTCGTACGCGCCTTTCACGCTGGTTCCGGCCTGTCCGAGGAGAATGAATAGCACGCCAAGCACGAACTGCGTAAGCAATGCTACCCACGGAGTTTTCCACCGCGGATGCAGAGAACCAAACGCGGGCGGAAGTAGACGGTCGATGCCAGCCACAAACGGCAGGCGCGCCACCGCACCCAGATAAGCGCCACAGGCGCCGATGTTACTGAGTGCTATCAGAAACGCGGCTAGCGGCAAGACTCCGGGAAAACCCACACGGGATGCGGTTTTCGAAATGGCCTGCACCAGACCTTGAAGACTGTTTACTTCATTGGATGGAATTGCCAGCAAAATTGCCGCGGTTCCGCCGATGTAACAGAGCGCCACGGTCACTCCGGCGACGATCAGAGCGAGAGGTAAGGTACGGCGTGGATTTTTAATTTCCTCTCCCATGAACGATGCTGTCTCACAGCCGCCGAATGCGAAGGTCAGCACCGACCAGAAAATGATGTCGTTGAAATGCGTGCTGGGCGTCATGGAATGCAGAGTGAATGAAGTTGCCGAGCCGTAACGATGCCAGGCGATCAATCCCATCACGATGACAATCGCTGCCGGAATCCACATAGCGAGCGCGCCGGCGTTGTTCAGCCACTTGCCGATGTCGAGCCCAACTATGTTCAGCACCGTTGCCAGGCTTAATGTGATCAAAGAAAAAACTACGTAGAATGCAGCGTTGTTCGAAAAGTGGGCCCACGCATTCTCGCGGATGAAAAGAATATTGCTGGCTGCAAAATAAAGCACTGCCGGGAAAAAAGGCAGGTTGCTGGTCCAATACGCCCAGGCAGACATGAACCCAGAAAAATCCCCGAAGGCATGCTTGCTCCATACATACAATCCACCTTCGCCGGGATAGTGAGATGAAAGTTCGAGAACCGACAGCGCCAGCGGAAGGTAAAAACAAAACCACGCGCCAATCCAGATGACGATTGAACTTGGGCCGGCCGCGGCGGCTGTGGCAATCCAGCGCAGGCTGATGCCGGTGACGACGTAGAACAGAATCAGATCGCGCAGGCCGAGCACGCGCTTCGGACGATTGGGATCTTCCGCCTCGGCAATCGATAAGCCAGAAGAGTCGAGGGAGATTCGCTTCAGCGGGTTGATATCCGCGTTGAATTCAGGCAATCGAGTGTCCGGTGGCCAGGGTCGAGTTTATGGCTCCGTATTGATTTATCACAGAAGCCAGGAAAACACAGGAGAAAAACGGCGGGCGAATGACAAGGAAACTACGCCGCAATCAGCGAGGGATGTACTCGTTCAGCAGCGGAGCGACTTGCGCAGCAAAGGGAAGAACACGCTGCTCGGCGGCGTCAGGGCCTTCGCCCGGAAACATGGAAACCGTGATCCGCACTAGCGCCCCGTCACTTCGGTTCATTTGGATTGCATCCTTCACCAGATAAAATTTCGCCCAGTACTCGCTGGCCACGCCGCGATCGTGTGCCCAATACCAATAGAGAACCAGCCTCCGCGACTCACCTTTGGAAATCACGTAACGGTTTGCGGGAAACGGCGCGTGGCCGGGAAGGGAAAGAGTGATGATCTGCTTTTGCTCGGGATTCCAACCCGCGCCAGGCAGGCAATTTTGCGGAGAGTGTATGGTATCGCCCGTACGCTGGCTGGCAAAGTAGGCGAGGAACAGATCAACCACCGGCGATTGGCTCGAAGGATCCGCATAAACACGCTCCATAAAATCACCCGGTCCAAGAACGGCCAGCGTGTCTTTATCCAGAGCGATATCGGTGCCAATCCAATTTCCCAACTGCTCGGGAAAGGACGAGAGCGACTGATGCGGTGGAACAACTTCCGTGCGACCGCGCGCCTGCAGAAGGATTGCGGTTGCGGCAATCAAACCGGCTGCAAGGGCGAATCGTGCGCTTCGGGCAAGGTTCATAACACACCCTCTTCATCCCAGAAAATGCGCAGCACGCGATGCAGCAAATAAAGCATCAGCAGCGAAATGACGAAAATCAGCCATCCCGAGAACTCGTGGAAAAACCCCTCCGCCTTTGCCGGATCCCAATATTGAACCAGCAGGCCGGTTCCAACGATTCGCAAGCTGTTGGCGGCGACGGCGATGGGAATCGCGCCCATCACGAGCAGTAGCCGAATACTGTTCTTCTGTTCCATCAAATATCCGTAGATGGCGGCAAGTGTCAGCAGCGAAATCAGCGAGCGGATGCCACTGCATGCTTCCGCTACCTCCAGTGCCATCGCAGGAAGATTGATGACGTTGCCTTCCCGCAATACCGGAACTCCCATCCATGGAAGCACCGTGCTGGCCACTTTCGACGCCAGGATTTGCAATGGGAACGTAATCTGATTGAAGACAATCGCCGGAATTGGAATCATCAAAAAAAGAAGCGCCCAAGGGAAAAGAAGCTCGCGGAAAAAGCTCCATCCGAAGAAGAGAATAATCAAACCAGCAAGCACTATCAGCAGCGAGACGCGCGAGAGGAAAATTTCGGCGCCCATCTGCCCGAGAATCAGAACACACAATCCAGCAAGTAGAAATAACGCCCCCCACCATGAGGGTTTCGGGTGCACCACGGCAAATCGCGATCGCTCCTGCCACACGACAAAGGCGGAAAAGAGTGGAACAAAAAATCCGTGCGAGAAGTTCGGATCGTTCCACCACTGGGCGACCAGGCGGGAAAGGATGGGCAGATAGATCCACAGCAGAAGAACCCCAAGAACGGCCGCCTGCCAGAACGGCATCCTCCGCTCCGCATCCACGGGCGGATGCGCCGCAGACAGGCCGGATTGAAGCACTTGGCTCATCGCATCTGGCTCATCAGAAAAATGTAACACTTCGGCAGTGACTGCCAGAATATGCGCGGCTTGAGCACAG
The DNA here is from genome assembly GCA_030041415.1 of Candidatus Sulfotelmatobacter sp. Lineage (GTDB taxonomy): Bacteria > Acidobacteriota > Terriglobia > Terriglobales > Acidobacteriaceae > Sulfotelmatobacter. The sequence goes on from JASHNX010000190.1 coordinate 6,505, forward strand.
CCGCAATGACAGGCGCTAACCGAGGTGACCGGTTTTGCCTTAGAGAAGTCTGGCCATCCGCTCACCGAATCCGCAATGATTCGGATGGGCATGAATTGGACAGTTATTTCCTTAGTTTCCGGCAGTCCTGGCGAATCCTGGTTACGATTTGGTGGGTAAACACTTTCCCTTTTATGCGGAAAGGAGTAGGTTAGGGAGAAGTTTTATCTCCTTCCCCCGAGCTTGGCTGCAGGCTCTATGTTAATGAAAACATGGCAATAGAAATGTATTTCGGTCGGACTTGTCAGCAACTTCGATGGCATGAGCCGTGCTCTTCCATAAGTGTTGAATTCTGAGAAAAATTCGCGAGAAGCTACAACGGCCGAGGGTCCGCGACCTAAGAACATGAAAAGCGCACCAAGGGCACAGATTGCGCCCAAGCCCATAGACTTCGTAGAGAGCGTGAGCCCGAGTCTGCGCGGCCTCAAGGGCGTAATGGCGGAAGTGGCTCAAAGCGACGTGCCAGTCCTCTTGCTGGCCGAACTGGGGGCCGGAAAAAAGACGGTAGCGCAGAGGATTCACCAGCTTTCGCGGCGCTTCAGGTTCCCCTTTCGAGTCGTTTCCTGTGCCGGGTTTATTAACGGACGAGCCGACCAGTTTCTGGGCGAGGGCACGGTTTTCCTTGAGGAACTCGCCGAGCTTTCTGCGGAAAGCCAATCCTGGCTCTTGCAGGCTCTGGTGCAAGAAACCGTGAACGATGGCAAGGAATTGAGGTCAGTCCGCTTGATCTGCGGAAGCGCCCGCGACCTGGAAGCGGAAGTCAGGGCGGGACGGTTTCGCGAAGACCTGTATTTCCGGCTCAGCGCAATTTGCCTTCGGATTCCACCTTTGCGCCAACGCCGGGAGGACATCCTGCATCTGGTGGAGCACTTCCTTAAGAAGTATGGAGGCGAATTTCAACGCCCGGTTCCCGCGTTGAGCGCAGACACGCGTCGTTTGTTTCAGGAATATTCCTGGCCCGGAAATATCCGGGAACTGGAGAACGCAGCCAGGGCAATTGTTGCGCTGGGGGACGAGAGCGTGGCGATGGGCGGTTTGCGAGCAATGTTGTTGCGGCAGGATCACGGCGGCAATGGCAGCCGAGTTTCGCTCAAGCAAGCGTCGCGCGAAGCTTCGCGCGAGCGAGAAAAAGAAATCATTCTGCGCGCTCTAACGCGTACGCGTTGGAACCGGCGGCGGGCCGCGCAGGATCTACAAATCAGTTACAAAGCCTTGCTCTACAAGTTGAAACAAATGGGATGCTCGGAATACGAGGCATCCTAGTGCGATGAGGATGGTCATGAAGAAGTTCATGCATCTGGCATGCCTCGCTCTGTTGGGGATTGCAACCGTAACCGTCTGGGCGCAGGACGACAACGGCGGTAATCCGGCAAACGACGAGAACGCATCCCAGCCCGAAAAGGCGTCCGCGCCGGAAGCGCGTTCCGCAACTCCAACGGCTCCGCCCGATTACGTTATCGGGGCTGACGACACGTTGCGCATCTCAGTCTGGAAAGAGCCGGATATGGGCGTGACCTTGCCGGTGCGGCCGGATGGAAAAATCTCGATTCCCTTGCTGAACGATGTGCAGGCCGCGGGGATGACTCCCATGCAGTTGGCGGCGTCGATCACCGAAAAACTGAAAAAATATATCGAGGACCCGCGCGTCACTGTTGTGGTGACGGCGATGAACAGCCAGAGGGTTTTTGTTCTCGGCGAAGTAACCCATAGCGGGCCCATGACACTGCTTCCTGGCATGACGGTGCTGCAGGCGTTGTCGAGCGCCGGATTTACACAGTTTTCAAATCTCAAGGCGATCTACTTGCTGCGCACAGAAAACGGCCACGAGACGAAAATTCAGTTCAAGTACAGAGACGCGATCCGAGGCAAGAGCACGCAGACTGACCTTACGTTGAAACCAGGAGATACGATTGTTGTTCCGTAGAAATCGAGCGCCCATGTTTCGCAGAACTCGGTTGACGAGCGTGCGCGGAGCTGTTCTGAGCCTCGTGCTGGCTCTGTTGTCGCACGGCCTCGTCTGGGCGCAGGATGAGCAATCCACGCCTCCGCCGGCTGCATCGGGAGAAAACACCACGTCCGAGGCATCATTGAGCGACAATCCTCCAATCTCGGCGATCGACCAACCGAACCTCGAGCCTCATTCGGCTCCGGAGAGTTATCTCGTGCCGGGCCTGCATTTCAGCGAATCCATCGAATCCAATGTGGCGAACTCGCCCAATGGATCGGGAATAACCTCTGTCACGCGCGGTTTAGGGAGCCTGACGCTGCAAAAGGTTTGGAAGACGGACGCAATGGCAATGGATTACATCGGCGGGGTCGCCGACTATGCCAACAGCAACCTCGGGCTTGAGCAACTGGAGCAGCTTGATATCGATAACCGCATCAGTTGGAGACGCGGGCAGTTGGCCCTTCGGGATTCTTTCAGCTATCTGCCTGAGGGCAATTTTGGTTTTGGAGCCTACGGCGGCGGCGGAGCTTACAACGCTGGGTTTGGCGGTCTGGGTACGGGTCTGCTCGGCGCTGGCGCATTTGGAGCGCAAAGCAACGCTTTCCTCGGCAGTAACGGCGGAGTTTCCCTTGGCCTTGTCCCACGCATCACGAACCTTGGCCTGGTGGAAGTGATTCAAGACCTCACTCCGAAATCGTCGGTGACTTTCACGGCCGGATATGGTCTGGTTCACTTTGAGGGAAGCATAGTCGTGCAAACTCCTCTCGCCGGAGCGTTGGAGGAAAACCTCAATTTCATAGGCAGCTCGGAGTACGTCGGTCAAGCGGCCTATGATCGCCAGATCAACCCGCGAAATCAGGTGGCCGTTAGTTACGGCTACCAGTACTTCAACTTCTCAACCGCCGGCACTGCATTTCACTCGCAAGTGGTGCAGTTAATGTATGGCCATCGAATCTCCGGGCGGATGGATTTCCTGATTTCTGCGGGGCCGCAGATTACGAGCATCAATCAACAGGAATGCGCGATCCCGACGATTCCTGCAAACTCGTGCGCGGAGTTTGGCGCTCCAGTCACGACGGTCGGAGCAACCAAACTCGGCGCAGCCGGCCGCGTCACTTTGCGCTACAAGTTTCCCCGCACGTCGCTGGAAGCCAGCTACCAGCGCTATAACACCAACGGCTCGGGGATTTTTGCCGGCGCCGAAACCAATATTGCGCAGGCCGACCTCACCCGGCCTTTAAACCGCGTTTGGGATTTGTTCGCCGACGTCGGTTATTCGAAGAACAGCGAACTGCAAGTCCCTGGAACGACCGTCAACGCAACGTCTTTTAGTTACGAATTCGCGGGTGTTGGAGTTCACCGCCAATTTGGCCGGAGCTTGCGCGGATTTGTGAGCTATCAGTTCAACAATTTAAGTTTCAACACCGCATGCCCTGCGGGCACGGCATGCAGCAATCTGTCCCACAATCAGGTGGGCTCGATTGGGCTGGATTGGACACCCCGCCCAATCCGGCTGGATTAATTTTTTGAAGCCGGACCAAGACACCGGCGGGAACGGGAAGGATTGATGGAAAACCGCGAACTGACTATGGACGATTATCTGGCGATGCTGCGCCGCCGGCGGAAAGTGATTCTGATTCCGCTGTTGCTGGCGCCGCTAGCCGGCTTTTTGGTTTCCTTCATTTTCTCGCCGAAGTACACCTCGAAGTCGCTGGTGCTGGTTGAATCGCCGAAGATTCCCGACACCGTTGTGCAGCAGGTATTCAGCGAGGATCTTACGCAGCATGTCGCGACCATCGAGCAGCAGGTACTAAGCCCCGGCCGCCTTCGGCCCATGGTCGATCGCCTGGGATTGGCCAAGCCCGGCCAGAATATCGATGATCTTATGGACGACATCCGGCTTAATATGACCATCGACCCGGTGGTTACCGACCTCTCGCTGCTTGGCGCCAAGAAAAAACCCAATCAGACGAGTCCCATGCCCGGCTTTTATGTGACCTATACAGCCTCGACGGCGCATGAAGCGCAGCAGGTCTGCACCGATTTGACGTCCATGCTTCTCGAAGAAGATCTTAAATCGCGCGAAGAGGCGACCCAGGGAACGACAACGTTTCTTACGAAACAGGTGGAAGAAGCCAAGCAGAATCTCGACGATCTCGACAAGAAATTAGCCGACTTCAAAAACCAGCACTTGGGCCAGCTCCCCGGCGACGAAGACAACAACGTGAAGATTCTGATGGGCTTGAACTCTCAGCTCGATGCCAATACTCAAACTCTTAATCGCGCCACGCAGGACAAATCCTATACCGAATCATTGCTTGACCAGCAACTCGCGACCTGGAAAAGCTCGCAATCAAGCGACAATCCTCAGACCTTGCAGCAGCAACTGGCGCAGCTCGAATCTCAATTGATCGACTTGCGCGGGCGCTACACCGAGGATCATCCGGATGTGATCAAGACGAAGTCAGACATCGCCGCCGTGAAAAAGCAACTGGCAGAGCTTAATGGCCCAGACGCAAAGTCGAACGATGCCTCCAGCGACAAAACCTCAGTCTCTGAACCGCCGGAGATTCGCAATCTGCGGCTGCAGATTCATCAGTATGCCGACATGATCGCGCAGGCAACGCGCGACCAGAAAAAGCTTCAGGAAGACATCGCAGTCTACGAGGGACGCGTGGCCGCGAGCCCTGCTGTTGAGCAGCAATACGCGGAACTGGCGCGCGACTACGACAACGCCCAAAAGGTATACCAGGATGATCTGGCCAAGCAAAGCACCTCGAAAATGGCAACGCAGGCGGAGCAGGATCAGGAGGGGCAGCGCATGGCGCTTCTGACTCCGGCCGATCTTCCCGACGCCCCCAGTTTTCCCAACCGGCTGTTGTTTGCCGGCGGCGGGCTAGGCGCCGGTTTGCTGCTTGGGTTCGGTCTGTCGATGTGGATGGAGCTCCGCGAGCAATATATCCGTACAGAAGCAGATGTGGAAGCAGCGATTGGGCTGCCGATTTTGGTCGCGGTTCCCTGGGTTTTGCAGCCGGAAACACAGAATGGCCACGGCAAAGGTTATTTTCGGAACCGTAAGAAATCGGCTGTAAAAGAAGAAACGGCAGCAGTTTAGGAAACGCACTTACCATGTACAAAGACTTTTTTGGGCTACGCGCGAATCCGTTTAATGTAAATCCCGACCCGCGTTATCTGTTTTTGACGCGGCACACGGAAGAGGCGCTTGCTTGTCTTACATACGGCATTCAAAGCCGCAAAGGTTTCGTTCTGCTCACCGGCGAAGTAGGAACCGGGAAAACGACTCTCATCAACAAACTGCTCGAGTGGCTGCGTTTGCAGCAGGTGGCGACAGCTTTTGTTTTCAATTCGCGCCTTACCACTACGCAATTCCTCGACTACATGATGGCCGACTTCGGCGTCCCCTGCGAGTCGAAAGCCAAGAGCCAGGTTCTGCTGCGTCTTTACAACTGGCTGCTTGAGCGTTACCGCGCGGGCGAGACCGCGGTGCTGATCGTCGACGAGGCGCAGAACCTGACCGATAAGGTGCTGGAGGAAATCCGCATGTTGACCAATCTGGAGACTTTCACCGAAAAACTGCTCCAGATTATTCTAGTCGGCCAGCCGGAACTGGAACAGAAGTTGAAGCAGCCGCAACTGCGGCAACTGCGGCAGCGGTTGACATTGCGCGCGCGCACGCATCCGCTTTCGCAGGAAGAAACAAAGTCTTATGTGGAGCAGCGGCTGCGCATTGCCGGTTCCAATGGCCAGCCGATTTTCGATCCCGAAGCGTTGATTGCGATTCATCGCTATTCGACCGGCATCCCCCGGGTCATCAATTTGCTCTGCGAGCATTGTCTGGTCAGCGCATTTATCGATCAACAGAAAACTATCGGACCTCGTGTAGTAGACGCCGTGGCTCGTGACTTCGATTTGGGCAGCGCCCCCGCGGAAGAAATAACAGCCGCCTCTCCACAGAATGGTTCGGGAGAAAAGGTGGACCTGGTGAAAACATTGCGTTCGTTCGCGAATCCAGCGGAGCACTTGCGCGAACACGATAAAAATGATTTCCCCGGGGAAGGAAAACTATGAGCAGAATCCATGAGGCTTTAAAAAAAGCCGAGCAAGAGCGGGCGCCGGCGCAGGGAGGTCAGGCGCCTGCTTTCGCCTCGTCATTCGCGCCAGAAATGCCGCCTGTGATCCCGGAAAGTATTCAGGACGCAGCGATGCCTGCGTCCAACCCGGCGGCCGCCCCGACCGCCACATCATTTAGCAACACTCTCAGCTTTGACGCCCTGCTCGCTCGTGCTCCGCAGTTGGACTGGCAACCGGACCAGAAAGCCATGTTGTTTTTCAATGGCAATGAATCGGGGCGTGGCACGGAGGAATTTCGCACCTTGCGTTCGAGGCTGTACCACCTGCGCGAGAACATGACCCTCAAGAAAGTGCTCGTGACGAGCGCACTACCGAAAGAGGGAAAATCTTTCACGTCGGCCAATCTCGCACAGGTACTGGTGCGCCAGCATGGCAAGCGTGTGCTGTTGATCGATGCCGACCTGCGTGCCCCGCGCTTGCATCTGATGCTGGGAACAACCGCGGCTCCCGGCCTCGCGGATTATCTGCAAGGCACGAGCGATGAATTTTCCATCATGCAGCGCGGCCCCATGGAAAACCTGTTCTTTATTCCGAGCGGCAGAAAGTTATCTGACGCCGCCGAGATGGTGGCCAACGGAAAGCTAAAAGTTCTTCTGCAAAGAGTAGAGCCGCTGTTCGACTGGATCATCATCGATTCGCCGCCGGCCGTGCCGGTATCCGATGCCAGTGTCTTGGCCAAGGCCTGTGATGGTGTGGTGATGGTAGTGCGGTCCAACGCGACCCCCATCGATATGGCGCGCCGCGCCCGAGAGGAATTTCCCGATCAGGCCCTGGTAGGCGTGGTTTTGAATGGCACCAATAACGAGACGACTCCGTACTCGCGCTATTACTACGACGCGTACGTAAAGAACCTTTCCCCCGAATCAAAGCCATAAGGCAAACAGGAAATTCGTGATTCGCCTCTTCAAAGTCTATTACCCCCTCCGCACCCTCGTGTTGCTGGTGGGCGAGGCAATAATCGTCTGGGCTTCTTTCCTGCTGGCGACTCTGTGGCGAAATCACGATAGCCTGCTGTTACTCAATGTGGATGGCGGCTACATGCAGGTGCTTTCAGACCTGGGCCCGAGGATTCTGGTAGTCACTATGGCTGTCCTGGTGCTTTCCCATTGGTTCGATCTCTATGACGCTTCCAGCCTCGGCGAGAAATGGGATCATGCCTTTCGCCTTCTGCTCGTTCTGGGTTTCGTTGCCCTGTCAATGGCGGTTTTGGCTGCTCGATATCCGAGCCTTTTCCCAGGCAATGGAACTGCATTCTGGGGACTGGTTATCCTTACGTTCACGTTGTTTTGCTGGCGCTCCGTGTGCTCCTGGATGGTGCGGCAGCCGTTTCTTCGGGAACGGGTGTACGTCTTGGGAACTGGAGACCGTGCTGAGCGCCTGGTCACGGGTCTGCGCGAACGCGCCGCCCTTGGAGTGGAAGTGGTGGGATGGACCGGCGATGTCACCGGTGAGTTGACGCGCGCGAGCGTGGCCTC
>JASHNX010000191.1 GCA_030041415.1 Candidatus Sulfotelmatobacter sp.
ATCGGCGAAATCTATCAGGATGACCTGAACGACCCGCAATCTGCGCGCGCCGCCTTCCGGGAATTTCTCCGCCACTATCCGCGCAATCGCCTTGCCGACGATGCCCGGCAAGCGATTGCCAATCTTGACCGGCTGCCGGCGAGCGCTTCCGATAACCGGCAAACCGCAGAATTGAAATCACCCGACAAAAGCAAGAATGGGAAAGACCTCTCGAAGAATCACGATATAGGCGGCCCGACGGGCGATGCGAAATCACAGGAACAGCGATCTGCAAGCGACGAAGCTTCGGGCCCGGTCAGCGAATCGGCGAAAGACGAATCGCCTCAAATTCGCACCGGGCGCCTGCCGCGCGTGACTGGCATTCGCCATTGGTCTACTCCTAATTACACACGCGTGGCCATCGATCTCGAGAACGACGTGGAATTCTCTTCGCAGCGCATCTCACATCCGGCGCGGATTTACTTCGATCTGCGCGATACGCGGCTCGCCTCCACGCTAGTGGGCAAGAGCTTCGATGTGGATGACGGCTTTCTCAAGAAAGTACGGGTTGCGCAGTTTGCACCGCGCCGTACCCGCATCGTGCTGGAAGTCGAAAACCTTTCTGACTACGACGCTTTTCTTCTGCCGAATCCTTCGCGCCTGATCATTGATATTCATGGAAACAACGAGCACGCCAGGCTCACGAAAAAAGTTGTCGAAGCTAAAGCGGAAAATGTTGTGCCGGGGGAGAAAGACCCAGAAGACGCAGACGAGGTCAGCGGCGAGGTTGCGACCATGACCAGTTCTGCCGCTGCTCCGGACGCTGCAGAAAGCCGGGATTCGGGGAACAAAGAACCGAATGCCATGTCCTCCATGCCAGCTCCAACGGTCACGACTCCGCCGCACAACGGAATCGTCAAAAGAATTGTTGAAGCTGACGACGATGATGACACGGCGGAAAGCTTGCCTGCTCCATCGGCCAAGCGCGGTGTCCGGCGATTGCAGTCGGTCGATTCCGGCGTGCCTGAGTCCGGCGATCGCAAGAGCGACTCGGCAACCGCTTCGAAGTTATCTGAAAAAGATCCAACTGACCGCGGTGCCTCGCCCCGTAAGCCTTCTTCGCGAAAACTTACAGCCAATTCCGACGTGCCTGAAATTTCTGTCCACGAAGCCAAACCCACCGAAAGCGGCGACCGATCGTTGATTCGTGCTCTCGGCCTCAAGATCGGCAAGATCGTGATCGATCCCGGACACGGAGGGCACGATACCGGAACCATCGGCCCCGACGGACTCGAAGAAAAAGACCTGGTTCTCGAGGTTGGACGCCGCCTCGGCAAATTGCTTGAAGCGCGCCTTGGCGCAGAAGTGGTTTATACGCGGAGAGATGACACGTTCATTCCACTGGAAACTCGAACTGCCATCGCGAACCAGGCGCGCGCCGACCTGTTCGTTTCCATTCACGCGAATTCAAGCCACGATCCGGACGCCCGCGGAGTCGAGACCTATTACCTGAATTTCACCTCTTCGCCGGACGCGCTCGAAGTTGCGGCGCGCGAGAATGCAGTCTCCGAGACCTCGATCTACGAGCTGCAGGATTTGGTCAAAAAGATCGCGCTTAAGGAGAAGATCGAAGAGTCGCGGGAATTCGCCTGGGATGTGCAGGAATCTCTCCATGCCGGGCTTGCCGCCAAAAGTCCGGCAATCCGCGACCGCGGCGTAAAGAAGGCGCCATTCATCGTCCTGATCGGTGCGAACATGCCGTCGATCCTGGCGGAAATTTCCTTCGTCAGCAATCCCACGGATGAGCGCCGCCTCTCTACCGGCGAATACCGCCAGCGAATCGCCGAGTCGCTCTACCGTGGTATCGCGAAGTATGCCAATGGCTTGAGCGGCGTCAAGGTTGCCAGCAAAATAGACAAGGATGCCGGCCAATAGCGTCGGAATCTGCGGCGTTCCGGTCCGCTGAACAAAATTTGTCGACTTTCGTTCTTCAGTCGGCCATCCGGGAAACTTTTCCCGTTCCACTGTGGTCTAATTAAGGGAGATGCGTTGGGGATCCTTGTTTTCGAAGCTTGGAATTGTGCTGGCTTTTTCAATCTCCGGCATTCCCGCGACCTTCGCCGCGACTCCACAGACCACACTCACCGCGCCGATTCTTCCCACGCAGTTCGCGGCTTGGCAGATGCATGGCAGCCCGCAGATCAGCAAAGACGCCTCTATTGCCGATCCCGCCAACGCCGCCTTGCTCAGAGAATACGGCTTTACGGACGTCGAATCGGCCAAGTACTCAAGCGACGACGGGCGCACCCTCGCAATTCGCGCCGCTCGCTTTACCGATGCCAGTGGTGCCTTCGGTGCTTATACCTTCTATCTTCAGCCTGAGATGGTGCGCGAAGAGATCGGCGATCAGGGATCGTCTCTGGATCGGCGCGTCCTGTTTTATCGCGGCAACGTTGTAGTGGACGCCACTTTCAGCCAGATGACGGCGATGTCAGCCGCCAGCCTTCGCGAACTGGCCGGAAGGATTCCCCTGCCCACAGGGAATGCGAGCGAACTTCCTCCGATCCTGGCTTTCATGCCTCGCCACGGCTACCAGACGAATACGGAAAAGTATGCCGAGGGGCCGCTAGCTCTAAACCTCATCGGATCCCCGCTTCCTGACAACCTGGTTGACTTCAGTTCCAATCCTGAAGTTGTGCTCGGTCAGTACTCCTTGTCCAGCGGAACAGCAACTCTAATGCTGGTTGAGTATCCCACGCCGGCACTGGCTATAGCACACTTGCGCAGCATTGACGCCGCATATCAGGCAGCGGAGCCCCAACCCGGGGTGACGGCGGTGGAGAAAGTCGGGCCATTCTACGACAAGCGCAGCGGGCCGATTGTGGCCATTCTTGCCGGGCCACTCTCCGAAAACGACGCACAGAACCTGCTTGGGGCGGTGCATTACGAAGCCAGCGTTACCTGGAACGAGAACACCTATTTCGACAAGAAAAACAACGTTGCAAATCTGCTGGTAAATATCATCCTGCTCTGCATCATCATTGGGGCCATTTCGCTGGCCGCGGGAGTCGCCTTCGGCGGGCTTCGGGTTCTTACGCGGCGCTATTTTCGTGGTGAGACGGATGAGGCGCAATTCATCTCTCTTGATCTGTCCGAGCCACCATCTTCCCCTTCCAGAACCGAAGCAGGGAGAGCCGGGAGCCATCGAAACCGGCATAACTGCCTATAAGCAACGGGTTTGCGGCCTTCACGGCGGCGGCTGTCTCAATTTGAAACACTTTAGTCGAATGTTGATCAAATCCTTAAGTTATTGAAACTAAAGAGATTTATTTACGAAAAATTCCTTGACACCCTGCTTTTTCGGCTCATAAGATTTTGTCCAGAAAAGTTTTGACGGAATTTTCTTTGCCTCCGTTGGAACTATTCTCCCTTGAAGAAGAGGCTGCCCTGTTGCCGGGTGGCCTTTTCGTTTATCGCTGAAAACTTCATCCTGACCGCGATCTTTCGCTTGTTCATTCTTGGAATTGTTGCCGGGGACCGGCTGAACTTTGGCCTGTGCGATTCGTAAGGTTAGTAGGCGAACAATACGTTAATTCAGGGAGCGGCGTTGGAGGGAATTATGTACTGCGACAAATGTGGAGCGCAGGTTCAACCGGACCAGGCATTCTGCAGCCGCTGCGGCAAACAGCTCGGCGGCTCGGTAGCGACTATCCGGCTGCGGCGAGGACGCGTGCAGGAACACCTCAACTTGGTCGCGATCTTCTGGATGGCCTTCTCAGCCCTGAATGCAATCGGCGGCATCGTGCTGATCGTCATCGCCAACACCCTATTCGTACATGGTAGAGTAAACGCCCCGCCGTTCCTGCATCCGTTACTCGGAACCCTGGGGATATTCATTCTTGCGAAAGCAGCCATTGGGCTGGCCGCCGCTTTCGGGCTGATGCAGCACGAAACCTGGGCGCGCACGCTCGTTCTGATTCTCTCCTTCATCGCGCTTTTCATCAGCATCCCTTTTGGTACCGCTCTCGGCGTTTATACGATGTGGGTGCTGATGCCGCGCGACTCCGAAAAAGAATATGAAAGCATGGCGGCTACGCGAGCCGCCTAGCGGGACGAATTTTGGGGGTTCACTTCCAGAGTTCGCTGTAAGCACGACACTTCCTCTTTCTTGATCTACTTTTCACAGGTGGACCTTTCTGGTACTGTTTTGAATCCGTCCCACCAGCGGATTTCGGTTCTGTGATCAGGGTCACATTCAATTCCGCGGCGAATCCACTAAGATTCGCCAGTAAAGATGATGGATCTGTTTCGTCTGCAGGTGTTCTCTCCGGAGAAAGGACCACCGCGTGATCGTCGGAGTTCCGAAAGAAAGTTATCCAGACGAGCGCCGGGTGGCGCTCGTTCCCGCCGTCGTTCCCCTACTCGCGAAAGCCGGATTAGACGTTGTTATCGAGTCGCGAGCGGGGGAGCAAGCAGGCTACCCTGACTCCCACTACACGGAAAAGGGCGGAAAGGTTCTTCCCGATCGTGCCGCTGTTTTCGGTACTGCCGACATTATTGTTCAAGTGCTTTGCTACGGCGCGAATGACATAACCGGCAAAGCCGATCTTCCGCTTCTTCACCGCGGCCAGATTCTGATTGGCTTTCTGCGTCCGCTGGGTACGGCGGAAGCAGTTCAGGAAGTCGCGGCCACGGGTGCAACTTCATTCGCAGTGGAACTCATGCCGCGCACTACGCGCGCGCAAAGCATGGACGCGCTTTCGTCGATGGCTACTGTCTCTGGATACAAAGCGGTCATTTTGGCGGCGGAGAAATCCATCCGCTTGTTTCCCATGATGACCACCGCTGCGGGCACGATCACTCCCGCGCGAGTCTTTATTATTGGCGTCGGCGTCGCTGGATTGCAGGCCATCTCAACTGCACGCCGGCTGGGAGCAGTCGCTTCCGCCTACGACATGCGTCCCGCAGCGAAAGAGCAAGTGCAAAGCCTGGGCGGACGTTTCGTCGAACTTCCGATAGAAGCCCAGAATGCGCAGGATGCTCGTGGCTACGGAACAGCGCAAGACGAAAGCTTCTATGCGCGCCAGCGCGAACTTCTGACTCGCGTTGTGGCCGAAACCGATATTGTCATCACCACCGCGGTCATTCCCGGCAAGAAAGCACCCATCCTGGTGACGGGTGATATGGTCAAGAAAATGGCGTCTGGCTCGGTGATCGTTGATCTCGCCGCCGAGCGCGGCGGCAACTGCGAACTCACCCAGATGGGCAAGGCGGTTGACGTGAACGGTGTTCTGATTCTCGGACCGGTCAACTTGGCGAGCACCGTTCCTTTTCACGCCAGCCAGATGTATTCCAAAAATCTCACGTCGTTTCTCACTAATTTGGTGAAGGACGGCAAAGTTCGCCCGCCGGAGAGCGATGACATTATTCGCGATACTCTTCTGACTCAGGGCGGTGAAATTGTGAACGCGAGAGTGCGGGAGGTTTTCAAACTGCCGGCTCTCGCTGCCAGCAATCAGTGATCGCCCTGCCTGCTAGTCCGGGCGGTGCAAAAATCGTATCTCAGTTGGGTACTGGGCGGCGAATCGCCCGACAGGGCCGGGTGCCGCGGATAGCGCAGATAGAAAGGAGCAATTATGCCTGCGGATTTTATTTCCAATCTCTACGTTTTCATTCTCGCGGGGTTCGTCGGGTTTGAATTGATCAAGCGTGTCTCTCCACTGCTTCACACTCCGCTCATGTCGCTAACCAACGCGCTTGATGCCATTGTCGTAGTGGCGGCCATCATCATCACCGGCAGGCACGAGACCACGCTCACCACCACGCTTGGTGCGATTGCAGTCGCGGCCTCGTTCAGCAATATGGTGGGCGGATTCCTGATCACCGACCGCATGCTGCGCAAGTTCAAGTCCGGCAGGTCGAAACAACAATGAACCCGCTGGAACTTCAGCAGTATCTTGATTTCGCCTATATCGTCGCGGTCGTTCTCTTTATTCTTTCTCTCAAGTTCCTCAGTTCGCCGACGACTTCACGCTTGGGAGTGCTGGCGGGAGAGATTGGCGCCGCGCTGGCGGTCGTCGTCACGCTATGCAATCCGGAAGTAACAGAGTACCGATGGGTTCTGATTACGCTGATCATCGGAGCAGGAGTCGGTATTCCTCTCGGCCTTGTGCACATGACCGCCGTGCCGCAGCGGACCGCATTGAGTCACGCTTTCGGAGCGCTGTCGGCGGCTATTATCGGTATCGCCGAATACTATGTCGGCACAGCCCCGGTCACGCGCTTTCAAATGGGCGAGATTGCCCTGGAAGTCATCATCGGATCGCTCACGTTTACCGGCAGCCTCATTGCGGCGGGAAAACTGCAGGAGATATTGCCGCAGCGACCGATCGTTTACCGTGGGCAGAATATCGTCAGCCTTTCGGTTCTTGCCGGAGCGCTTGGGCTGGCCGTCGCGCTCGTGGTGAATCCTGCAAACACAATGTTGTTTCCTATCATGGTGGTCGTTGCTCTGATCTTTGGCGTGCTGCTGGTCACGCCGATCGGCGGCGCCGACATGCCGACCGTGATCTCGCTGCTCAATTCTTATGCCGGCTTTTCTGCTGCTCTTCTTGGATTTGTTCTCAATAGCAAAGTTCTGGTCGTGTCGGGCGCGCTCGATGGGTCGTCGGGTTTCATTCTCTCGGTGATCATGTGCAAGGCCATGAACCGGTCGTTTACCAACGTGATGTTCGGAGCGTTCGGGCAGGTGCAGGCGTCGGCGGCCGGCGCGAAGGAAGAACGAGTCGTGCGTAGCGCCACGCCCGAGGATGCCGCCGCGATCCTGGAAGCGGCCAACCGGGTTGTGATCGTCCCTGGCTACGGCATGGCCGTTGCCCAGGCGCAGCACAAGGTTCGCGAGCTTTACGACATTCTTACCAAGAAGGGAATCGATGTTCGCTTTGCCATTCATCCTGTGGCCGGGCGCATGCCCGGCCACATGAACGTCTTGCTCGCCGAAGCGGACATTCCCTATGAAAAGCTCATCGAGATGGATGAAATCAACGGCGACTTTCCGCAAACAGATGTTGCTCTGATCATCGGCGCGAACGACGTGACGAATCCTGCGGCCCGTACCGACAAGTCCAGTCCCATCTTTGGCATGCCGATTCTCGACGTCGATAAAGCTCACACGGTCATGGTCATCAAGCGCAGCATGAATCCGGGTTTTGCCGGCATCGATAACCCGCTCTACTACCTCGATAACACGCTGATGCTTTTTGGCGACGCCAAGCAGTTTGTCACTTCGATCGTGAAGGAGTTGAGCGGCGGGCATTAGCGCTTGCCATGTCAGGTTCCTAATCCCAAGACTGCCTGCCCTGTCTTCGCCGCTGACTAATCCATGGACAGCGTACCGGAGAAATCCTCTGCACGCGCCGCGTGATATCCTAGTAATTCCAGCTGCGTGCTGTTCCACGGAATACTCCGCAGTTTTGAAGCTTCCCCGAAGAAGCCCACAAGAAGTTTAAGACGAGATAAGAACCATGCTTTCAGTCAGTAACGTTTCCATGCGCTACGGCGCCAAAATTTTGTTCGACGAAGTCACCGCCACATTTTCGGCTGGACGCCGTTACGGTCTTACCGGTCCTAACGGCGCAGGCAAATCGACGTTCATGAACCTGCTGAGCGGAGAGCTTGAACCGCAAAAAGGAACGGTGGTCCGCCCGCGCAAGATTGGTGTTCTCAGTCAGGATCAGTTCGCCTTCGACGCCTATACCGTGATCGACACCGTCATTATGGGCAACAAGCGCCTCTGGGCTGCCCTGCAGGAGCGCGACGCGATCTATGCCAAACACGACATGACCGATGAAGATGGCATGAAGCTTGGCGAACTTGAAGGCATTGTCGGCGAAGAAGACGGCTACACGGCGGAAAGTGATGCCGCGGTTTTGCTCGACGGCCTGGACATACTGGAAGAGCTTCATGCACGAAAAATGAGCGAACTGCAGGGCGGTCAAAAAGTACGCGTTTTGTTAGCTCAGGCTTTGTTCGGACATCCCCAGGCTCTTCTGCTCGATGAACCCACCAACAACCTCGATCTCGACTCGATCCACTGGCTGCAGAATTTTCTGACCGCATACGACGGAGTCGTCATCGCCATCTCGCACGACCGGCATTTTCTCAACAGCATTTGCACTCATATCGCCGATATCGACTACCAGACCATCATCACGTACACCGGATCGTATGACGAGATGGTGCTCGCGAAAACGCAGGTGCGCTCGCAGATCGAATCTCAGAACGCGCAGCGGGAAAAGAAAATCGCACAATTGAATGAATTCATCGCCCGCTTCGCTGCCGGCACGCGCTCGAGCCAGGTGCAGTCGCGGCGGAAGGAAGTAGAGCGCCTGCAAGTCACGGAATTGGCGAAATCAAACATTCAGCGCCCGTTCATAAAATTCGAGCAGAAGCGGCCTTCGGGAAAGCACATTCTTGAAATCGAACACCTCAGCAAAGCCTACGGCGATAAAAAAGTCATTCGCGGTTTCACCGCCAGCATCACTCGCGGAGAAAAAATTGCGCTGATGGGCCGGAACGGAGCGGGGAAAACCACGCTCGTTAACGCCCTGCTTGCCAATTCCCCCACCACTCCCGAAGCCGAGTTGCGCAAGACCAGCGGCTACGGCGGGCCATTTGTCGATGCCGGCAAAGTAATCTGGGGCCACGAAGCTGGGGTTGGATACTTTGCTCAAGACCATCGCTCGCTGATCGAAGGCGGCATGACCGTGCTTGACTGGTTGCATCAGTGGGATCCGGGGGCGGTGAGCGAAGAAATTCGTGGCTTGCTTGGTCAAATGCTTTTTCAAAAAGAAGAAGCCACAAAATCGACCAGCGTTCTTTCCGGGGGCGAAGCCGCGCGCTTGCTGTTCTGCAAGCTCATGCTGCAAAAGCCGAATGTGCTTGTACTCGATGAACCCACGAACCACCTCGATCTCGAAGCCATCAACGCGCTTAACATTGCTCTGCAGAGATATCAAGGCACCGTTTTTCTCGTCAGCCACGATCACGATTTGATCGACGAAGTCGCCACGCGCATCTGGCACTTCGAGAAAGATCACACCATCACCGATTTCAAGGGAACATACGAGGAATACCAGGCTGCAGCAATAGCTTGAAGTGATGATTCGTCGCGAGCGGCGAGCAAAGGGGCACCCGTGGCAAACCCCAGCCACCTTGCTGGCTGGAGCACAGTCCGGTCGCGCCCCCTCATAGCCCGTACAGGCAAACGGAATCTACGCTTTTAATTGACGTCGAACAAAGCGCCAAACTGCGCCATCCCACGTCCTCACCGCGTGTCCGTTGAGGAACTTTCCGGACTCCAGTGGAGACGTGTGCATCCTTTGCACTATTTCTGTTGCATGTAAATCAACCAGGTTCTCCACAGATTTCCACATGGTTTCATGTTGCGTTTCGATCGGCAACTTGCGGATAATGACGGCGGACAGCTAATTCGCGCATCCAGCCTGCGCATCAAGGCAAAGAAGTGTACAGCCGAGCTGATTTACTTCGCATTCTGCACCTCGCGCCGCGCCAGCTCGCGAGCTGGGAGCGGGCTGGGTTGATTGTCGCTGCCACTACTTATTGTTTTTCTGATCTGCTCAAGATTAAGAAAGTCCGCGATCTGTGCGCCATGAAGGTGCGCCCTGCGGTAATTCGGGAATCGCTTGAAGCGATGCAAAGGCAGGCGGCCGGGATGGAAAATCCCCTGGTCGACGCCGGAGCCTCCTCCACGAACCGGCATCGCGTAGCGTTTCGGCATGAAGGCAAGTTGCTGGAGCCGATTGCCGGTCAGTTTGTGATGGACTTTTCGTCGCGCGAAAAGGTTGTCACCAGCACGCCCATTCCCGATTCGCTCCCACAGACCAACGAAGCTGCGGTATGGTTTGCTCGTGGAGTTGCGCTCGAGGAAGATCCGGCAACTCAGACCGCCGCGATGGCCGCATACCAGAAAGTGCTCGAATTTGATCCTGCGCACGCGGCGGCGCACATTAACCTGGGCACGCTGCATTACAACCGGCAGGATTTCACACTTGCCGAGAAGCACTATCGTGCTGCACTCGAGTCTGACCCGCGTTATGCGCTCGCTTATTTCGATCTGGGCAACGTGCTCGACGAAACCGGGCGAGTGCAAGAGGCGATCCGAACCTACAAGATGGCGATTCAACTCGCCCCTACGTACGCTGACGCGCACTACAATCTGGCGCTGGCGTATGAGAAAACGCGCGAACCGCGCAAGGCCTTGAAACACTGGCAGGCCTACACCAAACTGGATACAACTGGACCGTGGTCTATCCACGCCCGCAATCAGATTCAGCGCATTCTGCAAGCCGACGCGCTGAAGCTCGTGCACTCGCGGAAAAGTTGACCCGAAGCCTTTTTTCTTCTCGATCGATCTTCATGCCATTAGCGCATCCCTGTCCTTGACTACGGGCCCGCACCGGGAGCGACGCAGTCACTATCGTGTGCCGCTTGTGCTCGAATCGATGCGCGGCGTGCCTTCCAGCTGCCTCAGGGGTTCCCGATTCCCCGAAAACCGACCCCGGCACGCCCTGCGGCTTTCAGCGCGAGATTCTCTTCTGGCGAAATTCCTTGACGCAATCGGTTTGCCCCATACAGCAAATACCCTAGAGCGAGTCTAAGTCATACGTGATAGGAATCTACAGGTAGCTTGCCACTTTCACGTGGTTTTCTCCGGAAGCGTCGGGATCAGTGCAAAAGGGGAAGTAAAGCGGCGTTTTTCGTGTAAACGCATGTCAGATGATGCGTCGCTCGTGAGAGGCAAGATGGACAAGCCAGTGGGTTTGAGATTTTTGGCGATACGCGAACAGGGATCGGCAGCGCCGAGAGCGGCAGGATTTCAAAAAATAAATGACGCAAGAGGCTGATCTACTTTGGGGAGAGAGGTATGAAGCGAATCAGTCAAGATTCAGCCATCGCTGTTGCAAACGGCAGATCCGACGAAGCCGCCAGGGGTAAGAACAACGGCAACGCGACACACGCCGCCGAAGCTGATTCGGCAAACCTGGGTGTGATTCTGGCCAGCCTGCAAACCATGCGCGACGGAGACTTTTCCGTACGCCTTCCGGGAGCCTGGACGGGTCTGGCAGGGAAGGTCGCCGACACGTTCAATTCCATTGTCGCAGCGAATCAGCAGATGGCGCAGGAGTTGAAGCGAGTTGGCCAGGTTGTCGGGAAAGAAGGCCGTACCCGCGAACGTGCCCGCTTTCATGAATCTCGTGGTGCCTGGGGCGACATGGAAGTTTCCGTTAATACTCTGGTCGAGGATCTTCTGCGGCCGACCGCGGGCGTGACGCGCGCGATCGCAGCTGTGGCCCAGGGTAACTTAACGCAGACGGTTCGTCTGGATGTTGATGGCCGTCCCCTCGAAGGCGAGTTTCTGCGTTCCGCGAACATCGTCAACACGATGATTCAGCAGCTAGGCGTGTTTACTGCTGAAGTGACGCGCGTGGCTCGCGAAGTGGGTACGGACGGAAAGCTCGGCGGCCAGGCACAGGTCCCCGGCGTGGCCGGAACATGGAAAGACCTCACCGATTCCGTGAACTCCATGGCCAGTAATCTCACGGGACAGGTCCGAAACATCGCTGAGGTCGCAACCGCCGTTGCAAGTGGCGACTTGTCGCGCAAGATCACGGTCGATGTGCGCGGCGAAATCTTGCAGTTGAAGGAGGCCATCAACACGATGGTCGATCAGCTGCGATCGTTCGCATCGGAGGTGACGCGCGTGGCTCGCGAAGTGGGAACCGATGGAAAGCTGGGCGGACAAGCCGTTGTCGTCGGCGTCGCCGGAACATGGAAGGATCTAACAGATTCGGTCAACGCGATGGCTGGCAACCTCACTGCTCAGGTACGGAACATCGCTGAAGTTACCACGGCTGTCGCCCGCGGCGACTTGTCGCGCAAAATTACCGTCGATGTGAAAGGCGAAATTCTCGAACTTAAAGACACTATCAACACGATGGTGGATCAGCTCAACGCGTTTGCCGGCGAAGTGACGCGCGTGGCGCGCGAAGTCGGAACCGAAGGCAAACTCGGCGGCCAGGCGCAAGTGCCCGGCGTCGGTGGTACATGGAAGGACCTAACTGACAACGTGAACTTCATGGCCAGCAACCTCACCGGACAGGTGCGAAACATCGCGGAAGTTGCGACGGCGATTGCGAACGGCGATTTGTCTCGCAAAATCACAGTCGATGTACGCGGCGAAATCTTGCAGCTGAAAGAGACGCTGAACACGATGGTGGATCAACTCAACCGCTTCGCTGGTGAAGTCACGCGCGTGGCTCGCGAAGTCGGGACCGAAGGCCGTCTCGGCGGTCAGGCAAACGTGCCGGGTGTCGCTGGAACCTGGAAAGATTTGACCGACTCGGTAAACTCAATGGCCGGAAACCTGACCGGCCAGGTGCGCAATATCGCCGAAGTAACCACGGCCGTCGCTCGCGGCGACTTGTCGCGCAAAATCACGGTCGATGTGAAAGGCGAGATTCTCGAACTCAAGAACACCATCAATACGATGGTGGACCAACTCAATGCGTTCGCCGGCGAAGTGACGCGCGTAGCCCGTGAAGTTGGCACTGAAGGCAAACTCGGCGGACAGGCGCAGGTGCCAGGTGTAGCCGGCACCTGGAAAGATCTCACCGACAATGTCAACTTCATGGCCTCGAACCTTACTGGCCAGGTGCGAAACATCGCGGAAGTTGCGACAGCTGTGGCCCGCGGCGACTTGTCGCGCAAAATTACAGTCGATGTGCGCGGCGAAATTCTCGAACTCAAAGACACGCTGAATACGATGGTTGATCAGCTTCGCTCGTTTGCGTCAGAAGTGACGCGCGTGGCCCGCGAAGTCGGAACCGACGGCAAACTCGGCGGCCAGGCGCAGGTTCCCGGCGTTGGCGGAACATGGAAAGACCTTACCGACTCGGTCAATTCGATGGCTTCGAACTTGACGGGTCAGGTGCGCAATATCGCCGAAGTTTCCACAGCCATCGCCAGTGGTGACTTGTCGAAGAAAATCACGGTGAACGTTAGCGGCGAAATTCTTCTCCTGAAAGAAACCATCAACACGATGGTCGACCAGTTGAACGCCTTTGCCGCCGAGGTGACACGCGTAGCCCGGGAAGTGGGCTCAGACGGCAAACTCGGTGGACAGGCGCAAGTCCCGGGAGTCGCCGGAACCTGGAAAGATCTCACCGACAATGTCAACTTTATGGCCTCGAACTTGACCGGCCAGGTGCGAAACATCGCCGAAGTAACCACAGCCGTGGCTCGCGGCGACTTGTCGCGCAAAATCACAGTCGACGTGAAAGGCGAAATTCTCGAACTCAAGAACACCATCAACACGATGGTGGACCAACTCAACGCGTTCGCCGGCGAAGTGACGCGCGTGGCCCGCGAAGTTGGAACCGACGGCAAACTCGGCGGGCAGGCGCAGGTGCCTGGTGTAGCCGGTACTTGGAAAGATCTCACCGATAACGTCAACTTTATGGCCTCGAACTTGACCGGCCAGGTGCGAAACATTGCCGAAGTGGCAACCGCTATCGCGAATGGGGACTTGTCGAAGAAGATTACGGTCGATGTCCGTGGTGAGATCTTGCAGCTGAAAGAAACGCTGAACACGATGGTCGAGCAGTTGCGATCATTCGCTGCCGAAGTGACGCGGGTGGCCCGCGAAGTCGGATCGGAAGGCCGGCTTGGCGGTCAAGCCAACGTCCCGGGCGTCGCAGGAACTTGGAAGGACTTGACCGACTCCGTAAACGCGATGGCCGGAAACCTCACGGGCCAGGTCCGTAACATTGCCGAGGTGACCACGGCCGTGGCTCGTGGCGACTTGTCGCGCAAAATCACGGTCGACGTGAAAGGCGAAATTCTCGAACTCAAGAACACCATCAACACGATGGTCGACCAGCTCAATGCATTTGCTGCCGAAGTGACGCGCGTGGCCCGTGAAGTCGGAACCGAAGGAAAACTTGGCGGACAGGCCCAGGTACCGGGAGTTGCCGGAACCTGGAAAGACCTCACCGATAACGTCAACGTTATGGCTGCCAACCTCACCGAGCAGGTCCGTGGCATCGTAAAAGTCGTGACGGCTGTGGCCAGCGGCGAGTTGGCGCAGAAGCTGACGGTAAATGCGAAGGGCGAAGTCGCCGCCCTTGCCGAGACCATCAACAACATGACGGATACGCTCGCAACCTTCGCCGATCAGGTGACCACCGTGGCTCGTGAAGTTGGCGTGGAAGGCCGACTTGGCGGACAAGCCAATGTCCCAGGCGCTGCCGGGACGTGGAAAGATCTTACGGGCAACGTGAACCTGCTCGCCGATAACCTCACGAACCAGGTACGCGCCATCGCCGAAGTCGCAACCGCTGTAACCAAGGGCGATTTGACGCGCTCCATTCAGGTGGAGGCCAGCGGCGAAGTGGCGGAGTTGAAAGACAACATCAACACGATGATCGACAACCTCCGCCTTACGACCGACCGCAACACCGAGCAAGACTGGCTGAAAACCAACCTCGCCCGCTTCACTGGCATGTTGCAAGGTCAACGTGATCTGGCGACTGTAGGACGGATGTTGCTCTCGGAGTTAGCTCCTCTCGTAAACGCGCAGCAAGGTGTGATTTACCAGATGGGCGGCGAAGACTCGGCGGAGATGACGCTGCTGTCGGCTTTCGCGGGCGACGGCGAAGATGGTCATCTGCGGAGATTGCAACTCGGAGAGGGTTTGGTCGGGCAGTGTGCGTCAGAAAAGCGCCGTATGCTGATCTCCGATCTTCCTCCAAATACGATCGCAATCCGCTCGGGGTTGTTTGAAGCGGTTCCGAGAAACGTGATCGTGCTGCCGGTGCTGTTTGAAGATCGTGTGAAGGCTGTGATCGAACTCGCCTCGCTCGGTGCCTTCACCACCTCGCAACTCGCATTCCTCGAGCAGCTGACAGCCAGCATCGGCATCGTGCTCAACAGTATCGAAGCGACGATGCAGACCGAAGGTCTGTTGAAGCAGTCGCAGCAGTTGGCGACCGAACTTCAGGTTCAGCAGAAGGAATTGCAGCAGACCAACGAGCAGCTTGCGCAAAAGGCGCAACAGCTTGCCGAGCAGAACGTGGAAGTCGAACGCAAGAACCAGGAAATCGAGCAGGCGCGCCGCGCGCTCGAAGAAAAAGCCAAGGAGCTGGCGCTCACGTCAAAGTACAAGTCCGAATTCCTGGCCAACATGTCGCACGAGTTGCGGACGCCGCTCAACTCAATTCTTGTTCTCGGCCAGCAACTCAGCGATAACCCGGACGGCAACCTCACACCGAAGCAAGTCGAGTTTTCTCGAACCATCCATGGTGCCGGAACGGACTTGCTCAATCTCATCACCGACATTCTCGATCTCTCAAAGATCGAATCGGGCACGGTTTCGGTGGAAGCGGAAGAGATTTTCTTTGCCAGCTTGCTCGATGCGGTTGGCCGTCCGTTCCGCCACGAAGCCGAGAACCGCCATCTTGGTTTCGAGCTGCAGACCGATCCGCATCTCCCCCGAAGCCTGGTGACCGACGCAAAGCGCCTGCAGCAGGTTTTGAAGAACCTGCTTTCGAACGCTTTCAAGTTCACCGAAGTAGGAGGTGTGCGTTTGGCGGTTCGTCCCGCAAAAAATGGCTGGAGCGAAGATCATCCGATTCTCCCGAAGGCTGCGGCGGTCGTGGCGTTCGAAGTGTCGGATACCGGAATAGGCATCCCGGTCGAGAAGCAGAGAATCATCTTCGAAGCCTTCCAACAGGCCGATGCCGGCACGAGCCGCAAGTACGGCGGAACAGGATTGGGACTGGCCATCAGCCGCGAGCTGGCCAGCCTGCTCGGCGGAGAGATCCAGTTGCGCAGTGCTCCTGGACGAGGCAGTACATTTACGCTGTACCTGCCTCAAACCTACGTTGGGCCATCAACGCAAAACGTTGCGGCAGTTGAAAGTAACTCGACAATGGCAGTTTTGCCCACACAGTTGGTGGTCGAGCATCCGGCGGAAAAGATTCCCGATGATCGTACGGACCTCCAGCCAAATGACGCGGTCTTGCTCATCGTGGAGGACGATCCGCATTACGCGCGTGTGTTATGCGACCTCTCGCACGACAAGGGCTTCAAGGTCCTTGTCGCCGCTCGTGGAGCGGAAGCCCTGCAACTGGCGCAGGAATACCACCCTACAGCGATTTCGCTGGATGTGTTCTTGCCTGACATGCTCGGCTGGACAGTACTCAATCACCTGAAACAGGATCCGGCGACCCGCCATATTCCGGTCCAGATGCTCACTCTCGATGAGGACCGCCACCATGGTCTGGCGCGCGGTGCTTTCGCCTTTGTGACGAAACCTACAACCCCGGAAGGGCTGGAAGTTGCTTTAGACCGGATCAAAGAATATTCTGCCCCGCGCCGAAAACGACTGCTGGTTGTAGAGGACAATCCGGCCGAACAGTTCAGTATTCGGGAACTGCTGGGGTATGACGACATCGATGTGGACGTGGTTGCCACGGGCGAGGAGGCGATTGCGGCGGTGTCGCAAGAATCCTTCGATTGTGTTGTCCTCGATCTCCGTCTGCCGGATATCTCTGGTTTCGAGGTTCTCGAGCGTTTCCGCGACACGCCCCAGCTGAACGATTTGCCGGTGGTCGTGTTCACCGGAAAGGAACTTTCTCCCGAAGAGGATGCGCGCCTGCATTCGCTCGCTCGCAGCGTCGTGGTAAAGGGCGTCGAATCGCCGGAACGCCTGCTCGATGAAACCGCGTTGTTCCTGCATCGCATCGTATCTGATTTGCCGGCGGAGAAGCAGAAAATGCTCGACCGCTTGCACCGCTCGGACGATGCTCTGGTGGGCAAGAAGGTGTTAATCGTGGACGATGACGTGCGTAACATCTTCGCGCTCAGCAGCGTTATCGAGCGCCGCGGAATGGCAGTAATCACAGCAGGAACAGGAAGGGAAGCGATCGCCAAGCTAGAGTCCACTCCCGATGTCGCGATTGTGCTGATGGATATTATGATGCCCGAGATGGATGGCTACGAGACTATGCAAGTCATCCGGCAGAATGTATCTTTCCGCCGCTTGCCCATCATCGCACTGACCGCAAAAGCCATGAAGGGAGATCGCGAGAAATGCCTGGAGACCGGTGCTTCAGAGTACTTGGCGAAACCGGTTAACACCGAGCAGTTGCTCTCCTCGCTACGGACGTGGCTGCACAGATAGCGAAGAGTTGAAGATCCCCGGTCAACGAGTTCGCCTTGGGATACATCGAAAACGTCAATGGTGAGCAACGAAAAAGTTAACATCCTGATGGTGGATGACCAGCCCGGAAAGCTGCTGAGCTACGAGGTCATGCTCCAACCGCTGGGTGAAAATCTGATCAAAGCAACTTCCGCCAAGCAAGCCCTCGAAATCTTATTGAGGACCGAAGTTGCCGTCGTCCTCATGGACGTTAGCATGCCCGAACTCGATGGTTTTCAGTTAGCGGCCATGATTCGGGAGCACCCGCGTTTTCAGAGAACGGCGATCATTTTCATCTCGGCCGTACACCTTACGGACGTAGATCAGCTCAAAGGATATGAACACGGGGCGGTGGATTACATATCGGTCCCGGTCGTAAAGGAACTCTTGCGAGCCAAAGTAAGAGTTTTTGCCGACCTGCATCGCAAGACACGCGAACTGGAGACGTTGAATCGCGAACTCGAACAGCGCGTTTCCGAGCGCACGGAGGAGTTGGCGAGCAAAGCGGAGTTGTTGCTGCAGCTTAACGCCGAGCTCGTGGGGAAGAACCGTGAGCTTGACGCAATCGTTCACACGGCGCCAGATATTATTTTCAGCCGTCAGGCCAACGGCGAGCGAGATTACATCAGCGACCGTTTTTACGATTACACCGGAGCCGCTCCCGAGTCCGGGAATGGTTTCGGCTGGCTGGATTACATTCATCCTCAAGACAAAGAGGATGCAATCACTAAGTGGGCGCGCTCGGTTGAGTTGGGAACGAATTACGAAGCCGAATTCCGCATGCGCTCCAAAGACGGCTATTATCGCTGGTTCCGGTCGCGCGCAGTCCCGATTCGCAATGACGACGGAGAAATAGTGAAGTGGTATGGAACCTGCTCCGACATCCACGACAGCAAGATATTGGAGCAATCGATGCGCGACAATGCCACCGAATTGGAAAGGATGGTCGACAGCCGAACCGACGAGTTGCGGCGCCTTTCCGTGCGACTGATGAGTATGCAAGATCAAGAACGCCGCCGTATCGCGCGCGACCTCCACGATGGGTTGGGACAGGAGCTCGCGGTGGCCAAAATGGTGGTGGACCGGTTGACGCTCGACAAAACCTCCGCAACTCAAAGTGACGGCTGGTTACATGCCAGCAACATCATCGACCGCGCCATTCAGCAAGTCAGAACGATGTCTCATCTTCTGCACCCTCCACTGCTCGACGAGGTTGGTTTACTCTCTGCCTTAAGTTGGTTCGTCGAGGGGTTGGCGAAACGCAGCGGGATTGAAGCGACCCTCGATGTGCAACCCAAGGATTTCCCCAGGTTGTCCGGCGATGTCGAGACCGCGGTATTCCGCATCGTGCAAGAGGCCCTGACTAACGTCTTTCGGCATTCGGGGGCGCGACATGTGTGGGTAACCCTAAGCCAAAAAGAAGGCCGGATCTCGGTTACGGTGCGCGATGATGGAAAAGGGATTGCTGTGGGCATCGCAGAGCTGCGTCCCGACAGCGTAGGCGTGGGTATCGGTGGTATGCGCCAAAGGGCCAAAGAATTCGGCGGAAACCTACAGTTGACGAATGCGAACCCCGGAACCCTTGTCGAACTCACGGTTCCGACCAGCGGCATATTGCGCGAACCTGCGGAGGCCTTGCAGCCGTAGAAAATTGCAAAAATGCGCGGTCAAAGTATCCCTTTACTCTCCACAGAACGTTTAGCCTCCTCTGGCAAGAACGGTCCAAGGTAAAAACTCATTTGCGGCCGTACTGTCGAAGCTGTACGAGGTTGCTGTCTCCCTGAATCGACATTACAGCTCGATACCGATGGCACGGAATCGATGCCCCCGCTAGCTTTGACTGAGCAGGAAAAATCGAACGGTTGCTCGCGTGGAGCGCCGAAGGGGTTTGCTAATGACACAAGGTATAAGTTCCCGTTTGCCGAGAGCGGTTTTTGTGCTCGGCGCAATTTGTCTGTTGCTGGCCGGAGCAGCTTTCGCGCAGAACGAGTCGGACACAAAGTCGGATAACGAGTCCAGTATTCAAAAAAGAGTCGATGCCTCGGCCAGGGTGCTAGACGAGATCATGGGAGTAAAAGAAAAGGCAATCCCCGACAAGATCATGAGCGATGCGAAGTGCATCGCTGTGATTCCTTCCATGGTGAAAATTGCGGTCGGCTTTGGAGGGAGTCACGGCAAAGGGGTTGCAACCTGCCGACTAGAGAACGGACGCTGGAGCTCGCCGGCTCCTATCACGATTACTGGTGGAAGCTGGGGGTTGCAGCTTGGCGGTCAGGCTATCGATCTCGTACTCGTGGTCATGAACCAACACGGTATGGACGCGCTTCTCTCTAATAAGTTCAAAATCGGCGCAAGCGCTTCTGCTGCCGCCGGCCCGGTTGGACGCGATGCCGGTGCGGATACGGATTGGAAGATGAAAGCTGAGACCCTCACCTACTCACGGGCGCGGGGAGTCTTTGCGGGCGTCGACCTGAACGGTTCGGTGATCACTCAGGACAAAGACGAGACTCGGCTTCTTTACGGCAAGTTCGTTCCCTTTGGCGTGATATTGGACGGGAAGGTGCATCCGGCCGCAGGAGAAAGCGACACCAAGTTTGAAATAGCGGTGCGCAAGTACTCCGACGAGGCGCGAGAGCGCGAACACGCCGAGGGCCAGAGCGCATCTACCACTGAGTTTGGTAGCCGATAGCAAATGTAAGAGCGGTTCAAAAAGGGCCCGGTTGTTCTGAAACACCGGGCCTTGCTGTCCAAACTATTGTCATACGAAATCACAGGAGAATTCGATGTACACCATTCTGTTGATTGTGCTCGTACTGTTGCTGATCGGTGCCCTTCCCTCTTGGCCGTACAGCCGTGAGTGGGGTTATTACCCGAGCGGAGGCCTCGGACTTGTTGTGATTGTTCTGTTGGTCCTGGTTTTGGCCGGAAGGTTGTAAGACTCACATGCTGCGGGTGCAATAGCCTTTTGCGCGGATGTGGTTCTGGCCATCGTCAGTGAAATCTATGTCACAAACCGCCCGTTGCTTCGAGGCATCCAAAGCAGGCAAGGAGTTCTACCAGACCCGAGGGAGTATCAATGTTGAATCAGCAAAATTCTCGCCACTCCGCGCTGCTTCAATTTTCGTCGCCGGCAGTTCTCGATCGACGGCCGGGCCGCGTTCAGACTGCGCGGCCTGTTCAAAGACAGGCATACCCCCGGCAAGAGCGCGTTCTTGCGCCTGAAGCCATCTGGGGACAATACAACAACTATCGATCCAACGGTCTGGTAGGGTCCGCGATTTTTCACCTCGTCGTCATCGGCCTGATTATCGGAGGGACTCTGCTCGGTCCCAAGGTTGTGCAGAAGGCACAACAGCACGAGGAAGTGACATTAATCGCTCCGTCGCCCGACACGTATGCGTTGCCGGTGGCCAAGAAAGTTGTCAGCGGCGGTGGGGGAGGCGGCGATCACGATCACATTCGCGCCCCGAAGGGAGCCTTGCCCAAGCCGGCACTCGAGCAGATTACTCCACCGCAGATCGTTATGCGAAACGAACATCCCAAGCTGGCGGTCGCGCCGACCGTGGTTGTTCCTCCGCAGGTCCGGCTAGCTGAAAACCACATGCCGAACTTCGGTGTTCCCACGAATGCACCGCTTCCCTCCGCTCCACCCTCCAACGGCATCGGATCTGGGGGAGGCATTGGTTCTGGATCCGGCGGAGGCGTCGGTGTCGGACACGGGCCGGGCGTTGGTGCCGGCAGCGGCGGCGGCATCGGGGGAGGGGTTTATAAAGTCGGCGGTGGAATTTCTGCTCCCCAGGCGGTTTCCACTCCTGATCCGGAGTACACAGAAGAGGCACGCAACGCAAAGACGCAAGGAACATGCATTCTGTGGTTGATCGTCGATGATCACGGCAACCCCCGCGACATTCGCGTAGTGCGCGGATTAGGACACGGACTCGATGCGAAAGCCATTGAAGCAGTGAAACAGTGGCGCTTCCAGCCGGCGGAGAAAGACGGTCATCCGGTCAACGTTCAGATCAGCGTTGAGGTCGGGTTTCGCCTCTACTAAGGCGAACACCTGACCTGCGCGGCCCACTGACTCCATTTGAAGGGTCACGGGCTGAGGCGAGACTCCGTTCTGTAGCAATAAGCCCGAACTCGAAGCCGCATTGCCGGCCAATCATCTGTTTTGTCTTGAAATCACGTCGTTATTCTAATGTCGCATTTCGAATGTGCGGAACGATTCTGCTCGAATCGAAAACTCTTCGGGTCCAACCAAAACGCAGGAGTTCTAAGCCTTTGTGCACCGGAAGTTCGTACAGCAAGTCTCGGATTCAATTACAGGAGCATCCCTATGGGAGCGGAAGTGCGATGCCGCTAGTCTCAGTTTGGACGTTGATGCTCCCGGCAGAAAAATGAGAGCGACTCGTTCCAAGTTCGAGTTAAGGAGACTTCTGTGGCAACCTGCGTAATTTCCGCAACTGCTAATGCGATTCCGGTCCGAGAAGAAATCAACCGCGATGAGTCTGAACGCAGCCTGGTTCAGCGAGCGCAGAGCGGCGATGAGCAGGCCTTTGCCACGCTGTTCCAGCTTCATAAGAAGCGCGTGTATTCAGTATGCTTACTTATGACGAAAGATATCGCCGAAGCGGAGGATCTCACTCAAGAAGCGTTTCTCCAGGTGTTTCGCAGTGTGAGTTCCTTCCGTGGCGACTCCGCATTTTCTACCTGGCTCTATAGGGTCGCAGTAAACACAGTCCTGATGAAGCTGCGCCGCAGGAAGGCCCCTCCAATTGTTTCGTTGGATGAGCCGGTATCGGCGGAGTCACCATCTTTGCGGCGTGATATTGGGAATCCCGATCCTTGCCTGTCCGGCGCGGTTGACCGCATTGCGTTGCGGCGAGCTATGCAGGACCTCCCGGAAGGCTGCCGAAGAATCTTTGCACTCCATGAAGTGGAAGGATATCAACACCACGAGATTGCCCAAATGCTCGATTGCTCGGTGGGAAACTCAAAATCGCAGTTGCACAAGGCAAAAATGAAGATGCGCGACTTGCTGTTTCCGAAGCGACGCGCCCTCCGCCGCTCTGCAAATCACACAGCGGAATCGATGTCATAGAAGGTGTCGATCTGGAGTGGATTCACTATTCGGCGATGCGGTGATGTCAAAGAGCCAGCGGTTCAGAACTTGAGAGAGGAACAGGCTGTGGGGTTGGGTGCCATTGTTGTCCCGGGGGAGCGGTACAGGAGCACTCCCGCGGCGGCTCCCGATAACACGAACCTCCTGCTTTCCCAACCCTTGGCTTATCTAGATATTGCAGGACGGTCGCCGGTCGAACGGACTATCGAGCGTTTTGTGCAGGCGGACGTCGATGCAGTTTCCGTTCTGCAGGATGAGGCGAGCTTTCGCGGAATGAAACCCACCTTCGCGTCATTCGAGAAGGTGGAATTTCAAACAGTGCCTGATCCTTACCCTGCGATCCAGCGGAAGATGCGCGAATTTTCGCGCAGTGGGATCGAACATTCATTTGTGCTCATCGGCAACTCTTATGGAGAAACGGATTTACTCGATTTTTTCTATTTCCACCGTGAAGCGCGCCAGGTCGCGACTCAGGCGATGAACCGCGAAGGCGCTTTGGATCTGTGGGTAGTAAACAGCTCGAAGGCGCAGGCCTGCGATCCGCACGGCGTCTTTGCGGATCCAAAAACGATCGGCAGTTCCTATTTCATTCGCGAATATGTCAACCGGCTGAGGCAGCCGTGCGATTTGCGCCGTCTGGCCTACGACTTGTTGCAGCGGCGATGCACGGCACGCCCCTCGGGGCGAGAAGTAAAACGAGGGATTTGGATCGACGAAGGGGCTGAAATTCATCGCTCGGCCCGCATCGTTGCACCTGCGTTCATCGGGCGAGGGGCGAGGATCATGGCGGATACGTTAATCACGCGCAACAGCAGTATCGAGAAGAATTGCTGTCTGAATTACGGAACGGTGGTGGAGGACAGCTCGGTTCTGCAAAACACTGAGATCGGCATCTGTCTGGATGTCTGCCATGCCATTGCGAATGGAAACAGGCTTTTGAATCTCCAGCGGGATGTTGTGATCGAGATCTCCGACCCAACGGTCATGCGGTTCAGCTTGCCAGGGAAACCGGTGGCAGCCAGGGGGTGGGCCAGGAAATTTTCGTTGTTTGGCCGTCACGAGCAAGAGCAATCAGCGCCCGCCGGATTACAACCCAAGACTTCGCCGCCGGTGCAACACAGGTTAGAAACCAATGCAATCAAGAGGTGAGTGAGATGTCGAGTAATGGTCCCGTAATTGTTATGGAAGCTCCCGAGAAATTGAGCCATTCCGAAGCGCGGGCATTCCTTGTCGAATTGCAGCCGCTGCTGGAATCCGATCGTCCGCGTATCGTTCTGGAGTGTTCGCAGCTTCAACACATGGACAGTGCCGGCATCGAAATGTTGCTCAATTGCATGGGAGAAGCGATGAAGCGCGACGGGGACATCAAGCTCGCCAGTCTTTCGCCGGCGTCGGCCGCAATACTCGAACTGATGCGGGTCGACCGGCTTTTCGAAATATTCGAGACCGCGGAGGAAGCGACCCGAAGCTTCCAGGCGGTGGCGGTTCCGGAAGCAGCGCCGAGCCTGCCTTGGTATTCATCGGGATATGGATTTGCGGATCTGAAATCAGCCGGCTAGTTCTACCTTTGCTCTCAATTTGCGATTGGAGTAAGCGATGAGCAGGTGCCAGAAGTGGCTCGTTATTCTTGCTTGCAGCGTTGCAGTGTTGTCAGGTGCTCCAGGATTGGCATTGCCGGCCTCGGCACAGCAAGCGTCGGGCGAAACGGTCGCGCAGACAACCGCTGTTCGCAAGGCGAGAAACGCTGTTCCAGACATCGAGGACCTTCCCGACAGTCCGAACGCTCCCGCGACGCAACCGGAAGCTCCGGCACTTCTGCAAATGGCGCGGTTTCAGCCACCGGCAGACGATTCCTCTTCCCCCCAAGGTGTGGCAAATCAGACTGGAGCAACTCAGGCGCCGCCGAATCAGTCTACGAACAGTCCTGCTCCGGCACAACGGCCAGTTGGTACCGCTGCAGCCGAGGCTCCCACAACAACGGGAGTTGCAGCCTCCGAGCCTGCGGGAGTCGCAATTGCTCCCGCCAAGCAGCATCGGGCTCGCACCATCATCATACGAACGGGAGCGATCATTGGAGCCGCGGTTGCCGTGGGTGTGGTCGTTGGGTTGACGGAAGCTACATCGAGCAAGCCGCCGGGTGCACACTGAAAAAGAGCGAACAAGCAAAGATTGTCACTTTTTCCGGAATCGACGGAGCCGGCAAGAGCACGCAGATACAGGCGCTCACAAACTGGCTTCAGTCTGCCGGTCTGCGAGTGCGGTTATTAAGCTTTTGGGACGATGTGGCTGCGTTTTCGCGACTCCGCGAGGGCATGAGCGGGAGAATATTCAAAGGCGATCCCGGGATTGGCTCGCCTGACAAACCTGTGAATCGCCGTGACAAGAACGTCAGGTCCCGGCCAGTGACCGCGGCGCGTTTTTTTCTTTACTTTCTTGATGTTCTCAACGTTTGGCGAAGAGTGCGCTCGCAGAGGAATGGCGGAGCTGATGTCGTGATCTTCGACCGCTACATCTACGACGAACTCGCCAATCTCCCGTTGCAGCGAGCTTTCACCCGGAGGATGATTTCGTTTCTGTCGCGGATCATTCCAAAGCCGGATATTGCCTATGTGATCGATGCTGAGCCGCTCGCCGCGCGGCAGAGAAAACCGGAATATCCTCTCGAATTCATTCGCGAGAATCGGGAGGCCTATCTCACCTTAAGCCGCCTGATCAAAGGCATTCAGGTCATCGGACCTCTTCCGGTTGAGTCAACGGAACAGAAAGTGAAGGAGGTCTTTGCAGAATATTTCTGCTCCCAGCCGGGCAATCACAAAACAGCCACCCACGCAGTCACACCTTCGGCACACTGAAATTGCCTTGCTTCTGCGCTCATATCACCAGCCAACATCTTCTCTGGCAAGCACATCGAAATACGGGGCGGGTTCGTAGGGCCGGAGAGAGAATGAAAATTTGTCTGGTAACCACTTTTCCACCCAGCCAGGGAGGACTAAGCGAGTATGGTCTCCACATTGCACAAGAGCTCCATCGGAATCCCTTTCTCAGCGTCACGATTCTCGCTGATCGGATCGCAACCGATGAGCCCGAATTGGAGGGCTACTCCGTCATCCGCTGCTGGTCGTTCGACGATCCGCGAACTGTATTTCAGCTCTTGAAGATGTTGCGTCAGCTGAAGCCGGATGTAGTGTGGTTCAACCTCCTCTTCAGCACTTTTGGACGCAATCCGCTCAAGGCCTTTCTCGGCTTGCTCACGCCCTTGTTCGCCCGTATGAGCGGATGCTACACGCACGTGACTTTGCATCACCTTATGGATACGGTCAATCTCACAGACGCAAAAGTACGATACGCTCGCGCTTATCGATGGGGCGGGATGGTGGCGACAAGAATGTTGCTGTTATCGAATTCGGTTTCTGTACTGATGCCCGGCTATCGCGAAATTCTGCGCGAAAAATACGGCCGCGACAATGTCCATCTTCGTTCCCACGGCATCCTGACTACGATGCCGGAGTATCCAGACTTCGCACAGCGGGGAAATCCCGAGCAGCGCATTCTGGCCTTCGGGAAATGGGGTACTTACAAACGCCTCGAGCTCATGATCGAGGCATTCGAGACCATCTCACGGCGCATTCCGAACGCGAAACTCGTGGTTGGTGGAGGCGACCATCCTCAGGCTGCTGGCTATATCGATTCGGTCAAAGAGAAGTACGCGGGAAATCCGAAGATCGAATTCACCGGATACGTCCCCGAAGGGGAACTGCCGGCTCTGTTCCAGAGTTCGAGCGTCGCGGTCATGCCGTACTCATCCTCCACCGGTTGCAGCGGGGTTGCGCACCTCGCCTGTGCTTACGGCGTGCCGATTGTGTGCGCCGACCTGCCCGATTTTCGCCAAATGGCCGAAGGAGAAGAGATCGCCATCCAGTTTTACAAACCGGGAGACACGCAAGATCTTGCTGACTGCCTGGTGCGTCTCCTCACCAATCCGGCGAGGGAAGAGGAAATGGCCACACAGAACTATTTCACCGCACTTCGCATGACCATGCCCACGATCGTGCTGAAGTATCTGCGGCATTTTGAAATCGACCAGAGAGCCGAATTGTTGCGGCAAGTTACACGCTTCCGCAGGCTTCCCAGTTGGGTTCCTTCGAAAGCGCTTCTGTTAAGAAGAATGACCCGCCATTCCGCGGGATTGATCTACCGTCCCGCGGTGCACCGGCCGATCACGGTGCGTAGCGGCGACAAGCTTTCACTGAACGATGACGTTCACGCTGGCGCAAAGCAGTGTGGAGCTGGAATCCCCATTGACGGTGATGGGATAGGTGACCGGCGTGTGAGCGGCGTTGCTTCCGACCGCGCTCTTGACCGCCATGGTTTGTGGTCCGGCGCTGCCTCTACAAGAGGCGCTAACCATTCCGAGACCGATCAGCGCGAAGAGCGTAAGAGCGTGAAGTCTTTTCCGCCCCGGGACGCTTCCCACCATGAAGATGAATCCCATGACTCCGAGCGACAAAATCCAACTGGCGTAGATTGGACCCGTTCGTCGTTCTTTCGCGGAGTTCATCCTGCGAACGGCAACGGTAGAAATGGTAAGGGTTGACGTTGGCGATAACAATCGGATACGAACCTTAGTGCTACGGCCCGAGAATCCAATTTACGACTTGTTTCAAATGCGACGCGGAAGAGCGCGGCCACGATACACCGGAGACTGAGCCGTGAATGTCCGCAACGGTTTTTGATGTTTATTGCCGGCTCGGCGCCTGCACCGTCATGCTTCTCGCGACGTAGTGGCTTCCATCGAA
>JASHNX010000192.1 GCA_030041415.1 Candidatus Sulfotelmatobacter sp.
GGAGTGGTTTCGGCATCAAGCCTCGACGATGCCGACAAGAACTACCAGATGGCATTGAATAAGCAGAATGTCGCGAAAGCGCAGGTTACGGTTTTGAAGGCAAAGATTGCGCAAGCGCAAGCGCAGGTATCGGAAGACGAGGCAAATCTTAAGCAACTGGAGGAGCAACTGAGCTATACCGATATCGTCTCTCCGATTGATGGCATTGTTCTTTCGCGGGATGTGGAGATGGGCGACGCGGTGAGTTCCATTCTTGTGCTCGGTTCTTCGGCCACGCTGGTCATGACCCTCGGCGACACCAGCGAGGTCTATGTAAAAGGTAAGGTCGACGAAAGCGATATCGGCAAGGTCTATCTCGGACAGCCAGCGCGGATCAAGGTGGAATCGTTCAAAGATAAAACGTTCTATGGAAAGGTGACCAAAATTTCTCCCATGGGCGTGGAGAAGGATAACGTCACGACTTTCGAAGTTCGGGTTTCGATACAGAACCCCGGCGGAGAGTTGAAAGCTGAGATGACAGCCAACGCCGAGATTATTCTCGAAGAGCATCATAATGTGCTGCAGATTCCCGAAGGCGCGATCATCTACGACAAGGACAAGAAAGCATCTGTAGACATTCCCGACTCGAGAGCGAAGGACGGGATGAAGAAAGTCGCCATCAACATCGGGATCTCGAACGGCGCTAAGACGGAAGTGCTCAGCGGTCTCAAGGAAGGCGAGCAGGTCGTGCTGCAGTAGTCCGCCACAACGATCGCTTGAGGCTGACAAGGAGGCAGAAACAATGGCGATGAAAAATAGATCGTGCTTATCACGGCTGATTGCCGCCGCATTCACCTGCACAAGCGTTGCCGCATTGGCACTGCTCACCTGCGGTCTCGCAGCAGCATCCACTCCGCAGGGTGAATTCGAAAGAACCTTCCAGGTCACAGGAGCTGTAAATCTCGAAGTGCAAACCCACTCGGGCGACATTATCGTGCGTAGCGGTCAGGCCGGATCCGTTACGGTGCGAGGAAAAATTTTCGTCGGCGATCATTGGCTATTCGGCGATCGGCGTGGAGATGTAAGCGCAATCGAGCAAAACCCTCCGGTCCGACAAGACGGCAATAACATTCGCATCGACTATGTAAACGCACGTGACATTTCTGTGGATTACGAAATTACCGTCCCGGCCGATACTGTGGTTCACACGCACACCGGTTCAGGCGATCAGACGATCGAAGGTACTCGCGGAAATGTGGACTTGCAAAGCGGCTCGGGCGACATTCGGTTGTCGGAGATCGCCGGTGAGATTCATATTCAGACCGGTTCCGGCAATGTGCGCGCGAGAGAAATTTCGGGAGCGGTGCGCGGCAGCGCAGGCAGCGGTGATATCGAAGTAGAAGAAACCGGACCGGGAGATGTCGATCTTCACACGGGGTCAGGCAATATCACCGTGCGCGGGATTCACGGCGCACTGCACGTCGAAGGTGGCAGCGGCGACATCACGGCGGAAGGCACTCAGGCTGGTGATTGGGAGATTCGCACCGGATCGGGCAACGTGAATGTCCGGCTGCCCTCGGATGCTGCCTTCGATGCGAACATCTCGACCAGTTCGGGAACCCTCGATGTGGATGCGCCTATCACGATGACGGTGCAGGGACGTGTAAACGAGACGCAAAAGGAGATCATGGGCAAGGTTCGTGGGGGAGGGCCGCTGCTCACGCTGCATACAGGATCCGGCGATATTCATATCGATTAAGAGCGCCACCGTCAGGACTTGCCACTAACCGCTGCTCGCCAATCCCTGATTTCTGTTCTCCATTGCCCGGTGGGGGGTCATCTTGAGTTTTTCCTTTGATGCGTCATCCCGAATGCCCGCGCTCAGGGGCGCATGAGGCGACTATGCTCGGGATGACGCTGTCGAAAGATGATGGCCGGAATTCAAACTGCGCCAGCGTGCATTACCTTTGTGCCTTGACTCCAGAATAGCCAGCAATTACTTTCGAGTTTTTGGATTAGTGTCCTTTATCCGCGAGGCAATCTTGAGCTATCGTCCTGTCATCACTCTCACCACCGATTTCGGCACCAACGATCATTTTGTGGGCGCGATGAAGGGCGTAATCCTGGATATTGTGCCGGATGCCCAGATTGTCGACATTTGCCACGCCGTGCAGGCCTTCGACGTGCTCGATGGCGCCCTTACTATCTCGCAGGCGTATTCGTATTTTCCAACCCGGACGATACATGTGGTTGTGGTTGATCCCGGAGTCGGCACGGCGCGCAGGCCGATCATCGCTTCGAGCGATAAGTATCATTTTGTTGCGCCGGATAACGGCGTCCTTTCGCTGGT
This sequence comes from Candidatus Sulfotelmatobacter sp., assembly GCA_030041415.1. GTDB lineage: Bacteria > Acidobacteriota > Terriglobia > Terriglobales > Acidobacteriaceae > Sulfotelmatobacter. The sequence continues at coordinate 2,330 of JASHNX010000192.1, forward strand.
CTACGCGCGCGAAGAGCGCGTGCATGTGCGCCACGTCACCTCAGAGCATTATTTTCTCCAGCCGGTAAGCAGCACGTTCCATGCCCGCGATATCTTCGCCCCGGTCGCCGCGTATCTTGCAAAAGAAGTCGAGTCGCAAAAATTTGGAGATGAAGTCGAGGAGTATGTTCGCTTCAACGCACCCAAACCGAAAGCCGTCGATCAGAATCGTCTGCGCGGCGTCGTGTTGAAAGTGGACCGGTTCGGAAACCTGATCACGAACATTACCCCGCAAGATGCTCCCATGCTGTTTATCGAAGGCGCGAAACGGTTCAAGATCACGGTGGGCAACCGCGAGGTCACAGAGCTGCACTCAGCGTACGCCGAGGGCTCGCCGGGGGAAGTTTTCGGCATTCTGGGAAGTATGGGATTTCTCGAGATTGCCGCGCATCGTGGCGCGGCTGCTCAGCTCACCGGAGCCGGCAAAGGAACCGATGTCAACATTATTCTCGGAGAAGCTGCCGCCGCCGGGAAGAGCGCATAGAACTGCCGCTTACTCGCTTCAACTAGGCGATTCTTTGTGACCTGATCTGGTTCTAGGCGTTGCCGCGAGCCGCCTACGAAATTTTGGCCTTGGGGTGGGCGTAGCGATCCATCTCTCCCGTCCACTTCAAAAAACGCCACATACTTGCGCGTTCTCTCCACAAGAATTCCCAGAACTCAAGAAACCCGATCTGCGTCATCTTGACGCCGCAGTAAGTCTCGATACGCCATAGAAGATATGGGCTGCGCCACGGAGCCAGACGATGGCCCTTCGTGGCAATCCAGAGAAAACGCATCGCATGGAGCACCGATCATCATAATCACAATATTGCCCGGCGGCTATGGTCTGCGTGGCTCCTCCGCGAGAAGCTTCGGGCAGCGTGCTAAAATCGTTTCTCCGCCAGCAGTTTCTTCCCATGCCCGATTCCCACGCCCGCGAGAACGCCGAAACCCATTACTACGCCGCGCTTGATCTAATGGCAGACGGAAAACATGAAGAAGCAGTTTCGGCCTATCGTAAGTCGTTAGCGGCCGATCCTGCTTTCACAGAAGCAATGCTTGGCCTCGCCCGCGCATTGCAGGACTTGCAACGTTACGACGACGCAATCGCCGTTGCCCAGAAAATCGTTGAACTCGACCCGGACGATGTCCTGGCCCATACCAGCCTGTCGGTGTTGTACCAGAAAAAAGGAATGATTCCGGAAGCCGAGGCTGAAGGCGCAAAGGCGCGAGTACTGGGGTGGAAGCAGCAATTGAAGAAAAGGTAGGCGGCGGACTTTTCGTAATTTGCGCGAAGCTCGGTGCGTTTGCAGCGCGCCCACCCTTCGCCAAAATCAGGCGAAAGGGTGGGGCAGCCTGCAATATTTATTAGTAGCTCAGTTTGAAATTCCGCCAGGAAAGGCACGAACGGCTGGGGCAGCCCCCTCTTGCATCCGGCTTAGCATTCAAAGATTTTAAAGACACTCCCGTTCGACTCCCAGCGCCGGTTCGCCTCGTTCCAAGTGACGTTTTTTCGCAGCAGGAGCAGGCGCTCCCCGTTTCCCAGCGCGGCATGAACCTGCGTATCATCCGAGTGCTCGACCACTACGGTCCCGCGACCCCGTATGGTGAGGCAGTCGCCGCGAGTAAGAACTCCAGAGCGTTCGTACCAACGTCTGCACCAGTTTGTAAGGAAATCCGCCCCAGCGCTATCGAATCCGGAGTCCTTTCGCCAAATCGGTATATCCACGCCGTTGTGGCGGACAAAAACGTCGCAGCGGTAAGCAGCCAGAGATTTAAGCCGAGACCTCATTTGCTCTTGCGTAATAGGCAGAATGCTCTTCGGCACGTGTAACGTTTTTGGATAAGCGAACTGTGCCCGCCATCCATACTCGTGCTCGACTACCATTCCCCACAGCCATGTCTCGCCGCGAACACAGACGCTCCGCCACGGCCAACTCATGCTCAGGGATTCGAGACGTTTGCTAGCGTAAACGCCGCATCGGCAGTCGGTGTGCGGAGCCGCGTGAGGAAATTGCTTCGTACTGCAGGCGGTCGTTCCTCTCCTCGGAGGTTTGCACTCCGCTGCCAGCGGCTGACCGGCGATCCACGACACGCCATTCAGAGAACTGAGACCAGCAACATCCCATACCCACAAACGGTAGGCAACGATGGGCGTGATGCAATCGGGAACGCTCATCGCGTGACCGGTTGCTTCTCGGGCTCGCGCTGCGGCGCGGTTGGTTCAGTCCGGCGTCGGTCAGGCTCCGGCTGCACTCGCGGTTCGCGTAAGGGAAGCTCTAGCGGCTCAACGATAATCGTGCGAAGTGGCTTGCCGATATCCATTAGCGTCCTCATCCCGAGTCCTAGGATAGCAGGCGAAGTGGACGTTAGCGACAACTTCACGCAAGCTAAAGAATGGTTTGCAAGATGTTAGTGAACTGAGGTTGATAGCTGAACACTACAGCTCGTACTTCTTCATCAAATGCCGGAATGAACGGTAGGAGATGTGCAGCAGATCGGCGGCTTTGGTTTGCACTCCATTTGAGCGATCGAGTGCGCTTTGCAACAGACTACGCTCGATGCCTGCAACGTAGCCTTCCATGCCCATGCCATCGGGGAGCACGGCGCCCGGCGGCACATCGGCTGAGACGCCAGAAATGCCTGCACCTGCAGCGGCGGCGCGGGCTTTTGCTTTTTCCGCTGGAAGTTCGACGTGCAATTCGTCGCTCATCTCCAGAGCAACGGCGCGTTCGATGGTGTTCTCAAGTTGGCGCACATTGCCCGGCCAATCGTATCCGCAAAGAGCTTCAAGCGAATTCTTGTTGATGCGCAAAATGCTGCGATTGGCCGCCGCCGCATATTTTTTTAGGAAGTGATTGGCGAGGAGTGGAATGTCCGCGCGGCGCTCGCGGAGGTTGGGCACGCGAATGGGAATGACATTGAGGCGATAATAAAGGTCTTCGCGGAAAAGATTTTCCGCGACGGCTTTGTCCAGGTCGCGATTGGTGGCTGCGATCACTCGCACGTCGACGGGAATCTCGCTTGTCCCTCCAACGGGGCGAACCGTGCGCTCCTGCAGCACACGCAGCAACTTCACCTGCATGGCCAGGGTCATCTCGCTGATTTCGTCGAGAAACAGCGTTCCGCCGCTGGCAACTTCAAAAAGTCCCCGCTTGTTCTGGTTTGCGCCGGTGAACGCACCCTTGAGATAGCCGAATAGCTCGCTCTCCAGCAATGTCTCAGGAAAGGCTCCGCAGTTTACCGACACGAACGGCTCCGTGGCTCGGGGCGAGCAGATGTGCACGGCGCGGGCGACCAACTCTTTACCGGTTCCACTCTCGCCGTGAATGAGGACGGTGCTGGCCGTCGAAGCTACGGTGCGCACGGTCTGCTTCAGCTTTTCCATGGCCGCGCTTGAGCCGACGATGTTATCGAGAGAATTATGCGAGGCGGCATCGCGCCGCAGCGCGAAGTTCTGTTTGCTGAGAATTGCCTTTTCGAGAACGCGGCTGATGGCCAGCATGATTTCGTCCACCAGGCCCGGAGTTTTGCGGATGTAGTCCGACGCGCCACCCGCTTTCACCGCTTCGACGGCCGCTTCATAATCATCGACAGCGGTGATGAGAATGACCGGCGAATCGGGCGAGACCCGGTGCGCATGGCGCAGCACTTCGACGCCATCGATGTTCGGCATTTTGATGTCGGTGATGATCAGGTCGTAAAGCGCGCCGTCGATCTTATTTTTTGCCGCCTGGCCAGACTGTACGGTCTCGACCCGGTGCCCTTCCCGGCGTAGGGCAATATCTAGCATCTCGCAGATCGAGCGTTCGTCGTCGCAAACAAGGATGTTAGCCATGCACCCTCCCTTCTGCGGCGGCTCTTGCTAACGGAGCGGCGACCGGCGAGGAAGACGCATCTCGGGCAGGGTCGCATATCCCGGACGTTTCCGGCTCGGGATTCGTGGAACTCGCGCGTTCGGCATCAAAGCAACGCAGCCGAAGAATGAAGGTCGTTCCCTTCCCTGGCTTCGACCGGGCCCATACTTTGCCCTCGTGCGCCTGCACGATCTGATATACAACGGCTAATCCGAGGCCAGTGCCCCCTTCAAAATTCGACTGGAATGGCTCGAAAATCTTTTCCGTCTGTTGCGGCGTCATACCAGTTCCGGTGTCCGCGAAACTGACTTGCCAGTCGTCGCCCAGCCGCTCGATGGATGCGGTAAGAGTTCCGCCGTCTTTCATGGCGCGAACCGCGTTTTCGCAAAAATTCCAGAAAACTTGTTTGATTTTGTCGCCGTCAGCGAGTGCCCAGGCTTCCTTAACAGCAATTCGGCTGTCGACCGTGATTCGCGTGTTCTCAGCCGTCATGCGGTGCCGCACCAGGGTGAGGGTGTCTTGCAGCAGAAGCACCAGATCTACTTTGTCAAAGCGGTACTGCTTGCCGCGCGAATAAGCCAGAAAATCGGTAATGATGCCATTCAGACGCTGCGATTCGCGAGTGACGATTTCGAGCAGGTGGCGGTGCTCCTCGCTCATTTCGGGAATTGCCGAAAGCATGCTCACAGAACCAGCAATCGACGTAAGCGGATTCCGAATTTCGTGAGCGATCGCAGCAGCCAACCGTCCTACCGCGGCCAGCCGGTCCTGCATACGGACTTCGCGCTCTAGCCGGCGAATCTCCGTCAAGTCATCTAGTGCATACAGGTAGCCGGAGGCTCCGCGATCCGAGACGTTGAAAGCCGCCACTCTGATGCGAACCGTTTTGCGAAATGAACCGGGTACATCGAAGCGTACTTCGGCATGACCGTGGCTTTCGCCATTGGGCAAGGGATCGAGAAACAGCGGGCTGACCGGCTTGCCAAGCAAATCCGCAGGAGAGCGCTCAAGAAGCTTTTGTGCGGCGCTGTTGACCAGCGTAATCCGCCCGTCGAGGCCGGTCGTGATCAGGCCACTGCTGATCGACTGAATGATGTTCTCGTGGAGTATTTGCAGATCTTCCAGAGCTCCGCTGGCATTCTCCAGTTGGACACCGACCTGGCGCAGCTTCGCCGCCAGCAGACCGGTAAGATACGCTACGGCAAGAAACGCGGACAAATGGACAAAGATCAGTCCTTGAAGCGCCTTTAACTCGGGATGCGTTGTCCCATAGGAATGCGCTACCCCGTAGTAGGCAAGTTCAAGAGTCGTGCCATAAAGAATGAAAGCGAGGGCCGCGATCAGATGCGCCCAAACACGAGGCAGAAGGATGCCTGCAACTATGATGACCAGCGGATAGAGAACGTTCAGAGAACTGTCCCAGCCCCCCGTCTCATGTACCACGAGGCTCACCATGACAAGATCGGTCACCACCTGCAATGAAGCCTGCAGGCGATACTCTTGCCAAAATGAGAGCAGCAGGACGTAAAACAGGGAAACCGTAAACCAGAACAACATCGTGCTGAGGAAAAGGCGAAGAGGCACGGGGGCTGGAGTGAGCCGCGCGATCGTCAGCTCAATGCCGAGCAGAAAAGTGAGGATCAGGATCCTTACTTTGACCAACCACGCCAGCCAATTGCGCTCGTCGAAGGTTGCTTGCATCCGGATTTCCGCTACCCTTGAAAAATAATTCTGACGGTGGGCGGCCGCAGAAAAAACGTGCTCGCCGAAGAGAAGGCGGAGCAGTGTAGCCCCGCCTCCACTGAATCTTGTTAGCCCGCCAATTTTGCGATCATGGCGAACAGCGGCATGTAGAGAGAAATCACGATTCCGCCAATGGTTACGCCCAACATGCCAATGATGATGGGTTCCAACATGGCCAGCATGTCTCGGGTTGCCGCGTCGACTTCTTCTTCATAGAAATCTGCGATTTTCTGCAGCATGCTATCCATGGCGCCGGTAGCTTCGCCAACGCCGATCATTTGCGTCACCATGTTCGGAAACACTCCGCACTCTTTCAGCGGGTCGACAATGGTGCGCCCTTCTTCGATAGCCTTGCGAACCTTCATCAGCGCTTCTTCGAGTACCGCGTTGCCGGAAGTCTTCGCCGTGATCGACAGGCCTTCGAGAATAGGAACGCCGGATGTGATCAACGTACCCAGGGTACGAGTGAAGCGGCCGACCGCAATCTTCCGCAGCAGCGAGCCGATTACAGGTATTGTGAGCAGGATTTTATCGAAGTAATAACGGCCTGCATGGGTTTTCCGGATCTGCCCGATGCCAAAAAAGAGTCCACCTCCGACGACCAGGAAGAGCCACCAGAACCCCTGGACGAAAGCGCTCATTCCAATCACGATTCGCGTGGGAAGAGGCAGGGCCACGCCGAGTCCTGCAAAAAGGTTCGAAAAGATTGGGACCACCCACTTCAGCAGGGCGGCCACAATCAGAACGGCAATGGTCACCACAGCGACCGGATAAATCAAGGCAGATTTCACAGCCGACTTCAGGCGGACGGCTTTTTCTACGTAAGTCGCCAAGCGTTGCAGAATGATGTCGAGAATACCGCCCGTTTCGCCGGCTTCGATCATGTTGGTCGTCAGGTCGTCGAAGACATTAGGATATTGACGCATGGCATTGGCCAGAGTCGCGCCGCCTTCCACGGTGGTGCGGACACCGGTCAAGGTTTTCTGAAACGCCTGGCTTTCCTGGTTCGCGGCAAGAATCTCAAGGCATTGCACCAGCGGCAATCCGGCGTCGATCATGACGGAGAACTGCCGGAAGAAAATGGCGATGTCCTTGATCTTCACCTTGCCGGAGCCGAAGGTGGGAAGCGCGAATTCCTTTCCCTTTTCGCGGATGGCGCCCGGGGTAATCCGTTCGCGGCGCAGTTGTTGACTGAGCGACTGCTTGTTTGGTGCGGTTCGCTCTCCGCTGACTTTTTGCCCGGAAGCGTCTTTGCCGGAAAATGTGAAGACTGGCATGTTCTAGTTCTCCTCTGTTTCGTCTACTGCCTGCATCTTGGTGTCGCGTCTGTTGTCTGTATTCCCTTAAACTTGCGTTGCCCTCTTTTTACCGCTTGGCGGGAGCCGCTGCTTTCGCCATGGTCGTCCCTGCGGCGGTCGGCCGGTTCAGCAGGCTGGCGCCACGATTGATCATTTCTTGCAGCTCATCCTGATTACTGGACCGTTGCAGTGCGACTTCCAGCGAAATCTGCTTCTGGAAGTAAGCCGTAGCCAAAGCCTGATTGAACGTCTGCATACCGAACTTGTCCTGCCCGGACTGCATCGCCGAATAAACCTGGTGAATTTTGTCTTCGCGAATCAGGTTGCGCACCGCGGGATTCGGAATCAAAATCTCCATGATCATGGCGCGCCCTTTGCCGCTGACGGTCGACAGCAAGCTTTGGCACATGATGCCTTCCAGCACGAGTGAAAGCTGCGCGCGAATCTGCGGCTGCTGGTGAGCCGGAAAAACATCGATGATGCGGTTGATCGTGGAGGTGGCTGAGTTCGTATGCAATGTGCCAAAGGTTAAGTGACCAGTTTCCGCAATGCGCAGGGCGGACTCGATCGTTTCCAGGTCGCGCATTTCGCCGATCAGAACCACGTCGGGGTCTTCACGGAGTGCAGCGCGCAGTGCATCGGAAAAACTCTTGGTATCGGCGTGCAGTTCGCGCTGGTTGACTACGCAATTCTTATTCATGTGCACGAACTCGATCGGGTCTTCGATCGTAAGGATATGATCGTGCCGCTCGCTATTGATCTTGTCGATCATGGCCGCGAGCGTGGTCGATTTGCCAGAACCTGTCGGCCCGGTCACCAGCACCAGGCCACGAGGCTTGTCGCAGAGTTTGCTGACTACTGCCGGCAGTCCGAGCTGATTAAAGGACTTGATTTCAAAGGGAATTAAGCGGAACACCGCTGCAGTGGCACCGCGCTGATTGAAGACGTTGGCGCGAAAACGGGCGAGGCCTTTCAATCCGAAAGAGAAGTCGAGTTCGAGGCTCTCTTCGAACCGATGCTTCTGGGAATCAGTCATGACGCTATAGGCCAACTGCTTCGTTTCAGCTGGCGTCATCTGCGGGAGATCGAGTGGCACCAGGTGCCCGTGAACCCGGATCTGTGGCGGAGAATTGGTTGTGATGTGAAGATCGCTGCCGTTCATCTCCAGCATTCTTTTCAACAAATCGCTAAGCGACAAACCCATAGTCGTGATTCCTTTTTCTTTCGAATGAACTAGTGAATGGTTTCGCGCGCAACTTCTTCCAAAGTGGTTATGCCCGCGGCCACCTTGATCAAACCGCTGCGGCGGAGCGTGATCATGCCCCGCTCGATTGCCTTCTTCTTCAATTCGACCGCCGATGCTCCCACCAGCACGAGTTCTTTAATTTCGTCATCGACTTCCATGACCTCGTACAAACCTGCGCGCCCTTTGTAACCGGTGTTGTTGCATGTTCCACAGCCTTTGCCCTTTTGAATCTTCACGGTCTTCGCTTCTTCCGGCGTAAATCCTTCTTCGATCAGTGCTGGAATCGGAACTTCGACTACCTGAGCGCAGTCTTTACAAATTCGCCGAATCAGGCGCTGTGCGCAGATCAGGTGAACGGAAGTTGCCACCAGAAAGGGTTCAATGCCCATGTTCATCAATCGCGTAATGGTTTCCGGGGCGCCGTTGGTGTGCAGGGTGGACAAGACCAAGTGACCGGTAAGAGCGGCTTTGATGGCGATTTCCGCGGTCTCAAAGTCGCGGATTTCGCCGACCAGAATGATGTTGGGGTCCTGCCGCAGGAACGAGCGCAGGGCCGCAGCAAAGTTCAGGCCGATCTGTTCTTTCATCTGCACCTGGTTCACGCCGCCCAACTGAAACTCGACAGGATCTTCGGCGGTCATGATATTGGTGTCAGGCTGGTTGAGGCGGGAAATCGAAGAGTACAGGGTATTGGTTTTTCCTGATCCCGTGGGACCGGTGACCAGCACCATGCCGTAGGGCTTAAGAATTGCTTTCTCGAACTTAACTAGAGACTCCGGCTCGAAACCGAGCTTGGTCATGTCGAGCCGCAGGTTTTCTTTGTCGAGCAAGCGGAGCACGATTTTTTCGCCCCACAATGTCGGCAGGGTACTGACGCGAAAATCTAGCTGCTTTTTGCGGCCGCCGATATTCATCTTCAGCATGATGCGGCCGTCTTGAGGCAAGCGCTTTTCGCTGATGTCGAGCTTGGACATGATTTTCAGGCGTGAAGTGATTGCGTCCTTCAATTTCATGGGTGGGGACATGATCGACTGCAGAACACCGTCAATACGGAAACGCACGCGGAATTCTTTTTCGTAGGGCTCGATGTGAATATCGCTAGCCCCGCGCTTCACGGCATCGCTCAGGATCACGTTCACCAGTTTGACCACAGGAGCTTCGTCCGCCGCCTTCTCCAGTTCCGAAAGCCCCATTTCCTGCTGTTCCGCTTGCAGTTCAACATCTTCGTCACTCAATTCCGACATCGACTGCATCACGGATTCGAGGTCTTCCTCTTCTTTCCCGCCTGCACCGTATGCTTTATCGATACCTTCCAGAATCGAGCTTTCCGACGCCACTACCGGCTCGATATTGAAGCCGGTCATGAACTTGATATCGTCCATGGCGAAGACGTTGGTGGGATCGACCATGGCAATGGTGAGCGATGCACCCACACGGCTAAGGGGAAGGATCTGGTAGCGCTTGGCGGTTTCGAAGGGAATCAGCTTGACCACAGCTGGATCGATTTCGAAATAGGAAAGATTGATGGCGGGAACGCCATATTGACGGGAGAGAAAATTAGTGACGTCCTCATCCGTGAGGAAGCCTAGCTTCACCAGGGCAGAGCCCAGACGGCAGTTCTGCTCCTTCTGAGCTTTAGTCGCTTGTTCCAACTGCTCCGGGGTAATGATCTTCTCTTTGACAAGAAGATCTCCCAGCCGTTGAGACATACGTCGATCTCCTATCCACGTAGTGGAACGATGCCGGACCGTTGAGCCGGCATTTACGCCAATCGCTGCTTCCAGCTGTGGGAGAGAAGAGCAGCGTCTTTGCGATGACACAAATTGTCACCGTAAGTCGATTACCGCACCAGTTACCGTGGTACTTGGACTTGCTGGGATTCAGCGTATTTTGCGCGATGTCTCCGAAAAAGCCGCGCCATTCGAGCATTTTCAAAAGGAAATCGTTAACCTTCTGCCGAAGTACATACACTTTGGTAAGCGCGATCCGGCAGAAGCAATCGAATGGACTACAACATCTCTGTCAAGCGTAAGCTTCAGATGAGGAATCGCTAAACTTTGCAGGTAAAGAAGAAGAAAGAGATTCGCGCCTATTATGCGGCCCTGTCTCGGGCATGGGGGCCGCAGCATTGGTGGCCAGCAGAATCGGCATTTGAGGTCATCGCCGGAGCCTATCTGACCCAAAACACTTCCTGGGCCAATGTGGAAAAGGCTCTGGCGAACCTGCGATCCGCCGGCCTGCTCGCGGTAGAGGGAGTTCGTAACGTCCCGGTCGAAGAACTCGAACGCCTGATTCGCCCCGCTGGGTATTTTCGTCAGAAGGCAAAACGATTAAAGATTTTCATTGATTTTCTCGACTCGAAGTACGGCGGCTCGCTCACTCGGATGTTCGCGTCGCCGACAAAACGGCTTCGGGAAGAGTTATTGAACCTCAACGGAGTGGGTCCGGAAACAGCTGATTCGATCTTGCTTTATGCGGGAAATCATCCGGTTTTTGTGGTCGACGCCTACACCCAGCGAATCGCCACGCGCCATCAACTTCTTTCCGAACGCGCCCGGTACGACCGAATCCAAGATCTTTTCCAGGAAGCGCTCGCTCCTATGGTTGATTCGCCCGTTCTCCGTAAGGAGAGCAAGAGCAATGAGCTCATATTGCCTAAACAATTCCCCAACACAGCGCATCCTCCGTCACCAATGAGCACCGCCAAACGAACAGCACTGGCTCAGATTTACAACGAGATGCACGGCCTGATTGTTGGGGTAGGCAAGCACTACTGCAGAAAATCACAGCCCAGGTGTGACGAATGCCCTTTACGCACATTTCTGCCTTCACCTAAGTAGGAAAGATGCCTGACACAGATTTATGGGCGTGAACAGCACCTTGGTGAAATTTCACAATCTGTCGATATTTCTGTTCTGCGCACTGGCTTCGCTTAGCAGCGGACAAACATTGCGGGAGGCCGCGGATGGCGCAGGCGTGCTGATCGGCGCAGCTGTCCGACCTTCGCAGTTTGGCGAGAAGCAGTATGCATCCATCCTGGCTCGTGAATTCAATTCGGTTGAGCCAGAGGACGCTATGAAATGGCGGGTGCTGCGGAGGAACCGGCGTAACTATGATTTTCGCGCAGGCGATCAGGTAGTTCGTTTCGCGCGCGCGCATCGCATGAAGATTCGCGGTCACTGCCTGGTCTGGGGCCGGGACAATCCCGATTGGCTCATGGAAGGGCATTTCACGACCCCACAGCTCTCGCGCCTTCTGCATGATCACATTTCGCGCGTAATGAAACATTATGCCAACCAAGTCTTCGCTTGGGATGTCGTCAACGAAGCTCTTGATGAGAACGGGAATTTGCGTGATTCAATCTGGTTGAATCAACCCGGTATCGGATTTGCTGCCGATGCAACCGCATACATCGCACAGGTTTTTCGCTGGGCGCATAAGGCTGATCCTCATGCCTTGCTTTTTTACAACGAAGCGGAGGGCGAAGCATTGAATCGCAAGTCGGATGCGATCTACGCCGTGGTTAAAGATCTCAAAAAGCGCGGGGTTCCGATTGATGGCGTCGGTCTGCAGATGCATATTTCCAGTGATATCGATGTTGAATCCGTGATGCCCGCAATCGCCGCTAACATTGCCCGGCTTTCAGCACTCGGAGTTCAAGTACACATCACCGAGCTTGATGTTTCCGTGCCCGTCGATTCACGCGGGGTAGCACGCCCTGCTGATCTTGAGAAGCAGGCCGATCTTTATCGTGCAGTGGTGAGGGCCTGTCTGCAGAATCCGGCGTGCACCGCGATTCAGACTTGGGGATTTACCGACAAGTATTCGTGGATTCGGTCGCACTCACGGGGAACGCGAGGCGCGGCTCTACTTTTCGATCGCGATTTTGAGCCGAAGCGGTCGTATCATGCCCTACTGTCGGAGTTGTTGGCCGGACGAGTTCCAAAGTCTTTCAGCCCACTTCAGCGCTCGGAATAAGCCTCTTCATCACGCGGATCTGCATCTATAATAATTTCCGGGCCAATCACTGCGAAGAACGACAAATGCAGGGCTGGCGCGGGTTCGCGTGGTGCAGACGATTACAAATCGCTCCAATCGCAAACGGGTCATCATTCTGCTCGCGGCGGCTGTTTTCCTGCTCCTGGCAATTCTGGTCTCGCAGACGGCCTTCGATCTCACGCTTTTGCGACCCGGCAACAATCAGCAAATCGTGGTGTTCTACGCGCTATCGCTGCTGATCTCACTGCTTTTTGTGGCTCTGACCTTTGTGCTGGCCCGCAACCTGTTGAAATTGTTTGCCGAGCGACGCCTTGGAGTTTTGGGTTCGAAGTTTCGCACGCGGATGGTCGTCGGCGCGCTATTGTTGTCTTTCGTTCCCGTGGTGGTGATGTACTGGTTCGCTTACGGATTGATGAACCGATCGATCGACAAATGGTTTTCGACCCCGGTGGAGGAAGTTCGAGCCGATACACATGCGATGGCATCGCTTTTGGCTGAATATGCCAGCCAGAATGCACAGGCAGAAGCAATTTCGATCGCGAATTCTGCCGAAGCACAGCGCAGTTTCGCCGGGCATGGATTCTCCGCCATAGAGACCAAGTTTCAAAACCACGAAGTCACTTTTCAGGGTGGGTTCGCGTTGGCCGTTCAGGACGGCAGCGCAGAGGCGAGCTTCAACGCACCGGCTCCATGGACCCAGCTAAAAGGCAGTTTGCCCCTGGCAGCAGCGGCCCAAGGCGGGCCGGCCAACTTCACGTGGGGGCAAACCGAATATGCGCTAGGCAGCGCTCCAGTGGGAAATGAAGGCCTGATTCTGGTGGCGATTCCGCTACCGCCGCATTTTGCTCAGACCGTCAAACAGGTGGAAGACAGCCAGCAACGCTATTTCGAACTGGCACACGAACGCCGGTTGGTGCGCCGAACCTACATGGGATTGCTTCTCCTGCTGACTATGATCGTGCTCTTTGTGACGACGTGGCTGGCGCTGTTTCTTTCCAAACTGGTCACTCGTCCGCTAGCAGCGTTGGCGGAGGCAACGCAGGAGATCGCCCGGGGTCGTCTCGACTACAGAATCGATGTAAGTGCCGCCGATGAAATCGGCGATTTGGTGCGCTCCTTCAACAAGATGGCGGCCGATCTTGAGCTCAGCCGCAAGCAGATCGAAGCTTCGACCATGGAAGCTCGGGTCGCGAATGCGGAACTCGATCAGCGGCGGCAGCACATGGAAACCATTCTGGAGAACATTCCCACCGGGGTTCTATCCCTCGATGCAGCACGGAACGTGACTCATGCCAACCAGGCTCTGTTGAGGATGTTTTATCCGGATGGATATGTTGACCGGCAGCATGTGCTGCGGCATGCCAGGCTCGATGAGGTTTTTCCCAAAGAAGTGCTGGAGGATCTCGAGCCCATGCTCCGCCGCGCCGATCGTATGGGGATGACTACAAGCCAGATGGAAATCCCCACGCAACGCGTACCGCTAAGTGTCGCGGTCACGGTGGCTGCCTTGCGCCACCAGGGCCAACGAGCCGGCTACGTGATTGTGCTGGAGGATCTCTCCGACCTGTTGAAAGCGCAAAAGCAGGCTGCGTGGAGAGAAGTGGCGCGGCGTGTCGCCCATGAGATTAAAAATCCGCTCACACCAATCGCGCTCTCTGCCGAGCGCATTCAAAGGCACCTCGAACGCGCCCCGTCGGCAGATAAGGCATCCCTCGAGATCGTTCGCTCCTGCGCCCTAACGATTGCGGGAGCGGTGGAAACTGTTCGCCGGCTGGTGGATGAATTTTCCTCGCTGGCACGCTTTCCGGCTTCCCACCCGGCGCCCGCCGACATCAATGCAGTCATTGAGGATGCGCTCTCCATGTTCGATGGCCGTTTGGAGCAAATCCGACTTCACAAATCGCTCGCTTCGGGGCTGCCCAAAGTTATGGCTGACTCCGAGGCGATGAAGCGGGCCGTCGCCAATCTGGTAGATAATGCAGCGGATGCTATGCAGGATTCTCTGGTGCGGGAGATTCAGATTTCAACTTCATTGGTGGGCAATCGCGATGCAGTCGAGATCACCGTGGCAGATACGGGCCATGGCGTGACGCGTGAACTGAAGGAAAAACTTTTCCTGCCCTATTTTTCCACCCGCAAGCGCGGAACAGGATTGGGACTGGCCATCGTCAGCCGGGTCATTGAAGAGCATCACGGATCGATTCGCGTGGAAGAGAATCACCCGGTAGGTGCGCGATTCATCCTGGAACTGCCTGTCGTGCCGGAATCTGCCATGGCGACCACTACACCTCAGCATGCATAAAATCCTGATCGTTGATGATGAAAGCGGTATTCGCGAGTCCCTCGGCGGAGTGCTGGCGGATGAAGGGTATGAAACCGCGTCTGCCGAGAGCGGCGAGGAATGCCTCAAACTGTTGCGCGGGCAACGCTCGTGTTTTGAGGTCGTGCTTCTCGACGTCTGGCTGCCGGGGCTCGACGGTTTGGAAACGCTGGAAAGAATCCGCGACCTGGACGCTCCCCCCGAAGTCATCATGATTTCTGGCCACGGAACAATCGAAACTGCAGTCCGCGCGACCAAGCTCGGAGCCTACGACTTCCTGGAGAAACCGCTTTCTATCGACAGGACGTTGATCGTCGTCAAGAATGCGATCCATTCGCAAAAGCTGAAACACGAAAATGTGGACCTGAAAAAACAGCTTCAGGCAAAGAGTGTTATTGTTGGCGACAGCATTCCCATGAAGGCATTGCGCCAGCAAATAGGCCTCATGGCACCCACCAACGGCCGGGTTCTGATTTATGGCGAATCGGGAACGGGAAAAGAACTGGTAGCACATGCGATTCATGCCCAGAGCCTGCGCAAAGATGAAACTTTTGTCGAAGTAAACTGCGCAGCAATTCCCGAAGACCTCATTGAAAGCGAGCTCTTTGGCCATTTCAAAGGATCGTTTCCCGGAGCAACTACTAATAAAGAAGGCAAATTCCAGAAGGCAAGCGGAGGAACGCTGTTTCTTGACGAAGTCGGCGATATGAGCCTGAAGACGCAGGCGAAGGTATTGCGGACATTGGAAGAGCAGCGCGTGGCCCCGTTGGGCAGCGAGGAAACAATCACGGTCGACTCACGGATTATTGCTTCGACTAATAAAGACCTCGAAGAGGAAATATCGAAGGGAAATTTCCGCGAGGACCTGTTTTACCGGCTCAACGTAATTCCCTTCTTTGTTCCTCCGCTGCGCGATCGCAAGGAAGATATTCCACTCTTCGCGAAGCATTTCCTAAAGGAGCTGGCAGCAACCTACGGGCGCCGCCCTCGCGAGATTACTGATGACGCTATCGAGGGACTGATGCGCTACTCCTGGCCGGGAAACGTTCGTGAGCTGAGGAACGTAATCGAGCGTATCGTGATCATGAATCCTATGACCACAAGGTTTGACCGGAAGCACCTCCCGCCTCTCGTGCATCGCGACGGCCATCGAAGAGAGGTGCGTGGCGAATTCTCGAGCCTGCACGAAGCGCGGGACGCCTATGAGCGCGACTTCATTCTCAAGAAGCTCGATGAGAATCACGGAAATGTAACCCGCGCTGCGGAGGTGTTGGGACTTGAGCGCAGCCATCTCTACCGGAAGATGAGAGCATTGGGAATCGCTGCGAAGGATTGAGCTGGAGCTCGATCGACTAGCGTTTGACCATGCGAATTTCAGTGCCGTTCTTTCTGAATTCCACTTTATCCATCAGCTGATTAATCAGAAAAATGCCGCGACCGTGATTGGAATAGACGTTTTCTCCGACCGTGCATCCCGGAATCGATTCCGGATCGAAACCTGTGCCGGGATCCCGTACCACGATCAGGAGGCTGCGTTCTTCGTCTCTGCTCACCACGCATTCCACCGTCTTTGTCGGATCTTCCTTGGCTCCGTGGATCACCGCATTGGCTAAGGCTTCCTGCAGGGACAATTCGATCGCGTCCTCTTTCCCGTTAATCCCCTCCATTTGGCGGACGACATCCATAACTTCCTGCACGACCGGGTCGACGGCCCGGCGATCGGCGGCGAGCGTCACTCGCAAAACCAAACGCAGCTTTTCCGGATCGAAATCCTTCTCGGGGAGAGATGGCTGGGAAGAATCCTCAACTGGCATGTTTAGGGCCCGTGGCCTCAACAATGTACATGATTCTAACTTCGAATGCGCGCGGCGACAATGTGTCTTACCGAGTAGAACCGGTGAGGTGTTCTAACTGCCTTCGCCAGTCGAGCTCTTCCACAAATTTGCGTGATTGCCGCCAGTTCGGATGCACCTTCACAAAAAGCTCGAGAAAAACCTTTGTATCGAGCATTTTCTCGATCTGCAGACGAGCCGAAGTGCCGATCCTCCTCAGCATCTGCCCTTTCTTTCCGATGAGGATACCTTTCTGCCCTTCCCGCTCACAATAGATCGTGGCTGCGATATGCGTTAATTTGGGTTTTTCCTCGAAGGTTTCCACGATAACGGTGGTCGCATAGGGAAGTTCTTCCTTTGTCCCCGTCAGCACGCGCTCGCGAATGATCTCAGCAGCCATAAATCGCGCCGGCTGGTCGGTGATTTGATCCTGCGGAAAATAGGCAGGCGCCACCGGCAATGCCAGCGCGATTTCTCGAAGAAGAAGGTCGAGGCCGTCGTGTTTCAGCGCGGAGACCGGTACGATTTCATCAAACTGAGGAAGATTTTTGTACTGCTCAATCAACGGCAGCAGTTTGTCTTTGCTTTTCAATAAATCGATTTTATTAAGAACGAGAAAGACCTTCGCTCTAGAATCCCTAAGCATCCGCAGCGCGAATTCGTCGCGCGCATCCGGCTTTTGCGCAACATCAATCAGAAGCAGAATGGCGTCGCAGCCCTCGAGCGCTTCGCGGATCTCGACCAGCATTTTTCGTCCCAGGGAACTGTCCGGCTTATGAACGCCGGGAGTGTCAATCAATATGATTTGTGCAGGATCCTGAGCCTTGGTTTTCGGAAGATTCACGATTCCCAAAATTCGGTTGCGTGTAGTTTGCGGCTTGGGCGAGATGATCGCCACCTTCTCGCCAACCAACGCATTCAGCAATGTCGATTTGCCGGCGTTTGGACGGCCCAGAATGCAGACGAAACCGGCACGTGAGGGCATAGTTCTAATTTCGGGGTATCGAGCGTTAGGCCTGCGGCGGCAGCTTTCGCCGCTCCAGATCCGTGATCGCTTTGCAACCGCGGGACTTTCTCGACTATATCAGTTTGAGCTGTCGCGGCTGCACGGCGGTAATCCGCACGCGTTCAACGCGCCGATTGGTGGACTCGAGAACTTCGAAACGGAGACCGTCATCATTGACGACTTCGCCCTGCCGGGGAATGTGCCCCGCCAGTTCACTGACCAGGCCAGCTACCGTCGCCGATTCCCGGCCTTCCGGCCTTGCGCCGAACAACTCAGCCAGGCGGTCGACATCGGTGCCACCGGAAACGACATAGGATTGCTCACTTTCCCTGACAATTTCCGGCTTATCATGCTCATCACGGATCTCGCCCACAATTTCTTCCACCAGATCTTCGATGGTCACCAGCCCCGCGACCCCACCATATTCATCCACGACAATCGCCATGCGTATATTGTTTTTCTGCATCTCGCGGAGAAGATCACTGCCTAGCTTGCTTTCCGGAACAAAATAAACATCACGGCGCATCAGGCTTTCGAGAGTACGGGTCGGCGCTTCGCTGTCGGGAACCTGTAATACGTCTTGCGCATAGACAATGCCTTTAATGTTATGAATGCTCTCGCCATAAACGGGAACGCGCGAGTAGTGCTTGGTCCGAAGCATCTCGATGAAACGTTCCACCGTTGTGTTCATCGGCAACGCAAACATTTCCGGGCGCGGCTTCATGGCTTCGCGCACCGTCTTGCCGCTAAATTCCACGGCAGAGTGGATCAGGTCGCGGTCGCCCTCTTGAATGATGCCTTCCTCCTGTCCGGCTTCGATCAACGCATCCACCGCTTCAGAAGTGCTCTCCGGCTGCTCGGCGGTATTCTGCCGCGTAAGCGAGGCAACCGATTGCAAGAACCCAAGTACGATTGTTACTGGCAGCACAAGATAAATCAGGATTCGCAGAAGCCAGGTCCAGCGTAGAAGCCAAGCCCCGTTAGTACGCGAGAAAAAAACGTAGGGCAGAAATTGGTTGAAGATGATGATGATCAGGATGAGGCTGATCGCCGCCTGCAGGATCTCATAAATGCTCCAGCGCAGGTCGGCGAATACTAGATAACCCACCAACAACGAAATCGTCGCCGTGGTCAACTGCTTGAGCACCGACATGGAGAGTGCCGCGCGGGTTCGACTTACATTGAGAATGGGTTCGATCTTCTGCTCGAAAACGTCGATGTTGTCCTGAAAATCGCGGGAAAGGAACTTGCCGATTTCCTGATAGACGCGATCCACGTAAGAAGCCAACGCCAGCAAGGGCAACAGAGGCACCAACGCTAATGCGACAGGCCAGTTCATGGCCTTCTCCGCTGCGTACCACGTCGCGCCGCGCCGATTTTCCTACCCACCGGGGACTTCCCGCGTCTGAAGAATTTTTCACCGTGTGCTTCAGTTCGCTCAAGCAGCGCAGGCTCAAGCCTAAGCTGGCGGCGTAAGCGGATCTCTTTGCTGGCCATCTCGCCAGCGTCGCCCTCGTGATCGAAGCCTGCCAAATGAAGCATGCCGTGCAATACCAGGATTTTGATCTCGCCTTCGAGGGAATGACCGAGGCAGATGGCGTTTTCGCGCGCAATGTCGGCAGAGATGACCACGTCGCTGGCCATCGGTTTTAGTAGCGAGTTTCCCATCCGCAAAGCTGGGAACGAGAGAACATCGGTCGGCTTGTCAAATCCGCGAAACCGGCGGTTCAACGACCTTGTTTCGGCGCTGCTGGTGACGAGCACATTTACCCTTTCACGCATCCTGAGCAGTCGCCGCACACGCAATACAAAGCGCTCGATTGCCAACGCGTTCAGCCCTACAATTCGTTTGCCGAAAGTAACCAAGCCGTGCCGGGCACCTGTCAACTTCGGTCATAACCCTGAAACACGATTTACAAACTGATTTTCCCCAACAATCAGAACAATAGAATGCTTTCGCTTCAATAAATACGAGGGCCTGATTTCAGCCCTCGCCAGTAACGCTTTTATTCTCCCGATGCAATCGAACCGCTGACTTCTGAATTCTTCCCATTCGTGGCGGCATCGGTTGAATCGGCAGTTTTTCCGCCCGACAACAAAAGCATTTGCTGTTCGACAACCTGTGCTTTGTGCTCGTCATAAGCGCGGATGATGCGTTGGACAAGGTGGTGCCGCACCACATCCGCTTCGTCGAAGCGAACGAAGCTTAGGCCCTCGACACTCTGCAAGACGTCGATGGCTTCCAGGAGTCCGCTGCGTCGCGCATTAGGCAAGTCAATCTGCGTAATGTCACCGGTAATGACTGCCTTGGAATTGAATCCCAACCGCGTGACGAACATCTTCATCTGCTCGGAGGTTGTGTTCTGCGCCTCGTCGAGAATCACAAAAGAGTCGTTGAGCGTGCGGCCGCGCATGAAAGCGATGGGGGCAATCTCGATCACGTTCTTTTCGAGGTATCGATCGACTCTCTCCGGATCGAGCATGTCGTAGAGGGCGTCGTAAAGCGGCCGCAGGTAAGGATCGATCTTGTCCTGCAAAGTGCCGGGAAGAAAACCGAGGCGCTCGCCAGCCTCTACCGCGGGGCGCGCCAGAATGATGCGGTTCACTCGCTTGGCAAGCAGCGCTGAAATCGCCATCGCCACAGCGAGGTAGGTTTTGCCGGTCCCTGCGGGGCCGACGCCGAAAACCATGTCATGCTTTTCGATGGCTTCCACGTAACGACGCTGGTTCGCGCTCTTCGGTTGCACAGTGCGGCGCCCGAGCGAACGCTGGCGGCCGGCGTCAGCTAGGCCGCGCAGTGTCGCCGTCGAATCCGCCGTCAACACGCGCAACATGCTGTTGAGGTCCCCGTTATTAAATGTATAGCCGGAGCGCTGAAGACTTTCGTAGTCGGAAAACACCTGCTCGGCGCGCGCCACATCGCGCGGTGCTCCTTCAAGTTCGACGGCATTCGAGCGCAGATCGATTCTGATGTTGAGCCCGTCTTCGAGAAGACGCACATTCTCGTCGCGTGTGCCAAATAAGGTTTCGATGTTGGGACTGATGCCGATACTTTTCTTCATTCAGTTTCTTTGTCAAACCTACATGCTTCTGAGAGGTATGCAGGAAGCACAGACAAAACAGAATTGTGCTCGGAGACGGGACCAGCCGGAGTGTTCATGCCCCGAGGGCAAGATACTTCCATTGACTAAAGCGTACCCCGCTACGGAACAGGAGTCAATGGTACTCCGACGCTACTCGGTTTCTCCCAAGGATGCGGGCACGGCGCGTACCTTCGCCCACTCGCGCAGCGCCTGAATCTCTTCGGCGCGAGTCACGGAGAGCGGCACTGTCTGGGCCAACGCGTCCATAAGGAATTGAGTTGAAAGCGGCTTTTTCTGAGAGTAGGCGGCGTAGAGCGCGCCCTGTACGACGGCATCGATCTCCGCTCCAGAGTATCCCTTTGCGGCGGCCTCAATTGCGTCGAGGTCAAAACCTGCAGGATTGCGCTTCCGTTTTCCTAACTGAATCGATAAAACCTGCTTTCGCTCGAATTGATTTGGAAGGTCCACGAAGAAAAGTTCATCGAACCGGCCTTTGCGGATCAGTTCCGGCGGAAGAGCAGTCACGTTGTTGCACGTGGCGGCCACGAATACGGGTGCCTTCCGATCCTGCATCCAGGATAGGAACGAAGCGAGCAGCCGCGCTGAGACTCCGGCGTCCGACGAAGCCGAGTCCGGCCCGCTCCCGGCAAATATTTTCTCCAACTCGTCGATCCAGAGCACGCACGGGGCAAGCCCTTCCGCCACGTCGAAGACTTTGCGAATCCTCTTCTCTGTCTCGCCGATATATTTGTCGTAGATCGCCGCGGTGTCGAATTTCACCAGGGGCAGATTCCACTCGCCCGCAATCGCCCGCGCGCACAGCGATTTGCCGCATCCCTGGACACCTAGGATGATTACGCCATGGGGTGGTTCCAGTCCGAAGTCGCGCGCCGAATCTTCCCACGACCCGCGTCTCTGCGCGAGCCAGCGTTTCAGGTTATCCATGCCCCCTACGCTGGAAAGAACGTCCTCGGCCTGCACGAAATCGAGCATCTCAGAGCGCCGGAGCAGGGACTTCTTGGCTTCAAGAACATCAGCGGCAATTTCAGGGCACAATGCATAACGTGCCACCAGAGCCTGAGAAAGGGCGCGTTCTGCTTCTTCCTCAGTTAACCCGCGCAGACTTTCTAGTAGTGTGTCAAACCCCTGTGCGTCGAGCTTCCGATGCAGCGTGTGATCGCGGGAAATTCTGACCACAACTTCGTCGATGATCTGGCGCAATCGCTGCCGGTTCGGCAGCGGAAGATCGAGAAACTCCACTAGCCCGCTCAATTCAGGTGGAATTTCGATCTTGGGAGATGTGAGGACAATGGTGCGCCGATTGTCGGAAAACTTCTGCCCCACGTCGCGTAAACGCCGAACCACGACGGGCTCATCCATATGGCGGTGCAGATCCTTCAGTATGAAGGCCGCGCCGATCGAGATTCCCTCCAGGTTGGCGAGCATCTGGGCCGGGTCCTGGCTGTTATAAATGGCTTTTGAGTTCGCGAGGGCCTGAGCGGCTGCCGCTCCGTAAGCCGAGTTTGCGCCATGTGTTTCCGCTACGCCGACTTCGCTTCCCGAGCGAACCAGGCCGCTGGCGATTGTCCATTCGAACGCAGCGATGTTTAGGGCAGCGCACGCAGCGCGCACCAACCGCACGGCCCTCACTTCTTCGACCGTCTCAATTACGACAATTGGCGTCGAGGATTCAAGCAACACCTTCAGTCGAGCCAGCGGATCTGGAGTTTGCGGCGACGCCATGTGTTTGACCAGCCGTGATTTAGTCTCCTATAATGGGTATTCGGAACCCACCGAAATCTCTCGCTGGAGACACAAAGGTAACGAATCAGACATGGCGAATCATTTTTCTGCACTAAAACGAGCCCGGCAAACCGAACGGCGCACTGCCACCAACCGCGCGAACACTTCCCGTCTACGGACTGCGTTGAGAACGTTGCGTGAAACCATCGCGAAGGGCGACAAGCAAGCCGCTGAACAGACCTATCGACTCACCGTGTCCGCGCTGGACAAAGCCGTGCAAAAGGGCACGCTGCACGGAAACACTGCGGGACGGTACAAATCGCGGCTGGGCGCGCGCGTCAACGCAATGAAATAAGCGGCGCGGGTTTCGCGTTCCCGGATCTAGCTGCGCCACAACTTGGGCAGCAGAAATCCCGTATAGCGGCGGTGTTCTTCGAACGCCTCTCCGAACTGATTGCCGAGCATGGCTTCTTCTCTTTTGGCTTTGATCCAGAAGCCGATAATAATTACGCAGACTCCAAGCATGCAGCGCCAGCGGTCAATCGCGATGGCAGAACCGATCGCCGCCAATTCAAGCCCCGAGTAGATTGGATGCCGCAGCCGCGCGTACGGCCCGGTGCGAATGAGCTTGTGATCTTCCTTGATGGTGATTCGCCCGCTCCAATATTGGCCGAGATGCCATCGCGCCCACAGCGCCAAGGCAATGCCAATCCAGATCAAAACGATGCCCGAAGCCCGCAGGCCGTGCGGGAGATTGAAAGCTCTTTGGTTGAGAATGCCGCTCGTAACATCGTCGTCAAACAACAAGACAAAACCAAGAACCTCGATGAACATCACTCCATAACGCGCGACGAAAGACTCCCTCTTTGCCGTGCGGCGCGTCTTGAGAGCGCCTATCGCCCAGTAGATGACAAAGACAATCCACGGACCTTGGATTAGATAACGCGAGGACATTTCTATTCTCTGTTCCGAGTAGTACGGGCCTAGACGGGCAATTGTTCCTGCATCCATCCGGGGACTTCAGGCTTCGACTCGGTCGTCAACTCGATCACTAGGCGCTCCAGCACCATACGCTTGCTGACGGGATTTGACCGCAAGGCAAGATCGGCCTTTGCGATGAGACGGATGGCGCGAGTCAGATCGCGGCGCGATTTGTAGCGGCGCGCTTGCCGGATCACGTCCTCAGCCGCAAACGGCGGAACGCGAAAGCCCTGCCACAGCGCGGCCCAGAGCATGCGCTGGTCGCGGACATTGCGCTCGAGAATCACCAACATCTGGCGAAAGGTTTTAGCCAGCATGTAGACATGTCCAATTGCGGCTTCCTCGCCTTCGCCGGACGAGAGAATTGCGTCTAGAATTTCGAGAGCGCGAGCGCGTTCCTTGGCTGAGATGGCATCGGTCAGTTCATACAGAGAGCGCTGTTTTGCCGCCAGGACCATGGTCTCCACATCGCCGAGTGTGATGCGATTTCTGGCGCCAACATAGAGCATGAGCTTTTCGAGCTCGTTCGAAATCATCATCATGTCGCCGCCAAGGGCGTCGACCAGTTCGCGGGCGCCATCCGAGTCGATCTTCACATTGTGGCTGGCGCAAAAATCACCGATCCAGCGCACTGCTTCACCCTCTTCGACACGTGCCAATTCGACGATGCCGCAGGACTGGCCCATGGTTTCACGGATTCGCTGATAACGTTCTTTATCCTGCATTTCCATACGCCGAACATCGGCCGGAATGCTGATGTGGTCGGCGACAAAAACGAGCAGCGCGTCGGGATTGGGATTCTTGCAATACTCCTCGATCGCGGCCAGCTTTTCCTCGTTGGAGCCGCGGCCAAAAAGATTTTTGACGCCGCGAACGAAAAACACCTGGAAGGGCGCCATGAGCGACGGCGTTTGGGCGCGATCGAGAATCTCGGCGAGATCGGTTTCGGCAAGATCGAACTCAAACAAGCTAAAATCGCGCAGATCGGCCGGAACAAGATGTTGAAGAATCGCGTCGCGAAAGCGCTTGCGGAAGAAGGCTTCATCGCCTACGAAGACGTAGGCCGGGCGCAGCTTGCGGGCGCGAAGATCTTCGACGAAACGGTCGGCCTGGGCAAACGCCTTCATTCAAGGCACTCCACTTTTGTAACGGCCCTCCCGGCTACAAACTCTAACATCTAGAAACCCTCCAAGATGTTAGAAACCAGGGTCTGGGCGAAATCGCGAGAGAGGCGCTGAAAGGCGGGCGAATCCTCCTCGAAAAAGCTGGTCAAATCCTGTGACACCTCGTATTGCTCACGAAAAAGATAGGAAGGGTTCTGATAGAGCACTTTGCCCTGCCGGTCGGTCAGCGACACGCTCATGCTGACGACCACCAAAACGCTGACAGCCTGCCCGGTTGCTGAGTTGTAAGTGAGCGGCGTAGAGGAAGCCGATAGCACTGTGCCGCGCAGGGTGGCATCGGCCGCCTCGCCTGAGTCATTAAGAATGTGGTAGTGCGTTCGCGTGGTGAACTCGCGTACAACAGAAGAAGTCAACAACTGCTCGATGCGATAGGTTCTCGTCTGGTTGACGAAAGCAGGAACAGCAATGGTCTTTACGTTCTCAGGAATTTGCGCCGTGTGGCCGGCTGTGTGATATCCGCAAGAGGTAGTAACTGCGACCAGTGCAAAGCACAGACGCCGCAGACCCTTCATTGCACCTTTCCCAACGGCCGGGTTGCGATCATGCTCTCGGCGCACTCCACCGCGGTAATCGCCGCGACACGCAGATTGTCGACTGTCGCCCACAGCCAGACTCCGCCTGCGCGTTCAGTGTCACTCTTCGACGCAACCAGAATGTTGGCCTGACCGGCTGTGTTTACGTTATTGGGCTGCAAATCCTCGTCGGTTCTGACCACCGTAATGTGATCTCCTGCCAGCGCGGTCGAGAGCTTTTCGCGGTCGGCAGCTTGCTCCATCTCGAGATACACCGCCAGCGAATGACCATGAAAAACGGGTGCTTGAAGCGTCATCAATGCGAGATTCATAGCATCCGAACCGGCGATCTTGTGGTAGTGGCGCCGGATTGTTGATTCGAGTGAATGGAGGGATCGCTCCGATTTGGCTCCATATCGCGCGACCATGTTGAAGGCAATCTGAACGTCAAATACATCTTTTGGTAGCGCCTGAAACGACAGAAGATTTACGGTCTGCTGGTGAAGCTCATCCATCCCTTTTTGGCCTTGCTCGGAAGCCGGCTCAAAAACTGTAGCCGCGGCGGTCCGAATTGCGCCGGCCTTGCGGGCGCGCAGCAGGAGCAATGCCAGGCTTATCGAGGCGGGATGCGCTGCGACTACGGGAGCTGGTTGAAGGTCGGGCTGCCAGATTTCTCCGCGCTCGCGCTCCACCCAAAGCGATCGAACCTGAACGCCGGCTTCTTCCTCGAGCCCACCTGAAAGATCGATGATCGCGCTGCCGGCGTCGCGCGCCCGCTTCCAGTTCTTGCGCGCACACTCCGCGTCGGATGCGAAAAACGTGAAATCGACATGGGTGAACTGCTCGGAGCGGACGCTTTGGATGAAGTTGATTTCATCTCCCGTCGCTTCCAGTTGGCCGATAGACTCGTCGTCATCGAGAAGGCGAACGTCGATCGCGGGAAAATTGCGCTCGTTGAGCATCTCGGCGACCTCTTTCCCCTTCAGAGAAGCAGCACCCACAATGGCCAGACGAAAAAGTTGGCCCCGGGCGGAGGCAGCGGGAAGTGAAGCAGTTTTGGTCGGAGTACTCATGAAGTCTGCGAGGCCTCCCTGTAGACCGGTGGAGGAGGAGGCTGCCTGCGGCGGCGAAATATCCATTGCAATCGCCAGAAGACACCCGAAAACATATACAGAAGCGCAACCGCGAACAGGACGGGCTTGGAAAAGAACCAGACGGCGGCAATGAGAGCACCAAAGAGAATAATGAGCCGGAAGGGGCGGCGCGACCCGAAATCAATATCCTTGAAGCTGTAGAAGCGCCAGGTGCTCACCATCAGATAACCCACGGCAGCGACCATCGCGAGCCAGGTAACCGCGGTATACCAACTTTGCAGCGGAGCTCCGGATGCAAAATGAACAACCGCGGCAATCACGCCCGCACCGGCAGGAATGGGCATGCCCACGAAATACTTTTTTCCCGGGCGGCCAGGATTCGATGGTTGCGGGTTCATCGTTATGTTGAAGCGAGCCAGGCGGCTGGCTCCCGCCATCAGGAAAAGGAAACTGGCAATCGCGCCGAGCTGAGTCAGCTTGATGTTCCACTCGGTCAGGGCAACCGTCGGCATCAGATGAAATCCCCACGTCCAGGCGAGCATCGCGGGCGCAACTCCGAATGTAGTTACGTCCGCCAGAGAATCGAGTTCCCTGCCGAAATCGCTGCTTGTACCCGTCATGCGGGCAACACGGCCATCAAGACCGTCAAATAGAACGGCAAATCCGATCGCAATCGCAGCATTGTCCAGATGCCATGCCGTAAGGGCGGTCGCGTGTACGACTTCCAGGATCGCGTAGAAGCCCGCCGCCATATTTCCGGTTGTGAATAGGGAAGGCAGAATATACATGCCTTTGCGCATGCGCCGGGTCCGCTTCCCATCCTGCCGGGGATTTGGCGTAACGGCGCCCATCAAAGCCTCCCTTCGCCGGCTGCAGAGTGTACCGCTCCCGCGAGCTCGCTCTTTGGTTGCAGATTGGCGAGAATGCTCTCTCCTCCGCGAACGCGATCGCCGACCTTCACGCGTACATGAGCCGACGAATCGAGCAAAACGTCCACTCGCGAACCAAACTTCATCATTCCCACGCGCTGGCCGCGCTCAACTCGGTCGCCAACACTCGGATTGAAAACGATTCTCCGCGCCAGCAAACCTGCGATCTGCTTGAACACGACGACCTGACCGTCTCCCTCTACTTCAACGACGTTTTGCTCGTTCTGTTCGGCGGAAAGCTCATTCATCGCATTCAGGAACTTGCCACGCTGATAGCGTACTTCGCGCACCACTCCGGCAATCGGCGAACGGTTCACATGCACGTCGAAGACATTCAAGAAAATGCTGATGCGCGCCCGTTTGTCGCCGTTCCTGCCGACCGAAACCGCGGTCACCTTACCGTCAGCAGGCGAGACCACCGCACCCTCGGCCTCAGGAATAACACGCTCGGGATCGCGAAAGAACCACAAGAAAAATGCAGCCAGCAACACGGGAGTTACGGCCCAGGCAGGGTTGGCAAACCATCCGACGAGCAAC
>JASHNX010000193.1 GCA_030041415.1 Candidatus Sulfotelmatobacter sp.
CGCCGCCGGTACATCCGCTGGCCAGTGTTGCTCTTCACGGGCTTTAGTTGCGGAAACTCGCTCTCCCAGAAACGCAGAACGTAAGCGGGCAGCCTGCACAATGTGGCTACTTCTCCAATGCGGAAGTAAAGCTTGTCCGGGATCAGGATTTCATCGGTCTTCTGCTTGCTTGCGGTCTTCTTGCGGGAAGTCATAAGGAGGTGAATATTGTGACACACAGCGTTACCGTTGCTAGCGAGAATTTTGCGGTGCGGTGGGATGCGATTGAGGCGAACCGGTTTATAGCGAATTGCAGCATGTTTCAAAGCCCGCATCGGATGCAAATCGCTTCGCCGACTGCTGAAATGGAAAAGCCTCTCAAGATGTGGTCATCCTAAGAGGCTGGTTGGAATTCTTTGGCCCGCGCGAAGTTCGCTTCGCCAACGGTTAGTGTTTCTTCTTTTTTGCTTTCTTCTTTGTTGCCATTAAGCTTTCCTCCGTGAACGATTTTCCCTTGCAAAGGTTCTAACCACTTGGGCCCGAATATCTGTTGCCACCCAACTCATCGTATGAGCAGCATCCTTAGCCCAAGATATTGCGGCACTGTTAAAGAAGTGTCAACATAAATTCTGCGGACCCGACTTTCTTTGAAAATGCGACGCGCCCGAAGATTTCGCGACGGAAGAAGACCTTTGGCCAGTTCTGAGACTATTCCGATAGGCTAACTGACGACTGGCGAGAGACTGGTTAGTTTTCAGCTCATCTAACATTGCCGCGCCCGCGGCAGGAGTGCTGTCGGGCCTAAGATCGTGTCGATCCAGTTAAAATCTATGATTTCATTACTGTGGCTACACAAAGCGGAGCGGCCCGGGACACCAGAACAGGCAAATCGAACAACATGCGGCCGGGGCGCGCAGGATCTGCACGCGGGCTAATAACGCAAATGTGAACGCGATTATCCTGCTGGAAAAATCCACAGCGATGCTTCCTGCAACCAAAAAGTTGCATTTTCCATCGACTCCGAAGTAATATGCATCTTGGGGCCTGAAACTGAGACTCCCAGAGGCTGTAGTCCTGACCCTGTACCGCTAAGAGCAACACTTCCAAACTCGATAGTCAGCTTGTGAACAAAAATTAACGAGGCCGCCGGTCAGCCTCCGTCCCGGTTCGGAGAGATCATTATGGCGTGGTACGCATACTGCCTTACCGAGCACCAGACCCTTCCCAACGGCACCCGTTCCCGACGCCCTTTTGTAATTGAGAACGTTCAAGGCGTGAGCGGAGCCCCTGTCCTCAGCTATCCCAGCGGCGAATTCGCTGTGATCGTGAGCGAGTACGACCAGAACTCCGGCACTCTAGACCAAAAAGCCGCCATCGACCATGCCCGGGTGGTAAGCGGCTGTTTCCGCAATTCCACCGTTCTGCCCTTCCGCTTCGGAACGATCTTTGAAACCGACGACGCGCTGCGGCAGGCCGTCCGAGTTAACCGCCGCACTTTCGGCCAGAGCGTCGAGAAGCTTCGCGGCAAGTCCGAGATGCACATTAAACTCACAGTTACAGATGGTTCGCTACGCGAAGCCATGATCGACGTCGTTTTGCCAGACACGGTCGGAGGCGACTATCTTTCGAAGCTGCGCGTGAAAGCCTCCCGCGAACGCGAGCGCCAGACCAAGGCTCGCGCTCTCTCGGTACAGGTGCATAAGCTGTTCAATCCGCTGGAAGAAGAAGTAAGCTGCAAGAAGGTTGCCCCGGAAGGAATGCTCATTGACATCGCCCATCTGATCGACTCGAAGTCGGTGGAAAAATACCAGAACCGTTACTCGGCAGCCGCCAAGCAGTTGAAGAACTGTGAAGTGGCAATCAGTGGTCCCTGGCCGCCCTATCACTTCCTTCCTGGAAAGCTGCGCACCGTAACCGGCAACAGCTAGGCGGAATCGAACGATAGAGTAAGTTTTGAGCCGTCGATTCGGAATCCGAGTCGGCGGCTTTTTTCTTCGGCACAGGCATGCAATGATTGTGCATTGTTATGCACTTGATCTCTTTCGCGCGAACTGGCGAACTGACGCCGAGAAGGGGATCGCGCCCGCTAACCAAAATTGTTTCAATAGGTTGGAATTCGATCGAGGGTTTTTGGGCTGGCGGCAACGTTTTGGTTCGGGAAGTGCTCTTTTCAGGGGTACTAAAGAGGCCGCAACCCATCGTATGACCTTCACCGTCTTCTCTCGTCTGCAATTCCCGAAGTTCCGGTCCATCTGGCGGAACGGATACTTGCATAGCCTTTCCTGACCTTTGCCTACCAATTTTTGACCTCTTGGAAATGTGGCCCCAGAAATGGGGCCGCTTTTTTGCATCAAGCAATCAACTCGGGCGAACCTCTGGAAACGCTGGAGAGACACCAAATCCTGAACTTGCCCAGGAACCACTCCTGCGGGCTAACTATTCAGATGCACAAATCAAATGACGAACTCTCGCTTGCTTTTCCGGCGGCAAGCTTCTCAGATACACTTCCGTTTGACCTATGACTCGAACCTTGCTGTGGCCATTCTTCATTGCACTGCTTATGATCCCGCGTTTAACCGCGCAGAATTCCCAGAAACCGCAATCCACGTCATCATTTTTCGCACCGCCGCAAACAAGCGCAGCCGAGCAGCAGAATTTTTCTGCATTACTGTTACAGCAACTTTCCGCGATCAAAGCGACGGCGCTAAACGATGACTATGCTTACCGCGAGCTCACGCACCTCACCGAAAACATCGGTCCACGGCAAACCGGCTCACCCCAGGCGACGGCCGCGGCACAATATATAGCCGGAGAATTGCGCAAGCTGGGTCTCGAGGTCCGCTTGCAACCGGTTACCGTTCCGCACTGGGTTCGCGGAGAAGAAACCGCTGCATTGGTCGAATATCCTGAAATGGTGCCGGGCACAAGCCAGAAGATTGTCTTGACCGCACTTGGCGCGAGCACATCGACTCCGGCCGAGGGATTGACGGCGAACGTGATCACGGTCAACACGTTTGACGAGTTAAACGCTCTAGGCCGCGACAAAATCGCGGGCAAGATCGTTTTCTTCAATGAGCCGTTTGATAAGCAGAAAGCCGCGGCTGGTTATGCTTTTGCCTCTTATGAAGAAGCGGTGCGCTACCGGGCTGCAGGGCCAAAGGCAGCCGCCGACCTGGGTGCGGTTGCTTGCCTCGTGCGCTCCGTGGGGAACGCTGACTATCGCCTGCCACACACCGGAATGAGTGCTGCTGCCGGGATTCCCGCGGCCGCCGTCACCGCGGAAGACGCCGATCTGATCGCTCAATTGACCGGTAAAGGCCCCGTCCGCATGCATCTGACTCTCACACCGCAGAAATTGCCGGACGAAACCAGCTACAACGTGATTGCCGATTTGAAAGGTTCGGCACAGCCTGAGCAGGTCGTGGTAGTTTCCGGCCATCTCGATTCCTGGGATCTCGGGACGGGGGCGATTGACGATGGGGCCGGGGTGGTCATTGCGATGGAAGCAGCCGAGATTCTGCAACGGCTGCATCTTCGCCCCGCGCGCACCCTGCGCGTGATCGCCTGGATGGATGAAGAGACAGGAGGGTCCGGCAGCAAAGCTTATACGGCCGAATATGCAAAGGATTTTCCCAATGTCGACGCCGCCATCGAAAGCGACTCAGGGGCGGCTCATCCTCTGGGTTTCGACGTCAAAGCCAGCTCAGCGGCAATCGATCTTCTGCGTCCGGTGCAATCGGTTCTGATGAGCATCGGGTCAACACTGATGCGCCCGAGCGCCTATCCGCCGGGTGCCGACATTGAGTCTATGTCGGAGGCTGGCATACCCACTTTCGGAGTTATGCAGGATGGCCGGACCTATTTCAACTATCACCACACGGCCGCCGATACTCTGGATAAAGTCGTTCCTGCGGAGCTTCAGGAGAACGCCGCCGCGATGGCTGTGCTGGCCTATGGTCTAACAAACATGAAGGACACGTTGCCCAGATAGGCGCACGACTGCGGATAAGTCTCAACGAAAACTAAGTGCCTGCGGTTCACTTTTGTGCCGAAAAAGCCAGCAGCACATTGCCGGGCATCGCGTTGGTGTAGCCGGCATTGACATAGACAATGCCGCTGACGATGGCGGGCCCGGCACCATTCAATCCGCCGCCATGCGCCTTCACGCCGTTCGTTGTCTGGAAGTCTCGTGCCGTGTTGAAGTCCCACAAGACAGTGCCGTCCTGCGTGTCATAGGCGCGAAGGTGGCCATCGAGCGAGCCGGCGAAGAGTACATCGGGAATCAGTGTTGGCGGCGCCATTTGCGCCGGGCTGCACCCCACTTGTCCAATGCAGGAAGGGATCGGCGGCGGCACATTCCAGGCGGGATCGCCATTGCGCAGGTCAAGCGCGAACAGCCCTCCGCCGAGCAAAGGATGGTCAAAGTTGTAATCCGAGACTGTGAAGTACGCCTGGTCCTTACCCGCGGCGCCACCCCATTCGATCCCACCCAACGGCCCTCCTTTTGCAATCTGCGTCTTCCAAAGAAGAGCGCCGCGCCGCGCGGGGTCAAGTGCGTATACAATCCCCGACTTCTGGGCCAACAGGAGAATATCGCGGCCGTCCGCGCGCGAAACCAGGATCGGCGGCGCTCCGAAATCAAAATCACCGCCGATTTCCTGTGGGCAGTTATCTTTCTTCTCGGCTACGCATCCCGCATTCCAGAGGTCGATGGGAGTGAACTGCCGTGACCACAGCCGCCGTCCGGAATCGAGATCAAATGCCACCACAGCATCGGCAAATGCCGTCGGCGGGCCGGAATAATTATTTCCCGTGGCAACATAGAGGACGCGCCGTTTGAGATCGGCTGTCGGCGGCGACCAGACAGCCGCACCCGCAGGCCCGAAATACTGCACTCCCTGCGCGCTCTTGCGGGTCGGTTTTGGAATTTCCTCGAGCGTATACGCTTTCCAGACCTGTTTTCCGCTTGCGCTGTCGAGCGCTATCACGCTCCCACGAAATGTACAGCAGGGATAGCTGGGATCGGCGGCCGCGCCTTCTTCCCCCGAAGAAATGGGAACGTACAACTGGTCGCCGACCAACAAAGGAGATCCCGTGATTCTCGCCGCCGGATGCGGCTCTGGATGAGACTTCCAGACAAGCAATCCGTCAGAAACCCTCACCGCATATACATATCCGTTGGTGTCGCCGAAGAACGCCGTGGTTCCACGATTGCCGACGGAAACCGCGGTCTTGACCGTCGCCGATGCTTTGAAGCGCCACCACAGGCAACCGGTCGCAGAATCGATGGCATAAACAGTGCCGTCTTCGCTGCCTGCAAATAATCTTCCGTCGTAAGCAGTGGGCTGGCCGAATGTGGCCGCTGCGCCAGGAAAACCGAAGGCCCACTTCAATTTCAGATTCTTGACGTCTTCACGGCTGAGTCCCGCAGCCGAAGCCGGCTGAAAACGGCTGTTCTGCAGATCGACTCCCCAGCCCGACCATCCTGGAGGATTCGGTGGCGGGTCAGTATCTCGCGGGCAAAACCCGGTCATTTCTTCCGCGGTGGAAACCTCCGGAGCGCCTAGATAATCCGCGATGGCTGTTTTCTGCGCCTTGGTGAGAAACTTCGCTTCCCACCGCATGCGGCCGGAATCGAGAGTCGTGAAGATGGCTGCCTTCGACATCTCGTGCAGATCCTGCGGTGCGGGCGCGCGCATATCGGTGTTGGCGTCATGGCAGCTGGCGCATCTCTTGGCAAAAAGAGCCGCACCGTCGGGTGGAGGGGACTGTTTGCGCGAACAGGCCTGAAAAGAAATCGCAGAAGTAAGAACGAGAACAAAAAGCCCAAAGAGCAGCATTGTGCGCCTGTTGGAAGTCTCGGGGAGGCTCAATTTCATCTGGTGTGGGGTCCTACAGGACGGACACATTCGAATTCAACTCACTCCATCCGCACTTGTTGTGCGTACTTCTTTTGATGACCTATCTGCCCGCGTTGAATGCATCGACCGAGTAGAAAATCGTAAAGATTCGCTAACTGTGACCGTCTGTGATCTCTGGGCCGGTCCTATTTGTAACGTTGTTCGAAATGAAAACTTGTTCACTACGATAGTTCTAGTAGTCGAGGTGACTTTCTTGCGTAGTCGATTCCGTTAATGCCACTAGTTTCAACCGCCGGTAACTGCAGTTACCCGTTCCACCATGATCTTTCTCAAGCCCCGATTCCCGCAGCCGATGAATCTCAGGAGACGCAGTCGGGCCGGGAGGCTGAATGTCCTGCAAATCGGGTATGTCGTTCCAAGATTTCGCTCCTTCATCCCTGAAATTAAAAATCTTCCTAACAATTCTTTTCGCAGCCGTTCCTTCACAGTCTCAAACCCCGCCCAGAGGAACAAGTTCTTATCCGCTGCCGCAGGAACGCATCACCAGCGTCATCGACGACGAGCAGAGGATTACGCTGCCAAACAATCGCCATCCCCTGGCGATCGCTCAAAATGACCTAGGAGCCGTGGCGCCCGAATACCCGATGCAGCGGATGCTGCTGGTTTTATCACCGGATCCTTCGCAGGAAGAAAGCCTGAATCAATTCGTGCAGAGCCAGTACGATCCAGAATCTTCCAATTACCACCATTGGCTCACACCCGAGGAATATGCAGAACGCTTCGGAATCTCTGAAGGCGATATTTTTCAGATCACCGGCTGGCTGAAAGAACACGGTTTCGAGGTGGAAGAAGTTGCCGCCGGGCGGCGCTCCATTGTTTTTAGCGGCAACGCGGCGCAAGTACAGCAGGCTTTTCACACTGAGATTCACAGCTATCGAATCGGCGACTCGATCCATCACGGCAACGCGGGCAATCCGGAAATTCCTGTGGCGCTCGCGAACGTAGTGGGAGGCATCGTTTCACTGCACGATTTTCACAGCTCTCCGCTGCATGCCTTTGTCCGCAAGGCTTCGCCTCTGTTCACCAGTGGAGGCTCGCACTATCTTGCCCCGGCAGACTTCGCAACGATCTATGACGTGAATCCGGCGTATCAGGATTCGATCAACGGCAACGGGCAGTCGGTCGCCATCGTCGCACGTTCCAATATCAAGATCAGCGACATAACGCAGTTCCGCTCTTATTTTGGTTTGCCGGCTAACAATCCACAGGTGATCGTAAACGGCACCGACCCGGGAATCTGGAGTTCCGACGAAGAAACGGAAGCCGATCTCGATGCCGAGTGGTCAGGCGCGGCGGCGAGGAATGCGAACATCAAATTTGTGGTTTCGCAATCCACAAATTCCACAGACGGAATCGATCTTTCAGCGCAATACATCGTGAATCACAATGTTGCTCCGGTCATGAGCACCAGCTTCGGACTGTGCGAGAACTGGTTGGGGGCCTCGGGAAACAATTTTTTTAATAGTCTTTGGGAGCAGGCGGCGGTCGAAGGTATCAGCGTTTTCGTTTCTTCGGGCGATAACGGTGCTGCGGGTTGCGATTCCTCTTCGTCACTTCAAGCGACCCACGGTCGCGGCGTGAACGGTATTTGTTCGACTCCTTACAGCGTTTGCGTCGGGGGGACGGAATTTAACGACACGGCCAGTCCCTCACTTTATTGGTTGTCTTCGAATGCCTCGGGTACGCAAGGATCGGCGCTCAGTTACATTCCAGAAGTCGTATGGAACGAAAGCAGTCCGAGTTCCGGATTGTGGGCCAGCGGCGGCGGCGCGAGCACGCTCTACTCCAAACCTTCATGGCAGAGTGGCACCGGAGTTCCTACCGATGGCAAGCGAGATGTGCCCGATGTGTCTCTTACTGCCGCGGGTCACGACGGTTATCTGATTGTGCAAGAGGGCGGATTGTACGTTGTGGGAGGTACGTCTGCCGCCTCTCCATCCTTCGCGGGACTAATGGCTTTGGTTGTGCAAAGCAGCGGAGCAAGACAGGGCAACGCCAATGTCATTCTCTATCCATTGGCGAGCAAGCAATCGTCCGGTGGAGCGCTGGTATTTCACGACATAACGGTGGGAAATAACAGCGTGCCCGGACAAACCGGTTTCAACGCCACCAGGGGATACGATCAGGCAACGGGACTGGGCTCGGTCGATGCGTCCGTACTCGTGAACCACTGGAGCGATGGGGTGATTGTTCCCGGGTTCCATGCAACTGCGCCTGCCAGCACACTCGCGGTAATTGCCGGGTCGAACAATACGATGACATTAAACGTTGCTGTAAGCGGGGGGTTCAACGCGGCTGTCACTTTTTCTGCGAGTGGATTGCCTGCCGGCGTAACGGCCGCGTTTAGCCCCGCGATGCTATCGGCTCCGGGGTCAGGCAGCAGCACACTTAAGTTCACGGCAAGCACGGCTGCAAAGGCGGGAGTTTATTCCGTCACGGTAACTGCCGGCAGCGGCTCAAGCAAACAAGCCATTCCGTTGTCGATGACCGTCGAACCGTCACCGACGTTTACTTTCTCCACTTCGACAAGCACGGTTAGCGCGGCGGCCGGAAATTCAGGCGGCTTGACGCTCACCACCACTCCAAATTCCTCCTTCAACTCTGCGATCACGCTCAGCGCAAGTGGACTGCCCTCCGGTGTGAGCGCTCAATTTGCTCCATCGAGCCTTGTGGCAGCTCCGGGGGTGGCAACGACTTCGGTTACGTTTTCCGTCGGCTCAAATGTTGCATCTAGGGCCCACTCGATTTCACTGGCAGCCACAGGCGGTGAAGTGACCCAGCGAAACTCGGTGACGCTCAACGTGCCCGGATTCTCTCTGACTGCAAGCGCCAAATTGGCGACTGCGACTTCAGCCTCGAACGGCAGCATAAAGTTCACCACGGTCGCGGTTGCAGGCTTCAACAACCCCGTCGTGCTTTCCATATCGGGGTTACCTTCGCATATAACCGGTAGTTTCAGCCCGTCAACAATCAGCGCTCCAGGCAGCGGATTTTCCACTCTCACTTTGACGAAAGGCGCAGGCGCTTCTACGGGAACCTCGCACGTAACAGTTACGGCCAGCGGGGGATCGATCAATCAAAGCTGCGCATTTACCTTGACGGTAAAGTAAGGTCGAACGAGCCCGATGAAGCGCAAAAACGAAAGGGAGACCTGCGTTGCTGTCTGTTTTTCATCGGAGCGAAGGCTAACCGTGCGTTCATGGTGGCTAGCGCTTGCGGACCTGATCCATATTTTTTCCTACCTGCCGTGCTGTTGACGCATGTCGTTTCGCGCGCTTATCATTTTTGTTTGGCCCAAATTGCGTGTGCAGCTCTCGAGAGCCGCCGTCGAATTTTAGAAGTGAGCCTATGGAAAAAAAGAAGTTGGAAGCCTTCAAGAAGCGGCTGGAAATGCGCCGGCAGGATTTGCATCGTACGGTGAATCGCAACCAGGCCGCTGGCCGCAGCGCCGACGAGGACTCTGCCCAGGACATTGCGGATCGCGCCGCCAGCTCGTATACGAAAGAGTTTCTCTTTAGCCAGAGCAATAACGAGCGCCAGCTCTTACAGATGGTCGAGAATGCTCTGGCCCGCATTCGCGAGGGAAGCTTCGGCGAGTGTATTCACTGCGGAAAAGAAATCAACCCGAAGCGGCTCGAGGCCGTGCCCTGGGCCCGGCACTGCATTGAATGTCAGGAGAAACTCGAGCGGGGCGTCCTGGAAGAAGCTTCTCACTGAAAATCAGTCGCGCTTGGTTCATCGGTAGGAGGCAAAGCTCACCGTCCCTCAATTTTGACGGTGACTTTTCCCGCTGGTAGACTTGTGTATCGTCCCGCCCGAAAGAGTCTTCGGCTTAGGCTCACAAGAATGAGACAGGAAAGGTAGTCGTGCGCGCACAAACCCGCCACCAACTTAAGCAAGACGCATTCAGCCGTGTTACCTACGGTGCTGCCGAGAAAACCGCTCACTGGAGCGTGGAACACAGAAACACGCTGGTGGCCGCCGCCATAGCTGTCGCAGTGATTGCCGCTGTCGCAGGCGGCGGATGGTATTACCAGAGCCAGCAGAACGAAAAAGCCAGCTTCGAGCTGAGCCAGGCGACACGGACTCTCGAAGCTCAGCTTCGCCCCGCGGGAGCGCCGGCCCAGCCCGACGTACCCAGTTTCGTCTCTGCGACGGAACGAGCCGAAGCTGCGAAGAAACAGTTCCAATCCATCGTCGATAACTATCCGCACACTCACACCGCAGAAGTGGCGCGATATTTCCTGGGAGTTACCTCCGCCAGCATGGGCGACAACGCCGCAGCCGAGAACAGTTTCAAGGCTGTAGCTTCCAGCGGTGGCAAAGAACTTGCTTCAGTTGCGAATCTTGCGCTGGCCGGACTGTATGGCGAAACCAATCGCACGAAAGATGCGATCGCGCTGTATCAGGAACTCATTCAGCATCCCACAACGGCAGTTGGCAAAGTCACCGTCGAGTTGCAATTGGCCGCACTTTACCAGAGCAACAACCAGCCCGCCGATGCAAAACGCCTCTACGAACAGATCAAGAAAGATAGTCCGAACACCCAAGCCGGACAACTCGCCACTCAAAAGCTGGCGGCATTAAAGTAGCTGCACCGAAGCCCGTTCCCGACCGCATTTCCTGTCAGATCAAGCCTGAGGACACTATCAGATTTTAGATCGCGGCAAGATCCATCGGCGGGGCCGTTTCACTCAGACCCTGCTGCTCACACATTGTTCCATCGCAAGCACACGGCAAGTCGGGCGGATTATTTCCTGAATGCAGTTGGATTCGGCGAATTGAAAGCCGTAACGAAACGCATTCCGCTCGCGAGTCACGGCGTAGCTTGTGACCCGGCCAAAGGGAAGAGTGAAATCCAACTCCACGAGTTCGCTTAGTGGAAGTTCGAGCGCTACAAGTGCAGAAATC